>NZ_AZDG01000009.1 GCF_001434665.1 Companilactobacillus tucceti DSM 20183 | reverse complement strand
TTAAGAGGTGCCTCAGGTCCAAAATCATTCATCAATACGATTTGACAAAGAACCATATGTAGAAAGCAACTTATGCAAATTTATTAATCTTTGGGAACTACGACACCTTTTTTAAGGATCAAGTTTCCATATAGAGCAGTTTCGCCGGTTTGAATTATTGCAAAGCATCCTTTTGAATACTTGTAAAAATTCTGACGTTCAATAGTTTTAATATTATATTTTGGAAAGGCATCTCCGATATCCTTCTTATATGTGTCCCAAATATCTGGACGAGGATCACCTTCAACGGTCTCCATTAAAATGGCTTGATAGTCTGAATATGTATCAAGTGGCATTAATTTAAGAATTCCTTCCAATAGTGTTGGAACGCCTAATCCATCTGCGCGAATAACACGATCGTTATTTGTCAAAGCTGGATAGTTTCCATCAGCTAATAGGATCTCATCCCCATGTCCCATTTCCATAAGACATTTAACAAGTTCTGGGGATAATTCTTTAGGAATATTATTTAACATATCTTAAGCCTCCTTGTGTTCCCAGTATGATTCGATTTCTTCCAATGATTTACCTTTTGTTTCAAGCACGTATTTATGAATATACCAAACGGCAAAGGCAGATAAGGCAGCAAAGAAGTAGAAAATATTAATTCCGATTGCTTCCAAAATAATTGGGAAAATCAATGAGAATAAGGCATTAAATAAGTATTGTGTAAAGGTGATAACACCCATTCCCAAAGCTCTGGCTTTTAGAGGAAGAATTTCTGGAACGTATGACCAGAATACAGGTCCTAAACCAAAGCCAAACATGAATACATATAGGAAAATTGAAATAACAGCAATAGTAGCATTAGTTGACCAAATACACATAGCAATGGCTGGTAGTACTTGACCACCTAAACTAATTTCAAGTAACTTCTTACGACCTAAACGGTCAATGAATGGTAATGATACTAAAGTTGAGATAACTAACGCTGCACCAACACCAAAGTCAGCGATAATACTTGCATGTGCTAATCCAAGGTTATGGAATATTTCTGGTGCATAGTAAACGGCAGCATTAATACCTGTGAATACTTGGAAAGCTGTTAGGACGAATAACAATGTCAAAACTGGTCTAAATTTACCAAATAACTCACCCAAACCAGCTTCTTTAGTCTTCAAACTGTTTTGAATATCGACAATTTCGCCTTCAACTTCTTCATTTGTAACACGAACTTTTTTAAGGACTTTTCTAGCCTTATCGATTTGACCATCTCTGATCAACCAACGAGGACTTTGTGGACTGCATAACATTCCGACTGTGAAGATAACAGCTGGAACAACTCCAAGTCCTAATGTCCAACGCCAAGCATTATTTTCCAAGTTATAAGCACCAACACCGTATGCGGCTAAGATACCGATATTAACACTCAGTTGATAAAGCGATGACATTAAACCACGAATATTTTTAGGAGCTAATTCTGATAAATAAATCAATCCATACATATTAGCAATACCAGCAGCAATACCAAGAACCAATCTAGCAAACATCAAGAATGCAGTTGATCCGGCCATAGCTGACATGATACTACCTACAATAAAGACAATACCTCCGACAATTAAAACATTACGACGTTCAATTTTTTTCTCTAGTGCTGTAAATACAACGATCGATGGTAAAGCACCAAATAGAAGAAAACTTACAACTAAACCTTTTTCAGCGGCGTTTAATCCGAACGCACTAGTAATTGATGGAAGTGCTAATGAAATAGCACCTGAATCATAACCATATAACAATCCGGCAAATCCACCTAATATAGCAAAGACATAAACTATCGGCGCAGTTTTTATTTTCTTTTCTGCATTTTGGACTTCTTCCATGATTTGACCCCCTAACTAACAATTTCTTTCTTCAAGATTTTTGTAAAACCGTCGATTCGACTATTTAATTCATCTGAATCCATAGCTTGTGGGGTTATTATTCTAGTGTCAAAAGAACTCTTAACGATACTTAATCGTTCGGAATCATCTTTAAAGTATCCAAGTGCCTTATATTGAGCTAGTACATTACCTGTAACACTGGCTTCGGTTGGTCCTGTTTGAATTTCTTTCTTACAGAAATTAGCCGTTAATTGCACAAGTAATCTATTTTTGATCCCACCTCCAAACATATAAATTCGTTTAATTTCTTCATTAGTAATACTTTCAAGATTATTGATCGTATCTCGATAACTTAATGCTAAACTTTCAAATACGATTTGTAGCAACTCACCACGTGAACTAGGAAGTTTTTGATCAGTTTCTTTTAAGAACTGAATGATTTTTTCTTCCATATTGCTTGGTGTAGCAAATAGTGGATCATTTGGATCTATATAACTACCAATATATTCAGCACTTTCAGCTTCATCAACCATCTTACTGAATTCAACCATTTCACCTTCGAATGACCACTCTTTTTGAAGCTCCTGAACTATCCAAAGTCCAGTAATATTTTGAAGTAAACGATTTCCACCGTCAAAACATCCCTCATTAGTTAAACCAGCTTCAAAGGCTTGTTCAGTTACAACTGGTTTATCAGTTTGTTGACCAACAATCGACCATGTACCGCAACTGATAAATGCAACATTTTTAGCTTCTTGACTTGAAATAGGCAATGAATATACCGCAGCACCTGTATCGTGTCCAATTCCGTCGATAACTTTAATGTCAGAATCCAAATGTACTTCTTTGGAGATATCTGGCAATACATTACCAAGGACATGTCCACCACGTTGTATATCTCCAAACCATTCTTTCTTAAATCCTAAACGATTGAAGATATCATCACTTAATTCGCGACTGACTCCGTCTAAGAGTCCACTTGTAGAAGCAATTGTAAATTCATTAGACTTAACTCCACTGAAGAAATACTCTACCAAGTTAGGCATAAACATGATATTAGCAACTTCGTCTTTTAGATATGGATGTAAATTCATATCAGCAAACAATTGGAAGTTAGAATTAATTAAATTAGGTTGTACACCAGTTAAAGCAAACAATTCTTTAGGCGTAAGTTTTTCATAAAGTTTATTTTCAAACTCTTCTGTTCGTGTATCACGATAACTATGAGGAGTTAAAAGCATCTTTCCATCGTGTCCTACTAAACCATAATCAACACCCCAAGTATCTACACTTAAACTGTCAATTTTTTTGAGGTCACGTTGGGCGATCATCAATCCGTATTTTATTTCTTGGAATATTTTTAAGTAATCCCAATATAGTGAATCGGTCAATTCTATCGGTTGATTAGAAAAACGGAACTGTTCTTTCAGTTCCATTTTTCCATCTTTCAAAGATGCTGAAATTATTCTTCCTGAACTTGCACCTAAATCAACAGCGATTACATTACGTTTCATTAGATACACATCCATTCATTTTAGTCGTATAGTGGTCCAAATGTCTTACATGCATTAAAGTCAGCAGCTTCAAGGTTAGCTGTACCAAGTGAAGCCCATGAACGTGGTCTGAAGATCTTGTCTTCATCAACGTTATGCATATTAACTGGTATACGAAGAACAGATGCTAATGTGATAAGGTCGGCACCAATATGACCGTAACTAATTGCACCGTGGTTTGCACCCCAGTTGTTCATTACGTCATATACTGACTTGAATGCACCTTCACCAGTTAGTTTTGGAACGAAGAATGTTGAAGGCCAGCCTGGATCAGTACGTTTGTTGACAACATCAAAGACATTTTCTGGTAAGTCAACAGCATATCCTTCAGCAATTTGTAATTCTGGTCCAACACCTTTAACAAGGTTGATACGTGACATTGTTACAGGCATTCCTTCTGGTCCACCCTTTGTAACGTAGTTACTTGAGAAACCACCGCCACGGAAGTAGCCGATATTTGCAGGGATCCAACGTGTATCTTTAAGATTTGCTTTAGCTTCGTCTTCTGTTAAATCATAGAATGGTTTGATAGCTGGTTTGCCATCGATCTTCTCGTCACCTGTAGCGTCAAGTGTTTGTGCACCTGAGTTTGATAGATGTAAGAATCCATTTTCTGCAAGACCTGTTAATTTAGTTCCTGTAACTCTTTCAACAGCATCTGCACTCCAATATGTACGTACATCGGCGAAGATTTGAGGTGTATTTGTTAGTAAGTAGTTGAACAACATTGATGTTCCGTTCAAACTATCATTTTCAGTAGCAAATACGTGTGGTGCGTGAATTCCATTCCAGTCATATTGTGAGTTCATCATTGTTTCCATGTAGTCACCGTTAGGGAAGTGATCAGTCCATTGACGTTGACCTTGGAATCCAGCAGCAATTGCATAATGACCTTCTGACTCTTCTTTGTAACCTAACTCTTCAAGAGTTGTGTTACCATCCATCAAGTCTTTAGCAATCATGTACATCTTGACACATTTTTCTAATTGAGCTTCTTTTTCTTCATCACTAAATTTATTAGGATCATCTTCGTTATATACATCTGGTCCAACTGGTGTATATTCTTTAGCCCATGCGAGAGCCTTCTTAAATTCTTCTGGATCGTAGATTTTTTCGTCCCAACGACGAACGATTTCTGACATATCTACGTATTCATTACGCATACCTAAGTAGTCTTGGAAGAAATCAGCATCTGTGATTGATCCACCAATACCCATGGCAACATTACCAATTGATAGATATGCTTTATTGTGCATAATACCTGTAGCAAATGCAGCTTTAGCAAAGCGAATAATCTTTTCTTTAACATCTTCCGGAATTGAAGTGTCATCTGCATCTTGAACATCTTTACCATAAATACCGAATGCTGGAATACCCTTTTGAGTATGTGCAGCAAGTACAGCAGCTAGGTAAACAGCTCCTGGACGTTCTGTACCATTGAATCCCCAAATTGCATGAGGCAATGTCTTTGTCATGTCCATTGTTTCACTACCGTAGCACCAGCAAGGTGTAACAGTTAAAGTACCACAAACATTTTCTTTATCAAATTTTGCTTTTGCCATGGCAGCTTCATGTACGCCACCAATTGTTGTATCAGCAATAACAGTTTTTACAGGAGTTCCATCTGGATATTTTAATGTGCTTTCAATCAACTTAGCAGCTGATTTTGCCATTTCCATTGTTTGATCTTCGAGTGATTCACGAATACCACGTCTACGGCCATCAATTGTAGGACGGATACCCAATTTTGGAAATTCAGTTTTTAACATAATGTAAACCCTCCATTTTTTGTGTTTGTACTTCATCCACGCCTAGATTATAAAGCGCTTACATTACAACGTTCAATGGATTCCAGCACTTTTGAATAAAGTGCATAAATCACTCCGTTTACCTGTTCAAATTGTGAATTTCTTTTAACAGCTTATCCAAACCAGTTCATTTTTCTAATAGACTACTTCTACGTTTTGATCCTCAATTGACTGTAAAAAGTCTTCCGGTGGCATCTCATCAGTTATGATCACATCTATATCTTCGTGTCCACACAATCTATAGTAATCGACCCGATTTATTTTAGTATGGTCACATAACAAGATGGTCTTTTCTGCTTGCTTTATCATTTGAGATTTTACAGCTGACTGTTCATCACTAGCCATATAAATTCCATTCTTGTCCACACCTGCGCAAGAAATAATAGCAATATCAGCGTGGAAACTCTCCATAAATCTTCTTGCAGAATCTCCAATTATAGAACCTGAAAATGGACGTAAACGCCCACTGGCAATAAAGGTCTTGATCTTAGGATTACCATTTAAACTAGTTGCTAGATGTAATCCATTAGTAATAACTACCAGATTATTTCTTTCACTTAAATACGGTTCTAAATAAGAAGCAGTCGTACTTGAATCTATTATTAATGCCTGATTATTACCTATAAAAGTATCGCAAATACCGGCAATGTATTTCTTACATTCCAGATTTTCACCAGCTCTAACTTGATATCCAAATTCAACATTATTATTGCTGACCAATTCCACTTGTCCAAAGTTTCGATTAATTTTATGTTCATCTTCCAGAACAATCAAATCACGTCTTAAAGTAGAACGGCTCTCATAAGTCAATTCTTCCAATAATTTCATATCTACTATCTTTTTTTTATTCATTATTTCCATAATTTTATCTAAACGTTCTTTTCGATACATGAACTATTGCCTCCAATTTTTGAATCATTTTGAACATATGTGAACTGTATAATGGTTACTATCTGAATTTTATTCAATCTCTTTAACCACTGCTTCTATTTTATCCTAGCAGGATATAATGTTCATTGACATCAAATGTTGTATTTTATCCACAAAAATAATATTTCATTTGAAGGAGTCTTATATTATGAAAATGATGTTTCAAACTGAACGTGAGGATTTAGCCAACACAGTTCACAAGATGTTCGATAGAAAAGATACAAATATTGCCGGCGGAAATATGTCAGTTAAGGTATTTGATCAAAATGATCATCCTTATATTTTGATGACACCTACCTTCATGTCAGAAACATTCTATGCTGATCTTCATGCAGCACAGATTTTAGTCATTGATGGCGAGACTTATGAAAAAGTAGATGGTGTCGGTGATGTCACAAGAGAAGTAAATATGCACGAAGAAGCATACACAGCACATCCAGGAATTCGCTGCGTCTACCACTCACACGCACCAAAGGCAATGTTTTGGGCAACTGCCGGAATGGATATGCCAAATGTTACTGAAGTTACACGTGAATTAGGAGAGATCAAATGCCTACCATATGCACCAGCATGTACTCAAGAATTAGCTGACACTGTTCATGAGGCATTACTAAAAATCGGTGACAAAGCTATGGAAAATGTTTTCCTATTGAATAGTCACGGGATTTTGGTAACATCTACTGATTTACATGTCGCTACAAGAGTTATGGAGACACTTGAATGGAACGCCGAAATTGCTTATCAACAAACTATCTTTATTAAGTTAGGAATTCTACCTGATTATCAATCATGTGGTAAGAATTACAAAGAGCCAATGCCAAAGGGAGCTCTTCCTGGAATTGCAATGCCTCAATTTAACAAAGTTGCTATGGAACATCCTTTCCCAGAGCATATTCAAAGACCTGATGAGGATAAGTATTAAATAGTTTCGTTTGTGCTTCCGATATTGAGTAATTCCACCTGTTGTGCGACCGACTTCAGCCGAGGTCTGAAGTCTCGATTTGAAGCTTTGCTTACGCAAATCTTCGAATCGTCGGTGGAGTAAGAACGCAAGCGTTCAACTCCACTTTCACAACTGGTTCCATTACTCAATATCTCCAGCTTATTTTTAGTTGGTTTACTGTAATAAAAATTAATCGTACGAATACTTAAGACCACCCGCTTTATGGATGGTCTTTTTTATATGACATATTTGTTCACAACTCAACCCAGATAACATTGATCCTATATATATATATATATTTAAATTTACCTATATCAAGCTGGAGGTAATAAGAAAGTGCTGCTAGCTATGAATGTGGTGTTGGTCGCTTGCGACCTTACACCACGGAAGTATTTTGAGATTTGCGTAAGCAAAGCTCAAAATCTAGTTTCGAGACCTTGGCTCGAAACGTTCCCATAGCATGCAGCACTTTCTTATTACCGGAGGCGGCAAAAAAACACCACCAACCTTTTATTTAACCCTCTATAAACCCCTATAAATAAGGCTTTATAAAAATATCCCAATTTTTGTAAGAATGTCTTTCAAAAATTGGGATATATAAATTCACTTATGGTTGTATAGTAATAACTGTAATAGATGTTAACCCTCATAAGAAAAAGTAACATACACACACATAATTAAGTAATATAAAAAGTCTATCGACCACACATCGATAGACTTCCCACACACACAACACACACAAATTATTAATTCAAATATTACGAAATTGAAGATGTAACTTTTTGTTCTATAACATCATACATTGAAACGTAAGCATCAGTAGAAATACGTACATAAGGTATTCCTAATTGACTAGTAATTACTGAATCTGAATACCATGAACTTCCAGGAGTAACAGACAAATCGTCTCTTTCTTCGAAGTTATGATCATAAATAGGAACTGAGTGATCTGAGGCTACTTTGATAACCTCAGGTCTTTTTTTGTACAAATAACTATCATCTGAACTTAAATATGCCCCTGTTGATACTTCGTAATAATCTTTACCGTTAATGTTATTAACACTTCCGACAGCCCATGTACTGTTAGCTGGAAGAGCAACGTCGATCTTATTACCAGAATCGTCATAAAGTGTTGCTTGATCAGATGAAACTTCAGCAGTGTAATTCTTGGCAGTTACTGAATGTGCCTCTGCTGTTGTTGGTGATGCAAATGCTGCTCCGATTCCCAAAACGGATGCAGCTAAAAAAAGAATAGATGTTTTTTTCATGTTTGTACCCTCGACTTTAATTAGTTAAATTACGACATAACATACACAAAATAACCACACATTATTTTGTATACACACAAGAGATTAACCACACACGTAAATCTCTTTCCAAAGTTTATACTACACACCCTTGAAGTAAATTACAACGAAAAATTCCATTTTTTGTAAATCAATCTTACGAAAGTTGGAATTTTTTAATAGGATTATTGTGATATGAGGGTTTTGGGGCATTCTCAAAAAATATTAAATTTATTATATAAATCTAAAAAAAGGACTAGTTGGTCAAAATATGACCAACTAGTCCTTTTCACGTTTACCAACTTGCTTTTTTAACTCCGGGAATCTGACCAGCATGTGCTAATGCTCTAAAATTCAAACGAGACATTTTGAATTTACTCATATAACCTCTTGGTCTACCATCGATCAGATCACGCGAACGTAATCTTGTTGGTGAAGCATCTCTTGGGAGCTTACTTAATTCCTCATAATTGCCAGAACTCTTTAGTTCTTGACGTAACTCAGCGTATTTAGCTACAGTCTCTTGTAGTCTTTTTTCACGCTCAATTTTTGCTTTTCTTGCCATATAATTTACCTATTCCTCTATATTTTGTGAGGAAGTCTCGCTAGATAATCATCGAATCATGTATGACAATAGCAAAGCTTTAATAATATAGCAAATAATTTATCTTATTTAATTTCATATCTCAAAACAGTTTTTAACTTATCAGGTTCAACTCTTCTTGCATCTGACAAATATATTTCTCGATGTATCATTGAAACTCTTGTTTTATTGAGTTTGGCACATTCTTGATTCATCAATTCAAAACTAGCTGGTTCATCATCATACTTCCCAATATGAAGAATCTCGATAACTTGCTTTTTTGAATATGTCTTTCGTTCCAAATCATCCATTAATGGTTGATACTTTTTTTCTTTAACGTTTTTAATGGCTTCTTCAACAACTTCACTTGGCACAAAATCAGGTACTCGCATCATAATATCGTAAATAAATTCATTTTTATCCAAATGATCCATTTTCTGTCCGGCTTCTGTTAATGACCAAACACCTTCTAATGGAAAAACTACATAATCATCAAATTCAACTTCTTTATCTTTACAATACTTTCGGTATTCAGCTTTTATCCCATAAGACATCGGATATAGAGCCTGCAATCGCTCCTTCAAATCGGATCCATTTGGATCACCTTGTCCAGGTAAAGAAATAAATGATTGTTCTGGAATATCTAACACTACTGGTTTTTGCTTTGGTAAATAAAGATTTTTCTCTTGCTTACGCCATTCGTATTTCATAACTATCTCCTAGTAATACTGAAATCCTAACATTGCAAAATTGTTTGGCACATAACGTGTTTCTGTATATTCAAATAAACTTCCAATATCGGTATAAACAAATTTTGTTAATGAACCTACACAGTTCAAATCACCTAATTCCAAAACTTCACTATCTCTTTGATTAGCTGAAACAACTGATGAAATAGATCTTTGAGCTGCTACCTTAAACAATTCATTGTCTCGAATGTATTTATAAACAGAACCTTGCGCGTCTTCTCTACTAAATCCCTTTAAAGCATCAGATCTAAAATAACTATGATCAATTGCTAACCCTTTTCCATCAAATAGGCGTAACCTTTCTAAATAAAAAGCTTTATCATTGATGTTAAACGAGGTTAGGTTTGCTATCTTTTCATCGACAATGATTTCCTTAAAGTTCAAAACGTCAGTATCCAACTCTTGAATAAATTTATTTTGTGGAAAAGAACGTAATCCTTGAAATCCTTCAGAATTATTGGCAGAAAAAACTACTTGGTTGCTACGAACAGGTTCTAATACAACAACCCCACGACCCTTTACAGCATAAACAAGACCCTCTTCTTGCAACTGCTTGAGGGCTCTACGGACTGTGTTTCGTGTGACGTCAAAGCGTTTTGAAAGATCCTCTTCTCTAGGAAGAGATGTCTTTGGAGGATATACATTAGTTTCTATTTCTTTTTTTAGTGCTTCGTAAATTTCTGTATACAATTTCTTTGGCATCAAATTTTCCTCAACTTAGATTATAAAAGAATTATTTGTTTAAACAGGTACTGTTATAACATGTTTAAACATGGTATTATAATAACAGTGAAACCGTTATCAATAAAAGCCAATTTTTTAAAATAATTCAAAAAAATATACTTTTATTATAAACCATAAACCTCATCTTTATTAACATGGAGGTAATATTATGCCTAAAACGACCGATTTAACTTTAATGTCTCCGGTATCTGGAAATGTTATTCCTCTTACACAGGTGAATGACCCTGTTTTTTCTCAAGAATTAATGGGGAAAGGTTTCGGTGTGGAACCTAATGATAACAACGTTTATGCCCCAGTTAGTGGGACAGTAGCTTATGTTGCTGAAACTTTACATGCTTTTGGAATGAAGACTGATGATGGCGCTGAAGTCTTGGTACACATGGGAATCAATACTGTCGAACTATCCGGAAAACCATTTAAACTGAGTATTTCTGCTGATCAAAAAATAAAAGCCGGGCAAGAAATCGGAACGATGGATGTCCAACAAATCAAGGATTCTGGACGTCCAACTACTGTCATCGTAGCAATCACAAATACAGCTGATTATTTAAAAGATATTCATGTACAGACTGGCTTAAAAAAGCTAAAGAAACAGGAGCTATTGTTGTTCCTAAAAACTCTAAATCTTCAAACAAGGAAGATATTTCGTACTCAAAAATTGCAACAGAAATCATAAAAAATGTGGGTGGTAAGGATAATATCAAATCCTTGATACACTGCATAACAAGATTGAGATTTTATTTAAAAGATGAATCTCTAACAAATAAAGAAGAATTAAAGAAAATACCTAAGGTTATCGATGTAGCAAAAGGTGGTGGACAGTATCAAATCGTCATAGGACAAGAAGTTACTAACGTATATGATGAAATAATAAAACAAATTGGTACCGATCATGAAAAACCACCTGAAGAAGATAAAACTAAAAAAGTACCCTTCTTTCAAAAGGTACAAAGAGATTTCTCGCGTTTTCTAAGCGTTTTAACAGAATCCATTGCTCCACTGGTTGGAATTTTGGGTGGCGCTGGTATGTTCAAAGGAGTTCTAGCAATACTACTCCAATTCCATATTATGGAGAAAAGTAGTGGTCTCTATATAACATTAAACACCATTCCTAAAGGTGTATTTTACTTCTTACCGGTTCTCTTAGGTTATACTTCCGCAAAACGACTACATTCGAATCCGGTAATTTTGGCAGTCGTTGGTGCAATATTAGTTTACTTTTCCACCGTAGCCGCTTACCTACCATTCCCTGCAATTATGACAAATTATGTTTCATCTATTTTCCCAATCATCTTTGCAGCATGGGTAGCAAAGCACCTTGAGAGAGTTCTAAAAAAGTTCATCCCCAGAATTTTACAAACTATATTTTTACCAATAATAGAAATAATTATTCTTCTATTACTAGTCATTATCATTGCCGGACCTATTATCTTGATTGCCAGTTATAAACTATCAGATGGTGTAAACACGATCTATAGCTGGAATCCGGGCATAATTGGATTACTGATCGACGGTCTCTATCAATTCTTGATCACTATGGGATTGCATTGGATAATCATACCAATTGTTGTTAATGATCTAGCAACAAACGGTCATAGTTATCTTAATGCCTTGCTTTCAATCACCATGGTTGCCCAAGGTGGTGCTGTTTTAGCTCTAGCACTAAGAACACATGATAAAAAGAGTCGCCAAAACACTTTCAAAGCATCTGCTTCAGCATTTTGTGGAATAACTGAGTCAGCTCTTTATGGATATATATTAAAGCACCAAAGAATTTTTATACTTTCAAACATTGGAAGTGCTATCGGTGGTTTGATCTGTGGATTATTACATGTAAATAATTATGCATTAACCGGTTCCCTTGTTGGGATACTTTCATTTGTAAATCCACAAGCAGGATTTGATACAAACTTTTTGAATGCAATCATCGCACATTTAAGTACTTTACTAATTACCTTTGTTTTAGTTTACATATGGGGAATCAAAAAAAATTCTAACGATTAAAGGTGATATTTATGATTTATACTGACACTTGGCTACAAGACTTTTCCGACTACAACAATATAAATAACATTAATGAATCTGGTCATCAGGAAATAACTATTTTTAAACCCTTAGCTACTAAAAAAATTCGTTTAAGATTAAATAATCTATATGATGACGTCCCATTAAAATTCACCAAACTAGTTATACACAGAGAGGGTCGTAAATCAATTGATGTTCATGTTGACGGAAAATATACCTTTGAATTAGCGCCACATTCAGCAAAATGGACCGATTGGATAGATATAGATATTAAAGCAAATGATTATTTAACGATCGACATTCATTCTCCAAATAAAACTATTCATTCATTAGGATCCAATCTTTCAGAGTCATTTACCAAAATAAAAAACTTTACTGATAGAAATGATGGATTCTTCTTCGGCGTTTCAGCAGTCCAAGCTCAAGTTGAGAAGAAACCAATCAAAATTGCCTTTTTTGGTGACTCGTTAACAAATCAAGGATTTTTCAGTGCCCCTCTTTCAAAAGAATTAACATATATTAATCGAATAGTTACCGCTAATTATGGAATTTCCGGAAATAGATTGCTTCATCCGGGAAGTGGAAAATCACAATGGGTTCAAAGTTTTGGTCCAGCAGGTGTTGATAGATTTGACGAAATGCTCAACGATTTTCAACCCGATATCGTTATCTTCATGGAAGGTGTTAATGATCTATTACATCCCGGTGCAGGAAGTCCCATCGATGAATTACCAACCAGTCAAGAATTGATTGACGGAATCAATAAGTTAAATCAAAAATGTTCTTTAAATAATATCGTCTTTGTACCAATGACAGTCACACCTTTTAGAGGAAATATCAACAACGGAATCTACGCTTGGAATCCTAAAAAAGAAGTCATTAGACAAGAATTTAATAAGTATATAGTTCGATCATTCCCATATGCCGTTGACCTAGCACCCTTTGTCAGCGATGCATCTCAAACAAGATTAGCTTATGAATTTGATAGTGGCGATCATATCCATACTTCTAAATGTGGAGGAAGAAAAATCGCTCAGTTCATAGAAAGAAACCTGATAGACAAAGGATTGGTGGAAGTAATTAAGGCTAATCGACAAATAACAGAGTGAAACAAAACAGAGTGAAACAAAACATGCCCAGCTTTCGAGCATTAAAGGAAATAGTCCCAACAATCCGATTTTGGATTGTTGGGACTATTTATTTTAAGCGGAAAAAGCTATGTTTTGTTTCACGTTTACGCCGCATATATAACTTTATAGCAGTTCAATCGATTCACATTTACAATATTACCTATCCAACCTGACTAGTTCCATCGTTATAATTCAAGGTTACTCCTGATTGAACATTAAAAATATAAACATTAAATTGAACCTCGTTATCACCAATTGATTGTGCTTCCATTTGAACACCACGTGCTAACAATTCATCTCCACGAAAAATTGGTGTTACTCGATATCTAACAAAATGATTACTGCTTTGTTTTAGATAATAAGCAATATCCATTTCATGTGCCTGCATTTCAGGACTATTCAACGAACGTGTTCCCGTCATTAAATTCTTAGGATTATTATTTTGCCCTGTTAATTGGTAACCAATCAAATGACTACGATTATAGAGCCAACCTGAACTGATTTTTTTATTATGCCAACCAGTTGGATTCCAAGTTAGTCCTTCTCTTTTGGCTGTTGGCATCAGAGAAACATTTAATAAAGCGTTAGCAGACGTTGCTCTATTTAGATTATCCAGATCGCCATATGTTTGCCAAGCACCATTAGCAGTTGATTTATCATCATCAGAAAATTCCGGCTGATTATTATTAACAACTATTTCTTGAGTACCTGTATAGTCGAGATTAGCCAAATTATCCTTAGATGTATCAGAACTATTATTGCTAAACTTTCCTTGATCATTTTCAGTTAAAAAGTCTTCATTCTTCGTAATCTTATCTTGAAGATCCTTAATATCTGACTTCAGAGCTTTGTTTTGCTTGTTTAGTTTTGATGCTTTTTTCTGATATGAATAATCTTTAACTACTTTTGTCTCTTGGGTCGGTTTTGAAGAAGAGTTGCTACATCCGGCCAATGTGAATAAGGCCAAAATAGTGATAATTATATTTACTGATTTCTTCATAATTATACCTTGGCCTTTCTATATCCTGCTGCAATCGCTTCTTGTTCAGAATTAAAATAGACTGCATTTGAGGAGTTCATATTATAACCTCTTTGACCTGGAACATGATAAATATGAGAGTTCTTATTACCAACTATTTGTCCGCTACTAGAAGTATTCATATCTCCTTTGGTGACACCAGACCCTGAATCATTACTTGCCTTAGCTTGCTGAGCTTGTGCTTGTTCTTGTGCCTTAGCATCTTCTTGGGCCTTTTTTTGAGCCTTTTCTTGTTCTTCTTGTTGTCTAGCTTGTTCTCTAGCTGCATCTTCTTTTTCTTGTCTTTGTTGGTCTACTATCTCATCTTTTTTATCTTGAGATTTATCAACTTGCTTTTCTAATTTCTTCTTTTTAGCAACTAAAGCTGTATGTTCATCTTTAGCAATTTCATATTTATCTTTACCAACATATTTCTTTACTATTTTTACATTACTATCAGCCGAAGATTCTACACTGTTTGGTTGAGTCCCAAATAATAACAGTAATATGAAAGCTACAGAACTATAAATAAATCTTTTTTTAACACCTTGTCTACGCTTATTTTTTAAACGAAAAAATTTAACCCCATAATAAATCGCTATAACGGCAAAGATTATCTTCGCCAATTGTAGTATAAAAGTCATTCCCACACCTCTCCTATAATTTTAATTGTGTTTTGTAATACCATTCCCCTATGATTTGGGCAATCATAAATCCTGTAGCTATAGCTCCAGCCACCATTGATACCTTAACTATCAATGCAATTGCCTTATCAAAGTTTCCCAAAACTAAACTACTGACAGCTTGATAAGCTGTAGCTCCAGGTACCAGTGGAACTAATCCTGGAATATTAAATAAAATAACTGGCATTCTTTTAATATGAGCAAAAATGATGCCACATATACCAACACTTATCCCTGCTATCAAGTTAGCAAACATTCGTCCAGTCCCAGCTTCAAACAAGACCCAATATGTTAACCAACCGATCGTACCAGACCATCCCGCAAGATTCAGAGCTCTTTTAGGAATATTTATTATTAAACCAAACCCAGCTGTACCAATATAACTAAGTACTACTTGAATTAAAAATTTTACAAAGTAGTCCATAATAACCTCCTAAAAGTATCTGAATAAAACGGCGATTCCGACTGAAATTGCACAGGCACTCATTCCTGCCTCTAGTGCTCTCTCAAGTCCAGATAACAAATGTCCAGCCAACAAGTCACGCAGTGCGTTAGTGATCGCCACGCCTGGAACTAATGGCATTACCGCCCCTATTAGGATACTGTTTAAATTATGTCCCAATCCTAGACGCACGCCTAATATTGCTAAGGCACCTAAAATAAATGAACCCAAGAAATCACTTATAAATCTAATTGAAGTTGTACGAGTAACATAAAAAGCAACCAAATATCCAATAGTTCCAGTGACACCAGCCAAAGGGATATCAAACCAATCATACTGTTGCGTGAAGATTATCATCATAGTTGCACTTACTAAAAATGCCCCTAATAATTGCATCCACATAGGATAAGTCGGCAAATTTTTATCTAGTTTATCCAACTCATCTTTTAACTGACTTAACGTCAACTCTTTATTACCATAACGACGTGATAGTGTGTTTACTCGATCCACTTTTTCCATGTCGATACCACGATGATTAACTGAACCAAACTGTGTTACCGGCTGTCCTTTTATACTCATCATGACCCCTGTCAGAGTAGTGAAAGCAGCACTATTTTTTTGACCAGAGTTATAGGCAATACGTTTTACCGTGTCCTCAACACGATACATTTCAGATCCGCCCTCAATCATCAAACGCCCTGCTAAAAGACAAGTATCTATTACTTCAGTTGCATCTTCTCTTTTATCTTCTTCCATTTGATGTCACCTCGTTTTCATTAAAGTTAGTATAATTTGTGAATCATAATACTTCAATATTAAAGAAAGCATCATAACTAAAGCAACTAATTTTTAACAAAAATAAAAATAGCCAGTATCTGATCGACAGAAACTGACTAATAATTTGAATATTTAATTGTTAGGCGTCGTTCTTTTAACTAACGCAATGACACGGTAAGCAATATCTTCACCAACAAGTGTAATTGCTGAACCCGCTAAAATAATAATAATTCCGATAATTGTACGTGCATTAATAGCCTCTCCCAAAATAAATAATGATAATACGGGGGCCAAGGCTGGCTTGATCAAAAAGATCAATGAAGCTTGCACGATACCGACCTTTTCCATTGATAAGAAATAAAGACCAAAAGCCACTCCTGTAACAAGGACTGATATATATAAGATCAATGGTAAAGTCTGCCATGTTAATCCCTTAAAGAATGGAACGTTGACAAACTCGCTATATCTAGCAGGTAAATTGCTGACAAGATTAGTGTGCGTCAACCCCATCAGGATACCTAGTTCACCAGCACCAAATAAAAATGCTAGACAAGTCATAGATAAACCATTGATTCCAATTTTCCCACCATAGATTCTAGACATAACGCCATATAATCCGAAAATAATAGATGAAAGTAATCCTAAAATAATTCCGGCTGGTTTGCTTAAATTAAATGGATTAATAATAACTAATAACGCAACTAAAGTTAAAATCAGCGCAAATGTATTGGTACGAGTAAGTTTTTCATGGAGAAAAATGAATCCGATCATCAAGCCAAAAATTGGATTAGCACTAAGGATAATCGCAATAACTGAAGCTTTAGATATTTGAATCGATAATTGATACAGCGTCATACTGACAACCACAATAACAAATCCTGTCAACGCACAAAGCCACAAATCTCTTGCTGACAATTTAATATGATTTTGTCGCATATGCATAATGGCAAAAGGCAATAGTGCCAATCCACCAATCAAAAAACGAATGAAGTTCAATTCTACTGGATTGAACTGTCCCCCTGCTATCTTCAGTGCAATTTCCATCGAACTGAATAGAAACATTGGTATGACTATATATAGAATAGACTTTATCTTCAAAACTTTAACTACATCCCCCAATTTTTAGTAAGTAAACAATATAAGTTTACTACTTTGGTGGTAGTGAAATTAAGGGTAAATTTCAAATTTAATAGTGAATTCGGTTTCACAAGGCATTAAAAAAAAGAGTTCACCTATTATGAACTCTTATCTCTTAGAACTTCTACTTTTTGAATCAAGTTACCTAAAAGCACATCGTCAATATTGTTTTGTTCCAATAAATGATCAATCGACTTACATTCTAAGAGTGAACTTAAATCTTCTTGATTTTTTTTATTGGACAAAGTAATCACCCACCTAAAACAGTTTGCACACCACAATGTAAACGATTACATTACCACTATACTTTTTTTAATGTTATTTTACAAATCTTTTTAAATGTAAAAAGGTTCCTGCAATCCTATTGGACTACCGAAACCTTTCGTTTTTGTAATTGAAATATTTTATTTAAAATTTCTTCAACTGTAATCTAACTGCATTCAATACTGCTATGATCGTAACTCCAACATCAGCAAAGACTGCTTGCCACATACCAACGATACCGACAGCACCTAATAATAGGAATAAAATCTTAATAACTAACGCTAGAGTAATATTTTCAACAACTATCTCTCTAGTCTTTTTAGCAATATCCATTGCTTTAGCAATTTTTGATGGTTCATCACTCATAATTACCATATCGGAAGCATCAACAGCGGCATCTGAACCTAAACCACCCATAGCAATACCTAAATCAGCTTGTGTTAAAACGGGCGTATCATTTATTCCATCACCAACAAAGGCAACTTTATTATCAGTTTCAGACATTAGATCATTTACGATATCTACTTTATCTTCTGGTAATAAGTCGGTATAAACTTTATCTAGGCCTAATTTTAAGGCAATATCCTCACCAATAGCTTTATTATCACCAGTCAACATAACTGTTTTAATACCACGTTTTCTTAAACTAGCAATAGCCGCTTTGGAATCAGATTTAGGACTATCAGCAATAACAATATTTCCTAAATATTCATTATTTCTACTAATATATACAATCGTTCCAACACCATCAGACTCAACCACATCTATGCCATTAGCCTTCATGGTTTTAAAATTACCGGCAATAACTGATTGACCATCAATTGTTGCACTAACGCCATATCCGGCTTTTTCTTTATAGTCACTGACAGAAGATTTGATTTCTTTACCAAAAGCAGTCACGATAGATTGAGCAATTGGGTGATTAGAATTGCTTTCAATTGCGGCTGCAATTTCTAATAACTCATCTTTTGAAATACTTTTAGGATTAACACTGGTAACAGAAAATTGACCTTTAGTTAAAGTTCCTGTCTTATCAAAAGCGATTGTGTTAACCTTGTTCAATGATTCCAAGTAATTGCTACCTTTAACCAAGATACCTTGTTTAGATGCCGCACCAATTCCACCAAAGAAACTTAATGGAACGGAGATAACTAAGGCACACGGACAAGAAATAACTAGGAATACTAAGGCACGATATACCCAATCATTCCATTCACCATTGAATAGTAATGGAGGTACGAGTGCTAAAAAGACAGCCATAGCAACAACTATCGGCGTATAAACTTTAGCAAATCTAGTAATGAATTTCTCTGTATTAGCTTTGCGTTTACTTGAGTTTTGCACTAAGTCCAAAATCTTAGCAACTGTAGAATCATTATAAACTTTTGTAACTTTAACTTGGAGAACTCCACCTTGATTGATCGAACCACTTAAAGCATCGTCACCGATCGTGATTTCACGAGGCATTGACTCACCAGTCAAAGCTGACGTATCAACACTTGATTGCCCTAAAACGACTTTACCATCAAGAGGAATCTTCTCACCAGGTTTAATTAATATCGTTTGTCCAACTTTAACTTGTTCAGGACGAACGACTAAAGTTTTGGAACCATCTTTAATAGTAGCGAATTCTGGTTTTACAGATAACAATGCTGATATTGAACGCTTGGATCTATTAACGGCAATGTCCTCAAAAAGATCTCCTACTTTATAAAAATACATAACTGCAACAGCCTCAGGGTATTGACCAATGATCAAAGCCCCTATGGTGGCAATACTCATCAAGAAATTCTCATCAAAAACTTGTCCTTTAAAAAGATTCTTGACAGCATTCAAAACGATCTCTCCACCGATGATAGCGAAAGCAATTAAGTAAAGCCCGATCGAAACCGAATCAGCAAATGAATCATTCGTAGCAAGTATTAAGAAAATTGCAGATAATACTAGCTTAGTGATAGTCATCTTTGACTCTTTAGTCAAAACATTCTTGACCCGATGATTTTTTTTGTTAGTTTGATAATCTGATTCGACTTTGTATAATTTCATCGCGATATCCTCCTTGTGTAAAGCGTTTACATGAATATATGAGCAATCATTCATACATCAATTATAATATAATATTCGATGGTAAACTTCAACCATCTAGAGTAAGAAAGGCGATTTTATGACAGATAATAATTTCGAAAAAGAACACATAAAATCTCTAAACAATTTGAATAACGAAATCCCCAATAATGACGAACTAGAGGCTATGGTCAACGTCTTCAAGGCATTCGGTGATATGACCAGAGTCAAGATCATATTGGCACTGTCACAAACACCATTAAGTGTCGGTGAAATAGCCGATTCACTAGAAATGAGCCAATCATCTATTTCCCATCAATTGAGCTTGTTAAAACAGTTGAATTTAGTTTCAAGTATGAGAAAAGGACGTAATATTCACTATCGACTTAGCGATCAGCATATTATTACTATTTTTAATCAGACTAAGGAACATATTGTGGAAGACGAAAATGACAATTAGAGAGCAATAAAAAAAGCGGTTAGCTTCCGAGCATTACCTAGGATAATAGATATGGCGATTTATGCCATATTTATTATCCGTAGTAAGCGGAGTTGAACGCGTGCGTTCTTACTCCACCGACGATTCGAAGATTTGCGTAAGCAAAGCTTCAAATCGAGACTTCAGACCTCGGCTGAAGTCGATCGCACAACAGGTGGAATTACTCAAAATCTCACAAAACACTAACTAACTTTTAATAACTTCTTGTCCTCTAAGATTCCAAGTAAAAGCAAACAAACCGGCTGCAATCAAACAAGATGCCATAACAGTAATGAACCCTGAATTCCAACCTAAATGATCAACAATAACACCCATAATTGCATTAGCTGCGACTGATCCAAAAAGATATCCAAATAATCCTGTTAACCCTGCAGCTGTCCCTGCAGCTTTTTTAGGTACAGAATCTAATGCTTGTAATCCAATCAACATAACTGGTCCATAAATTAAGAACCCAATCATAAACAATGCAATATTAACCATCATTATATTAGTAGAACGCCAATACATGAAGACAAAAAATGTCACAACCAACATAAATGAAAATCCTGCTGGACCACGACGTCCTTTAAATAACTTATCAGATACCCAACCGGCAAAGATAGTCCCTGGAATACCGGCAATTTCATATAAGAAATAAGAACCTGAACTAGATGCTAATGAAATATGACGGACTTCCGTTAAATAAGCTGGAGCCCAATTTTCAATACCATATCTGACAAAGTAAACGAAAATATTGGCACATGCTATTATCCAGACCCATTTATTGTTCAAAACATATTTAAAAAGTATCTCTTTAGCCGTCAATTCTTTCTCATACATCACATGTTCTTCATTAGAATAATCATCTTTATATTCTTCAATTGGTGGTAAGCCCTGTGATTCAGGTGTATCACGAATTAAAATATAGGCTATTACAGCAATAACTATTCCGACTAGAGCTGGAATAATAAAAGCCCCATTATATGATTTCATACTTGAAATATTCGACGCAAAAAAAGCTATTCCAACTACTGCAAGTGGTGCCATTAAAGCTCCACCAACATTATGAGCAACGTTCCAAACAGAGGTCCAAGACCCACGTTCGGAAACGGAGTACCAATGTGTAATAACACGTCCTGATGGTGGCCATCCCATTCCTTCAAACCAACCGATCAAAAATAACAAGATAAACATCGAAGTGATCGACTTAGTTAAAATCGGAATAAAACCAAATGCTAAATTAATCAAAGCTGTCAAAATTAAACCTAATGGTAAAAAGATCCTAGCATTACTTCTATCCGACACAATGCCCATGAAGAATTTACTAAATCCATAAGCTATCGAAACAGCTGAAAAAGCAAATCCCAATTGTGTTTTGGAAAATCCTTCATTAATTAGTTTCGGCATAACAATAGAAAAATTATTGCGCAATAAATAGTATCCAGCATAGCCAATAAAAATACCAAAGAAAACTTGCCAACGTAATTTTTTATACGTTGGATCGATTTTATTTGTTTCCACTTTCTTTTTGGCAACTGGAGGTGTTAAAAAGTTCATGTTATTCCCCCCTGATTTAAAGTTCACGAACCTTTATATAATATTCTGATAACGCTTGCAGTGCAATATTTTTTCCAAAATAAAAAAGCCTTACATCAAGGCTTTATGCATATAGTGTTTATATAATCCAGCATATCTTCCGCGATAATCACTCTTCCATGGTTTATCACGTCCACAAAAATGCAAGATAACAGTATTATCGATCACCCAATCCAGATCCCACTTACCATCACCAATTGCAAAATACAGTGCACTCATTCGAGCATCAAAATTATATAATTCGTCTGGTATTTTCATTATTTGATGGCCATATAGACCATTCAAAACATCTTGATCTGGTAAAAATAATGTCAGTTCATTTTCTTTAATGTATGCAAATATGTCACCTGCTTTAACAGTTTGACGAATTTTAGGAAGATTAAATAATAAAACTCCTGAATTGTAATAACTCTCAGCTTCATAATTACCCAATCTTACTTTGTTAAATGGTTCCGTCATATTACTGGTCAAAGCTGAATGACTAGCTGCCGCATATAAATTATCGCCAAGATCCAAGTTATAAAGTGTATGCAGATCATTTATAACCAATATATCAGCATCTAAATATAAAATTCGATCAATATCTGGTAAATACTCGTGTGCAAGTAATCGATAATAGATAGTTGCTGGATATCGGTCCGTTATAGGAGCGTCTTTAAAACGAGCTCCATCGACGATAATGGGATGGTATTTCATTCCTACTTTATCGCAAAAATCCTGAATTCTTTTTATTTCCTTCAATTTATCTTTTTGAAGAACATAAATATCAAAATTCCCTTTAGTGTTCATTTTTATCGAATACAAAGTAGTTAACATTTGTTTAACAACATTATCATCAATTGCAAATAATAAATTCATATCATCCCACCTCCAAACTCAGTATAACAAAAAAGGCCATGATATTGGTCATAGCCCTCTGTACACACACTATTTATCAAAAACATGTAGCAAAACGCTTTTTGTCACACTCTACTTATAAGGATTCTCTTTTAAAACTTTTGCATAAAATTCAATGTCATGGAAAGATTCTCCAAAACGTTTTTCAAAATGTTCACTATTTTCAACATCTTTATTCAAAGTCCCATCAGCTTCAAAGTTTGACTCTGCATTCCAAACTAGAACCGGCTTTGGCATTACGATCATATCCATAATTTGTAAAATTGGGACCATTGAAGTAGCTGCCAACATGCCTCCATCACTAAAACAACTATAACTTATAATTTGAACTGGTTTCTTGCTTACTTGAGATCCCACCAAATCTAAAGCATTCTTGAAACCACCGGGAATAGCATGATTGTATTCTGGAGTCATCATGATATATCCATCTTGCTCTTCGACAGCATTGAGCCACTTATCTTCCATATCCGTTGTACCAGAAACCTTTGCCATTAAAGGAATCTCTTCATGGTCATATACTGGTAATGGAAAATCATGTAAATCTAACCAAGTATATTTAACATTTTCTGTATCTTTCATTATTGACTTTAAATGTTTAAAAATCTTACTTCCTAAAGCATCTCCACGCACACTACCCAAAATTATTCCTATTTTTGTAATCATTCAGTCACCCTCAGCCATTCTTATAATATATAATATAAATTCTTTTATTATATATAAAGCGTAGTTGTAGTGTATTTTTAAGTCAAAGTTTATGCTCAAAGGATATTTTTGATATGATTGATTAACAATCACTAAAGGAGCCCATTATGATCAAACAAATCAACAAAGATACAACTCTACTTTCACAAAAATCTACACCAGCAACCCCCAAAGATAGTCAGGCTATAACTGATTTAATAGACACACTAAAATCACACCAAGAAGACTGCGTAGGAATGGCTGCAAATATGATTGGTATAAACAAACGAATCATTGCCTTTCAATTAGGTAACATGGCCATTCCAATGATAAATCCAGTAATTATCAAAAAGAGTGATTCTTATGATACTGAAGAAGGATGCTTATCGCTAATTGGTGAAAGAAAAACTAAACGATTCAAACACATTACAGTTACTTATTCAGATGCTTCATTTAAACCACAAAAACAAGATTTCAGTGATTTTGTAGCTGAAATTATCCAACATGAAATAGATCATCTGGACGGGATTTTAATATAAAAGGTCTGACAAAAATGTCAGGCCTTTTTTGTATTTCTTTATTTAAATCCATCCTAAAAACAATAATAAAAAACTGAAAATCATGAATAATGGAACCAGTTGTGAAAGTGGAGTTAGGTCGATGAACTTCCGACCTTACTCCACTGGCATCTTTGAAAATTTACGAATTATGCAAAGTTTCAAAGTGAGTCTTCAGACCTTGGCTGAAGACGTCCACACAACAGGTGGAATTATTCATGATTTCCAGTTACACCACTATATAAATATATAAAATCTATTCTTCAACCGGTTCCACAATACCGTCAACAACACTTTCAATTGCTTCAACTAAGGGACTATCTGCTTTAATACCAGTTTCGGCAAATCTATCTTCCCACCAGTCAATTCTTATCTGTTGAACTTTTTTGACAACCTTTTTACCAGTATCAGTTAATTTGAGAATTTTAGTTTTACCTGCTCCATCAACTTTACTCAAGTAATTCAATTTTTTCATCTTATTGATCTCTCTAGTAGCTAATCCTTTATCAACCACAAGCAATCTTGCGACTTGATTTTGACTGACTTCTTTATAGTCACCAATCGACAATAAAATACATGCGGCTGTTGGATTTAACTGTAATTTATCAAATTGTTCTTTTGTATCTTTATAGTATTTTCGATGCAAGATCGATATATCTTGGGCCAAATATCCAATATTTTTCATCTTAAAATTCTCCAAGTTTTATGTGTTGACAAATCAACACCAACGATTTATATTTACTACAATAACATCACGAACCAAGATACTCAAGGAGGATATACATTAATGTCAACTGAAAAAAACGGTGCTGAAGCTTTATTCAATTCGATGGTAAACCAAGGGGTTAAGTACGTCTTTGGACTTCCAGGTGCCAAGGTCGATAAACTTTTTGACCTACTAGAATACAGCAAAGATCCTAAAGCCCCTAAACTCATCATTACTCGCCATGAACAAAACGCTGCCTTTATCGCATCAGGTATTGGTCGTTTAACAGGAAAGCCAGGAGTTGTTGCAACTACTTCAGGTCCCGGTGTTTCAAACCTAGCAACTGGATTGATCACAGCTACTTCTGAAGGTGACCCTGTTGTTGCTCTTGGTGGACAAGTTCCTCGTAATGACGTTTCTAGATTGACACACCAAAGTATTCCTAGTAAGGAACTTCTAAATTCTGCTACAAAAGATAGTGTTGAAGTTCAAGACGCCAACAATATCTCTGAAACATTCGCTAATGCTTATCAAACAGCTATGGCTCCAAAATCTGGTGCAACTTTTATTTCACTACCAAAAGATGTGCTAGACGATTCCGTAACTGATGATGAGATTAAAACACTCGCACCCATTCAACAAGGTGGAGCCGACAGCGATACTATTTCTCAAATTATCGACAAAATAAAACACGCCAAACTCCCTGTTATTTTAGCTGGTATGCGTTCTTCAAGTGAAGAAGTAACTGAAGCTATTCATCATTTCTTACACAAGTTCTCGATCCCAGTTGTTGAAACTTTCCAAGGTGCCGGAGTTATCTCAAGAGACCTTGAAAAAAACTATTATGGTCGTGTCGGATTATTTAGAAACCAAATTGGTGATGCCATGCTTAAAGAAAGTGATCTAGTTATCGCCATTGGATATGACCCTGTTGAATACGAAGCAAGAATTTGGAACGTTGACCTTAGCGGTGAGATCATTAATCTTGATAGTATCGCTCCAGAAATTTCAAATGAATACCAACCTGATTTAGTTGTTCAAGCAGATATTGCTAAAACAATTAGAGATCTTGCACACAACTTACCTGATGACATTGGTTTAAGTGATGATTTAAAGAAACATTTACACGAAATGCAAGTAAGTTTCGTTTCTCAAGATAAAGTTCCTGAAAGTAAGGCTGGCAAGGGATTGCATCCCCTAGAAATCGTTCATGCTCTTCAAAACCAAGTTAACGATGATACAACTGTTACAGTTGATGTTGGTAGTCATTATATTTGGATGGCTAGACATTTCAGAAGTTACAAACCAAGACATTTACTATTCAGTAATGGTATGCAAACTCTTGGTGTAGCTCTACCATGGGCTATTGCCGCAGCACTAGAGCGTCCAGAACAGCCAATTGTCTCTGTTGCTGGTGATGGTGGTTTCTTATTCTCAGGTCAAGAACTTGAAACTGCGGTCCGCTTAAATCTTAATATCGTTCAACTAGTATGGAACGATGGTTTTTATGACATGGTTAAATTCCAAGAAGTTGCAAAGTATGGTCGTTATTCAGGTGTTACACTGGGTAAAGTAGACTTTGCTAAATACGCTGAGAGTTTTGGGGCAACTGGTATGCGCGCTGAAACAGCTGATGAATTAAAGGACCGCTTAGCAGAAGCTTTCAAGACTTCTGGTCCAGTTGTAATTGATATTCCTGTTGACTACAGTGACAATATCAAACTTGTTTCAACATTGCTCGAAGACGTATTGAACTAATAGGAAGGAACTTATTATGTCAAAGACAAATATTCTTTATCAACATGGTACTTTAGCTTTATTAGTACCTGGTTTGCTTGATGGAACACTCACCATGAACGAATTATTAAAACACGGTGATACTGGTATTGGAACTGGTGAAGGTTTAGATGGTGAATTGATCATTCTTGATGGCACACCATACCAATTAGATGGTGATGGCAATATAAACATTATTGATGGTGATTTTATAATGCCTTTTGCAAACAGCCACTTCGCTGATTATGCAGAAATGATGGAAATTGAAAATATTGAGCGTGATGATTTACAATCACAAATCAAACAAGCCGCTAACAGCGATAATACTTTCTTCTCCATTAAGATAACTGGTACTTTCAAAAATATGACGACAAGAGCCGTTAGAAAATCATCAAAACCATATGATTCTCTAGCAAAAACTGCCGAAAATCAAAATACGTTCAACAAAGACGAGGTAACTGGTACATTGATAAGTTATCATTCACCTACTCTATTCGATGGAGCAGCAGTTGGTGGTTTCCACAGTCATTTTCTATCAAACGACCATAGTTTTGGTGGACATATTTTAAGCTTCGAATCAGTAACCGGCGTTGTATCTTTCCAACAATTCGATACATTAGAACAGCACTTACCTACTGATAATAAAGAATATATGGAACATGATTTTTCTAAAGATAATATTCTCGACGACGTACATAAAGCCGAAGGGTAAATAAAGGAGAGTGCAAAAACAGGCGGTCTGCAGCTTTTTTTGCACGTTTAGGATATAAAAAGTCGAAATCTTCAAATCTGAAGGTTTCGACTTTTTTGTATCAAATTATTTAGTTTTTGAGTGCTTCAATAATATCAGGTTCAATTTTTTCAGGTTTAGTAACTGGCGCATAACGTTTTATCACTTGACCATCACGACCAATCAAGAATTTGGTGAAATTCCATTTGATACGACCATTACCTGCGGTTTCCTTTAAATAAGTAAACAATGGATCCTCGTCTTCACCATTTACTTTTACTTGCTTTGTCATTGGAAATGTCACTCCATAATGCATCTGACAATAGTCACTTGTTTCCTCATCTGAACCTAATTCCTGATGAAATTGATTAGATGGTAACCCCAATACCTCAAAGCCTTGATCGTGATGCTTCTTATACAATCCCTCAATTGCTTCAAGTTGTGGAGCTAGCCCACATTTACTTGCAGTATTAACAATTAATACTACCTTACCTTTATATTCATTAAAGTTGATTTTGTTACCGTTCATTTCTATTTCTGAAAAATCGTAAATAGTTGCCATGGAGATACTCCCTTCTGTAAGAGTGCGACAAAGCATGGTCAGCTTTTGCGCATTAAGGTAAAGGACCCAATCAATCCGATTTTGGATTAATTGGGTCCTTTTTTAAACGAAAAAAACTGTGCTTTATTACACGTCTACGCTACATATTTAAAATATATACTATTCTTTCAATCAATAAAAGATTTTAACCATTTTTATTCAGTAATTGTTTCAACCCATCTATTTAATAAATAGATACTTACTACCGCTTCAATTATAGCTACCAATAAGAATACAGAAACGTTCAATAGGAATGTCCAAAAATCATTTGAGTTACTGATCAACGCCATTGAATTACCAATTTGTTCACTCAAAAATCCGACAACTCTAAGAACTAACCAAATAACTAAGATATACATCACAATATTTAAAACTTTGCGTCCTGTACTAGGTAAAAAGTTACTTGCGGAACGTCCAACTAAGTGAATCAAATTAATTGTTGTCCATCCTAAAACTACCATGGCAATTGTTAATATAAGACCTGTTAGCCCTGCTAATATTCCGTTTGCTGTTGTAAAACGATGCATTAACTTCATATAAGTTATCACTTCTTGAACCGCGTTCCAATTCATTGCAATAACAATTCCATAAAGAATTCCTTCTATCAAAACTACATATAAGAATGAAACCAAAGTAGATGCTAAATTGGCAAGATAGAATTTTGTATCACTGATAGGTATCAAACGATAACTATCACGAGTAAAAGTTGATTCCTGAAGGACTGCCAGGCGAACAAAAGCAAAGATAAATACAAGGGATGACCAAGAAAATACGATGCTAGAAAATGT
This sequence comes from Companilactobacillus tucceti DSM 20183, assembly GCF_001434665.1. Taxonomy (GTDB): domain Bacteria; phylum Bacillota; class Bacilli; order Lactobacillales; family Lactobacillaceae; genus Companilactobacillus; species Companilactobacillus tucceti. The sequence continues at coordinate 57,516 of NZ_AZDG01000009.1, read as the reverse complement.
TTCTGTACTCATATTTCCTGTAATTGCTACCCAAATCGAACTAACTGCAATGGCAATTAAATCGATCAATAGGATAAAATTCATTGATTTGAATCTCTCATTGATAGTAACTTTAAATAATTTTCCAAAACTAGTCATTTGAATCACCTTCCTCATACAAACCTTCATAAAATTCTTCAATACTTTGACCAGCATTTTCACGAATCTCATCAGTCTTTTTATGACAATTAATAGTCTTATCTTTAACAACTACAATTTCATCTAAAATTGGAGCAATTTCAGCAACATAGTGGTCACTAATAATCATTGTTGAATCTTCAGACTTCCATTTGATAATACTATTGATAATTTTCTTACGACTCATACTATCTATTCCACCAAATGGTTCATCTAGTAAATAAAGATCTGCCTTTCGTGCCAGAGTCAAAGTAATTATCAACTTTTCTTTCATACCTTTAGATAAAGTAGAAATTTTAGCAGTTTTATCTAATTGAGAAAACTCTAATAATTCATCAAAACGTTCCTTATCAAAGTCAGCATAGACAGTACTATAGAAATTACGTAGTTTCTCAATCTTCATTCCAGAAGGAAAACCACCTAGATGATCTGTAAAACTAACATAACTTTTTCTCTTTGCAGCTGTTGTCGCGTCTTTAACAGCTATATTGCCGCTTCCATGTGCACTTCCAGTGATAAGTCTCATCAAAGTTGTTTTACCGGCACCATTTTCACCAAGTAAACCAACGATTTTTCCGCTTTCAATTGTTAAATTAACATCATGTAAAATGTTTTTTAAACTATGACTGTAATTTAAGTTATCGATTTTTAGTAAATCACTCATGTTCACCACTCCTATTTTTCATATAATCTTTTAATTCGGCTAAAATTTCATCGTCAGTCAAGTTCAGGGCATGTAACTGTTTGTATGACAGTGATAATTGTTTTGTAACTAATGCTTTTTTTAAATGTTTGATACTATCAATATCTTCTGTGACAAAATTACCCTTGCCTCTTTGAGATATAATTATTTTTTCAGTTATCATTTCAGCAAGTGCTCTTTGTACCGTATTAACATTAGCAGTAACATCGATAGCTAATTGTCTCACCGATGGTAATTTTGCACCAGGAGCTAAAGTGCCAGTGATAATTTTATGATAGAGATAATTTTTTATTTGGTAATAGATTGGAACCTTATCGTCAAAATTCAAAATCATTCTCCTCTCTATTGTTATAGTTCATTAGTACACTATAATACCATTACAAAAAATATGCAAACAATACTGTCTTTTAGGACTCTTAAATGGGTCCTCTTTTTTGGGTTCATTTTTCTTGCAATCAAATAATAACTGTTTAGTATTAAGGGAAATCAGAGGCCTAGTATCATATATGTATATTAAAATACCCATAATCAATTACTTTTATACACATATTCGGCCTTTAGATTTTAAAAAAATTACTATTTAAACATGGTAATAGTTATGGGTGATGACAATGAAAATAACAACATCGCAAAAAGATTATGACCCTATGAGAAAATATATCCACGATGCTTTTTTTGAACGAGGCCATGTTCTTTTAAAAATAAGACAAATAATCATCACGATTCTAGCTTGGATAATAATGATCGTCCCGATTTATTGGACATTGTCATTAACTGTTTTTGCTAATAAAAATATGCAAGGACAACCTTGGTCCGTTCCAGAAGGAAAAGATTTATTTGACTTCTTTGGACACTTTTTAACTGACGCATTCCTTGTTCTAACCATTATTACAGTAGCTTTTACTCTCTATAATAATTACTACACAACCTATCACGTTAAAAAGCATACTATTTACAACGAGAAAAAATTATTTGCTCGTCGCGAAGCTATCAAGGATTTCTATAGTTCAAAATTCGGAGAACGTTATTATCGAAGAAATGAAATTAGATATTATGTAGTAACACCTGAAAATAATTTTGAGATCAAAACCATAGACAAAATTTATAGTAAATTCGAGGACGCTAAATTATGATCAAAACAGGAATCTCAGTTTTTGATTCTGTGGCTAATTTTCTGTTATTGATCTTGATTTCATACCCAATATTAGGTTCATTTTGTTGGATGATCGGAACTATCTGCTATCAATTTCTCTATGCCCACAAAATCAAAAATTACAAACATATAGATAAAAATATTCAACCATTTGTAACGATCATGATCCCGGCTCATAACGAAGAAATCATGATCGAACATACAATCAATTATTTAATGAATGACTTGAATTATTCTAACTATGAAGTATTAGTCATAGATGATGGATCAACAGACCAAACCCCTGAAATACTGAAACATCTGATGTTAAGATATCAAAATTTAAAAGTTATCCGTATCGAAAAGAACCAAGGTAAAGCTCATGCTTTTAATATTGGCATTGCTTTTACTAAAGGGGAATTTATTCTAAGTAACGACGCCGACTCACTACCTGAACCAGACGCTATTTGGAAATATATGAATTACTTTGATACTTCTGAAGGACAAAATATTGCCGCCGTAACGGCCAACACAGATGTTTTAAATCGAGATACGATTATTTCTAAATCTCAAACCGTTGAATTTTCTAGTATCGTTGGCATAATCAAGCGAAGCCAAATTGGTGTTTTTGGAAATATGTACGCTTATAGCGGAGCCAATACAATGTATCGCCGTGACGCTTTGATCGATGTTGGATTATTCAGACAAGATCGTGCAACCGAAGATATTAGTATTGCCTGGGACCATCAAATCAGTGGCTGGTCAACCGTTTTTGCTCCAAATATTGTATTTTATATGAATGTTCCTGACGACTTAAAGAGCTTATACCATCAAAGAAAACTTTGGGCTAAAGGCGGGACAGAAGTTTGGTTAGCAAATTTTTGGAAAATATTCCTCCATCCTCTAAAATACATTCGCCAAATAGCATTTTTAGTAGATCAAACCTTTAGTACCGTCTGGTCATTTTTCTATTTCATAAGTTTAATGCTTTTTCTAGGATCATTAGTCGGCTTCATTTTTACTGGAAATCTAGAACAAGTGATTTTCTTATTTGCAATGTCATTTGTATTTCTAACCTTTGAAATGATAGCCGGAGTTATGCAATTAGCCGCAGCTTTAATAATTGATGGTAAAGCAGCCAAGTTTAAATATCTAATGTTCATGCCTTTTTATTCATTAGTCTATTGGCAAGTAAATGCACTTTCTGTAGTTACAACCTTTATACCAGCAATAAAAACCATTATGGGATATGGACAAGGTACTTGGAAAAGCCCTGAACGTCATATGAAAAGGAAATAGAGCTGTAGAGAGCGTCAAAAAACACGCTCAGCCTTCGAGCATTAAGGCAAACACCCTCATCAATCCGAATGGATTGATGAGGGTGTTTGTTTTAAGCGGAAAAGGCTGTGTTTTTTGACGCGTTTAAGCTGCATGTTTAAGGTAAAAGTTGTGTTTCTTGTCGCGTTTAAGGAAGATCATTACTCATTAATAAACTTCTGTTGGATCTCTTCAAGTGTCAAACCACGTGTTTCTGGAACACATTTATATGCAAAGAACCAAGCAATAACATTAAATATCGCAAAAATTATAAAGGTTAAACTTGGACCCATAGTGGAATTCATAATTGGGAATACATACCCAACTACAAAGTTTGATATCCATAAGAAGAATGTTGCAGCTCCCATTCCCAATCCACGAATATGTTGTGGAAATATTTCAGAAAGCAAAACCCAGACTAGTGGTGATATTGCTCCTTGGAAAAAGGCCATAAATGTCATCAAACAAATAATTACACCATAAGGAAGCATTGCTGAATTCAAAACATGAGATAGTATTACTAAAGTAATCAATGAAACTGTTGTGCCAGCAATACCGGTCAACATGTATTTACGACGATTCAATTGAGTTATCAAGTGCATACTTACAATTGTTGCAATGACCGCTACAATACCGTTACCAATATTGGCGATCATCGAAGAACTCTTTGTAAATCCAGCTTGATTCAATATACTGGTTCCATAATACATCATGATATTCACACCAATAAATTGTTGCATAATACCTAATCCGGCACCTATTACGACTAGGCGACGAATCCAAGGTTTTCTAAGTTCTTTAACTGGTTTTATTTTTTCAGTATTTTTATTCATTATAGAATGAACAGTTCTAAGCTCTCTTCTGCCATCACTTTCGTCTCTTCTAATAGTTGACAAAATTTTGAGAGCTTCTTCATCTCTGCCTTTAAGAACTAACCAGCGCGGAGATTCTGGTAAAAATTGCATTCCAATAAACAAAGCAGTAGCTGGAATCATTCCAAATCCCAACATATAACGCCAAATATGTGGAACATTTACAAAATTAGCAAATAAGGCGTTAACAACGAAAGCTAACAACTGACCAGTAACGATCATAAACTCATTTTGAGTAACTAATTGTCCTCTAAGATCAGTCGTAGCAATTTCGGATAGATAAGTAGGTACAACTACTGAAGCACCACCTACTCCTAAACCAACAATAATTCTAAAGAAAATAATAGAGATAACATTTGGCGCTATTGAACATCCCAAGGTTCCAAAGAAGAATAGAATTGCCAAAATAATAATCAGGCGTTTTCTTCCAGCCTTATCTGATAGATGTCCTGAAACAATAGCCCCAAAAGCAGCTCCTAAAGTGACACTACTTGTTACTAATCCCTCATTTGATGGGGATAGATTTAATTCCTTTGGACTAGCCATATAGCTAATGGCACCATTAATGACACCAGTATCAAAACCAAATAGTAGTCCACCAATAGTTGCTACACTAGCAATTCCTTTCAGTTTTCGGACAACATTGTCATTGTCATCTGAAGTCTCATCTTCGATATTTATCGCGTTTTCTTCTCTCATTCAACCACCTCTGAAAATATTTAAAACAAAAAGAAAACTTGAATATAGTAATTAAATCAACAAAAAAACAGCCTACCTAAATATGCTGTTTTCTTGCAGTCTTTCCAACTACCACTATTTTCACCCTAACACTAATTTGTGATCAGCGCACGGATATCCAATTTTAAATACCTGTTTCAAACTTAAAAGTCTTATCTTCAATTGTAATACGATTTCTTCCAGACTTCTTAGATTGATATAAATAATGATCGACACGTCTAAATAAATCTTTGATATCTTTATCCGTCGATACAAGTTCTGAAACGCCAAAAGAAACTCTAACGTTTAACTCATTACCATCATAATATAATGGATCATTTATCAACTGATTTCTAATAGAACGAATGATTTTTGAAGAGTCATCAACATTCATCCCTTTAAAAATCACAACGAATTCCTCTCCGCCATATCTAAACAATTGTCCTTTTGATGTCTGTTTGAACAATTGATGATGGAATACCTCAGCAACATGACGCAATACTTTATCACCTGCTGAATGACCATATTTATCATTAAAATCTTTAAATTTATCAATATCAAACATTCCCATTGTTAAAGGAGCACTGTTTTCTTTACTATAAACTTTAAAAATTTCGTCAATAGTTTCATCAAAGTTAGCCCTATTTCTTATACCTGTTAACTCATCATAGTTAACTTTTCTAGACATAATATTGTAGTCATTGAATGATGTTCTGATCCATTTTGAAAACAATCTAATGATCCACATGTAAATAACAAATCCAATTATCATATAAATCGTCTTTAATGGAGAGAATTTATAAATAGACCAGATCAAGATCCACCAAATTCCACCATAAATTATTTGTAACGCTAGGTATTTCCATTCTGTACTTATAATTGTATTTTTATTAAAAGCAATGTAAATGACAGTTATTGCCATAGCAATCAAAATTGCAATAAAGAAAATATTGAATCCCATATTACCAGATGATAAATGGTGTCCAAAAATGTAAAGTGGAGCCAAAATATTTACCGCATCAATAAAGTGATTTTGCATCGTGTATAGACAATAAAGTAATAAAGTCATTTGAGTTGTTGCATAGAACCAATTAGTTGAACTTCCAGCATTTATAGCTTTAAAAATGTGCTGAACCAAAATCATTCCTACAACAAGAGCAGCTACTTCAATAAATCCAAGAAGCATAATAAACGATTTTTTAGTATGCCTTCTAGATAGATCCTCAAAATAATATGACATAAAAGTTAAAATCGTAATCAAACCAACTGTTATCAAGCCAATAATAATTGCATTGATATTAGCATCTATGTTTAAAAGTCTTTGAAAAGTACCAGCTTCTAGCTGTGTTGTCATTCCGTACCTCTAAATTTATTTTTTAAATTAAACTAACTGCTGAGCAGTCAATTACAAGTATACTACATGTTTTTAAAATAATTATATTTATAAAGGCGGTTATGACATATATCGTGTGTTTCTGAGTTTTTATAGCCTAAACGTGTAAAAAAAAGCTGCAACCTCCACATAGTCTAAAACCACGAACGATTGATAGTGCCAATCATTCGTGGTTCTAGGCTACGCTCCGGTGGCAAAACGCCTTTTTTTACACTCTCTAATAATGATGTGGTTCATGCTTAATTTCATGTGAAACATGTCCTAACATAGCATTTACCATTTCTAAAATATGGGGATCATCTAATTTATAATAGACGTGTTTACCTTTTTTTATTCTAGATACTAATTGGTATTGATGGAGCATGGCAAGTTGGCGTGATACCAAGGGCTGTGGCAAATTTACTTCTTCTACGATACTACTTACATCTGCCTCATTATTTTCTAAAAAATACAAAATCTTAATACGACCACTATTACTTAAAACTTTATATATTTTAGCCGCCTCGTTTAATAGCGCATCACTTACTTCCATCTTCAATTACCTCTTAATTAAAATAATGCAATCAAATGACTGATCAGACCACTATCCCAGAAGACATACAATCCAATTATAATGTAGCAAAACTTCATCAATTTTTCTCCGTGGGCAGTCATTACATTTGCAACCATTGGAATATCAGCAATTAATTTAACGACCAAAACTACAATAATTGTCAATATGCCAATAAATACTAACGTCAAAGCAAAGTTTAGCATAGTTTCACCTACCAAGACAGGTAAGAAAATCGATAAATTGCATCCAGCACAAACTGACAAGTATGTGATCAAAACACTTAAGACAGGTGACTTACTAGTTCTATCATTAGAGTCATCATCATCTTTTCTCAAGGCTAAATAAATAGGTAAAAATCCCAATAATCCCAGGATCCACTCTGGCAAAAATAGTAACAAAGCTTTACCAACAAAAAAGCTTGCTGTAAGTAAAATAATATTTCCTAATAAATACCCCAAAATAACCTGCGTTAAGCGATACTTCTTTAATAGAAACAACAGCATAAAAAAGAAATCCAAGTTAACACTTATAAAGGTTAATGTTAAAATCCCGAAATTCATAATATCCTCCTTTTTGAATACGTATATCATATTACACATATGTTATATGTCAATAAAAAATTAGCTCCATAATCTAAAATCGATTACAGAGCTTTAATTTGATAGTAAAAGGTTTGAATATCTTTTGTCTTCGTTACTCTTATTTGGAAGAGACTAATGACATTTGAATTTCTAATCCTAATCCACGAGCATATCTATTCAATGTAACTAGTGTTGGCATTGAGTCCATACGTTCGATTTTTGCTAGTTGAGGTTGTTGCATACCAATTCTATCGGCTAATTCCTTTTGAGTAACTCCAAGTTTTATCCGACTATCATGCAACTTTGATAAAGTGGTTACCACTTTCATCTCATCTTCATTAATGCTACTAGTCTTATCTTTTATATTATCCCATACGATCATTAGTCTTTCTCCTTTCAATCAATAAAAATTAAGCATCTTTAACAGCTGGTTCACGACTTCCTAATCTTACTTTTTCAACTTCATGTACGCTTTCTTCTAAGTCTTGTTCCTTAAATCCAAAGAAGTAAGTACATGTAAATGAAACTATTAAAGCAGCAGCAGAAGCAATTAAGAATCCTGTAAAGCTACTATCGATTCCTTTTGGATTGATAAATGAAGCAAATCCGATAAGTGAGCCGGCAAATCCCCACATATCAACGTGAAGTAAACCTGTTAATAAACCACCAATGGCTCCACCGATATTGGCTGTCCAAAAGATTCTGCCATATTTCAAATTAATACCATACATTGCAGGTTCCGTTATACCAGCAAAAGCTGAAATTGTAGCAGCACCGGCAATTTGTTTCATAGCAACATTCTTTCTTGTTTTAAAGAATACAGCCATAACGGCGGCACCTTGAGCAACCATTGTTGCTGATATAATAGCATTCAACGCACTATGACCCGTTGTAGCAATCTGATTAGCAACGACTGGAATAACAGCCCAATGTAATCCAAAGATAACCAAACATTGATAAAATCCACCTATGATCAATCCCGAAATAGCAGGACTAAAGTTAAGTAACGCTACGATTCCCATAGCTAAATATGAACTCATTAATGTAATAACTGGTCCAACTACTATTAAAATAATTGCACTAACTACAAACACTTCAACAAGTGGACTTACAATCATTCTAACTGTTGCTGGAATATGTTTCTTTAACCAAGGTTCAATAATTGATGCCATCCATGCAGCAGCAATCATTGGAAAGATCGAATATGTATAATTTGCGACATGAATTGGAATACCAAAGAAATCCGCATTCATAGTCATTTGAACTGAACTAGTTTTTGAAGCTAATTGAACTAATGTTGGATATGCTAGAACTCCACCGATAACTCCAACAATTATCTGATTTGCGCCTAACCTTTTAGCGGCTGTAAATCCAACTAAAATAGGCAAGAAGTAGAATACTGAATCTCCCATTGCATTAATTATCATATAAGTACTGCTTGTATTAGATAACCATTTTGCTGAAACAATCAACGATAATAATCCTTTTAGAATACCTGAGGCAGCCAACAATCCAATTACCGGCATCATACTAGCCGTTATAACGCCAATCAATGAACTAAAATAGTATTTTGTTTTAGGCCATATTCCCTTAGGAGCTGGTTCCTTTTGTGCTTTTGATTCATTATCGTTAGTGCCAATTCCTGGTCCAAGTTGAGAAACAACTGCATCAAAAACATCTTCTACCGCAGGTCCAATAACAACTTGATATTGACCTCCAGCTTTAGCAACATCAAGAACTCCATTTAAATTCTTAATGATTTCATCATTTGCTTTTGATTCATCTTTTAAATAAAAGCGTACACGAGTTATACAATGGATAACATTATCAACGTTACTAGCGCCACCGACATTTTTTATAATATTTTTAGCAAGTTCATCAAAGTCCACTTTTTTCTTACTCGCACCGTTGTTATCTGATTCATTTTCTCCTTTAGCCAATAGACTGACGGTAGCAGCCTTATTGCCGGCTTCAACTTCACCTACGTGAATATCGATTTCTTTGAGGACCATTGCTGTATTAGTAATAGCAACAATGACATCAGTTATTTTCCCTGCATTTTTAATTTGATCAATATCCATAGTGGCAATTTGTTGTCCAGCCTCTATGTGGTCTCCTTCTTTAATCAAAATATTAAAGGGTTCACCATCTAGTTCAACTGTATCAACACCCATATGAAGTAAAATTTCCATTCCATCATCAGTATCAATTCCAATTGCGTGTTTAGTGCTGGCAATCAAAACCACTTTACCTGAAACTGGAGATACGATTTTACTATCATTAGGCAATATACCAAAGCCTTCACCCATAGCTTTTTCGGAAAACATTGGATCGTGAACATCAGAAATATTCACTAGATTTCCCCCTACTGGGGCTAGCATATTCATAGTGTTGCTCATGTTTAAACACCTCCTAGCTCTTGTTTACAAATATAAGATACTATAATTAAAAGATGTTTAAACATTATATTAGGATAATTATTTTTATGAATTTTGCAATATATGTTTAAACATATAAAAAAGACCTCATATAAATGAGATCTTAAATAAAAATAACTATGCTACTGTGACTCTCATACGCCCATTACGCTTTGAATAATATAAGTTTTGGTCAACACGATTATAGAAATCCATTGAAGTTTTATCATCTGAAGTCAATTCAGATACCCCAACAGATATCGAAACACTTACGGGCTTTACTCCAGAATGAATTTGCAAATGATTTATCGCTATAAAGATTTGATTAACAATTATTTTCGTATCATTAACCGTATATCCGGGGAAAACAACATTGAATTCCTCACCACCAGTACGGTAAAACAAAACCTTACTATCATTGGCATCTAAAACGGTTTGTACGACTGAAGAAACTTGTTGCAATACATGGTCACCCGTTAAATGTCCGTATGTATCATTAATATTTTTAAAATGATCAATATCAAACATCATCATCGACAAAGGCCGCTCTTTTTTAACACTATCACTAAAGAGACATTCAATATCATCTTTATAGGCCGCAAAATTACCTGTTTGAGTCAAAGCGTCGTGACTAGCAAACTTTTCCAATTGTAGTTTTACTTCAGAATCATGAGATAACATCGTTATGTAAATGTATAACAGTGCTTCAAAAATGGTCATGTATAACCATTCTTGCCAAAATGTAGACCAGGTGAAGTTAAACTTAAATTTCATCCAAGTCCACAATGGACCTCCATATCCAATTACAGTAATCATATAAACAAAGGGTTCGATTTTTAGATTATGGAATCTAAGTCGAACAAAATTGAGTGTCCAGAAAAATGCCATCAAAGTTATCGCATGGCCCCAAGATTGCCAGTACCCTAACGATTGATTAAATACCATATAAACTAAAACGATTGGACCGAAAAAGTAGTATGGAACATGGATATTTAAGAAGTATGCACAAAATGTAATTGCTAATAACTGAAAATTCATAAACTGCCACGATGTACTTTTACCAACTACTAACGTTTGAATACTGAATACAAACACTAGCATGTAGAGAACACCATACCATCCATTAACAAGGTCATCCGAAACGTCCATATGTCGTGAATGTACCCAAGAAATAATCCAATTATAAGTAACCCAATATAAAGTAAAGACACCTAGTATAAAGAAAACACTCGTTACAAAAGGTGGTAATTGCCAATCAGACCACGTCATTATTACCCTTCCTCTTATCATTAATTTAATATTATATATACAATTAGCACGATAAGTCTTATGATAGGCTACTTGAGTTTAGAAATAAAGTGTCCTATTTGACATCTATTTTTGATAAATAAACACTATTTCATTTTCACCAGAGTGATCAGGTGAATATTTCCAGTCAGGATCAGAAAACTTTTTTATTTCTTCAATATGTTCAACTTTATTTTCAGCCATGAAACGAACCATTTCACCACGTGCCATTTTAGCCAATGTGGCTTTAGTTTTTAGCTTTCCATTTACGATACTTCCAAAAACAATTGTAACGAATTTTTGATTTGGTGATAGAAATGGCGTTATAGCTTTTGAATATTCTTTTGAAGCTAAATTAACAATTGGTTCTTCATTATTCGACAAAGCCCGATAAATTTGTTCTCCCCAAAAACTATAAAGATTTTTAGCTCCAGCAACTTTAATTCGAGATTGCATCTCTAAACGATACGGCACTATACCATCAAATGGGCGTAATATTCCATAAAATCCTGATAATATTCTCAAATTATCTTTAACGTAGTCAAGTGCAGATTCAGTAAAAAGATCTGGTGCCATGTATTGATATTGAATACCACTAAAAGCTATCAATGCAGGTGTCAGATGCTTGTTTATATCAAGTTTTTGAAGCCACTCATAGTTTTCCTTGGCCAATTTATCACTACACTGCCAAAGTCTTTTTGCTTCTATATAAGTTAATTTTTTCATTTCAGCCAAAATTATTGCGGTTTTTTCCAGATACTGTGGCAAATCCTCATAATTAAAAGTATCTGTATCTACAACCATCTTTTTGGCAGGCGCTATTATTATTTTCATGATTTTATTTTAGACGAAAAAGGCGACTGTGACATAATTTTTTATTCGTTACCTAAATGTGCAACTCAGCATAGCTTTTTATGCTTAATACAAATAGGAACGAATTCACCTTTTATCTTTATCCTCAAACTTGCTACTTAAACGTGCAACTCAGCATAGCTTTTTCCGCTTAATACAAATATGGACAGTAATCCGTTGGATTACTGTCCTTATTTGCCTTAATGCTCGAAAGCTGGGCATGCTGAGTTGCACTCTTATTCTTCAGCGGCAAGTTTTTCACTTTTTACTTGTGCTGCTAATCTCTTATTACCATGATGCAAATCAACAACTGTCCAAACTAACAATGCCAATACGGCAATAATTAGAATGTAAGCAATAATTTTTGAGGCATCTACATCACCTGCTGTTGGGTGATCACCGAAGAATGCCAAAATTTGATCAGGCAAACTTATAAGGTTCAATATTGTTAATCCGATAACTGATAACCAACCTAGAACCTTGACCCATAGGCTATTCTTGAATCTGTTACCCATTTCCATAGCACTATCTGTCATCATCAATAATGGCAACATTGAAAATGGTAAAGCGAAAGCTAGGAATACCTGTGAATTATTCATTAAGTTATTCAATGCTGTATGTTCGTCAACTGCACTCTTTCCACTAGTCAACATAACACAGATCAAAACTGGAATAACTGAGATCAAACGTGTAACTAATCTTCTCAACCAAAGAGGCATCTTCATGTGGACGAAACCTTCCATGATAACTTGTCCTGTAAGTGTACCTGTAATAGTTGAATTTTGACCAGATGCCAATAAGGCAACGGCAAATAGTGTTGATAAAATACCTGATTTGGCAACGCCAATTAAAATTCCATTACTTAATGTAGAAGTATCTGACAATGCTTCATATAATCCAAAGAATGAAGGGTCTTTAACAGCACCTGTCTTAAATACGGCAACACCCATGATCAATAGCAAGGCATTAACGAAAAATGCGGCCGTTAATTGAATATTTGAATCCCAAGCTGAAAACTTAACGTTTCTAGCAACAGATTCTTCATCATTATGATCAACTTTACGTGTTTGTGAAATAGCTGAATGCAAGTATAAATTATGAGGCATAACAGTAGCACCAATAATACCTAAAGCACCACTTAATGGAGTCATACCAGCAATCTTTTCACTAGTTGAAAAGGTTCTTGATGTTGGAATCAATCCACCGAATACTCCACTCCAATCAGGGTTTGATAAAGCGACTTGATATACGAATACGAATAAAATGACTAAAATCAAGCAAACAACAATTGCTTCGATTTTTCTGAATCCAATTTTTGTTAATAATAGCAAAACTAAAACATCTAAAACGGTAATGAATACCGCGATAACTAATGGTATGTGGAATAACAAGTACAAAGCAATTGCGGCACCAATAACTTCGGCAATATCTGTCGCCATAATCGCAAACTCTGTTAAAATCCATAAAACGATTCCTAATGCCTTACTCGTTCTGGCTCTAATGGCTTGCGCCAAATCCATACTGCTTACAATCCCTAGTTTAGCTGCCATATATTGTAATAACATGGCAATTAAACTAGAAATTAGAATAACTGACATTAGTAAGTACTGGAAATTTTGACCACCAGTAATTGAAGTTGACCAATTACCTGGATCCATGTAACCAACTGCGACTAGTGCACCTGGTCCTGAATAAGCCAATAATGTTTTTACAAATCCTTTATCCTTTGGTACTGAAACTGTCCCGTTAATCTCTTCTAGAGAAGGACCGTTAGCATATTGGATAAGTTTATGCTTACGTGGAGTTTCGTTTTCCTTTGTCATAAATAATCTCCCTTAGTGCAAATTACGATATTTTATTTTCAACGTACGATCATGATTGAGATTGGTGAATACTTAGCCATGTACGCTGCTTGTGATCCAAAATATTTTCTAATTCCCTTTTTGGATAATGAACCAATAACCAACAAGTCAGCTTCTGTTGCTGGTACAACTTCTTTGACGATAGTTTCACCAGGGTCACCTTCGGCGACAAACATTTCTACACGTTTAACACCTGCATCAAGTGCCACTTGGCGATATTCCTTGATGTGTTCTTCCAACTCTTTACGCTCACCATGAACATAATCTTTGGTTAATGCTTGATAAACATTCATTTCATCATTTTCCAAAATAGAAGTAATTATCATCGTGGAATCATCTTTGATACAACGTCTCATTGCATATCTAAATGCAAGTTGAGCATCTGCTGAATCATCAACACCCACTAGAACTCTATTGAAAGTATTTTTATCTTTTGACATGTTAATTGCTCCTTTCTACGTTTCCCATTCTAGTACAAATTAATAATCTGTAAAGATTTTTTTAGTCCATGCTAATAAAATCTTTTTGATTATTTATCTTGAATTCTAACCTCAAAAGTGATTTAGTCAATCAATTTGCAATATAAGTTTAAACAAGATTGCACTGCAAAACGTTATATATCGGCAGTGTAACTAATAGAAGAAATAATTTCCAGTTCATTTTATTAAAAATTATTTAGCCTGTTAAATATTAATATTAGGTTTAGCTAATTTTATGTTGACAGCTAGATTATCTCAAAATATGCTTAAAGTATTAAAAAATATTCTGGTGATCAATAATGAATGACTTAAATTTTCTGAAATTAATATATGAATTAGGCGGTTTCTTACATCCCGTCAGCAACGGTGCCATAGCAAAGAAAGCCCGTTTGAGTAACGCCTCTGTAACGGAGCGCACAAAGAATATCTATGAAAATACAGAGTTTCTAACATATCGGCGTTATTACGGATCTCAACTTACCAAAAAAGGAATCGAATTACTTAAACCGTATATCCAACAACAAAGATTAATTGAAACTTGGCTAGTAAATAACTTGGATTATTCTTTAAAAGATAGCCATATTGAGGCTGACATATTGTCAACATCCGTAAGTGATAATTTTGTCTCCAGATTAAATAGATATTTAAACTATCCCAAAATTTGTCCACACGGTAATGTCATTCCCAATAATTCTGAAATTATCACCGATGATCCTTTGACATTAACTGATGAACTAAAAAAAGACCAAACATACGTAGTTCAGAGCTTTTCTGAAGATGACTACATATTTGGCCTTTTAGAAACAGTCGATATTAAATTGAATGATTCTATAAAGATATTAGATATTATTGATGGTATTGTGATCATTTATAACTATAGAACTAATAGTAAACAACTATTACCTAAAGTATTAGCTGGTTCTATTAGAATAGTTGAAACTAGTAAAGCAATACTTGAATAAGTACTTATGATTGTTCAATTCCCGCTTGTTTCAATATTTTACTTTCAATTCCATGTTCCAACTCTTTATCATGATGAATCGGAACAGGAACAGTTACATTAGTTGTTGGATTATACATTTTTAAGTGTGAACCTTTTTGGGATTTTTCCACAAACCCATTTTGTCTTAATAACTTAACAATTTTTTGAGGCTTCATTGCCATTTTATTACCTTGAATTCTCGCAATTAGAATTGCGTTATTTCTACTTAATTGTAAATTGTAACACAGCAAAAGAGTGCAACAAAAGTTAGAAATCAAAAACAGGGGCTGTGGTAAAACCATTTTCCCTTAAACATGCAGCATAAACGTGGAACAAAACATAACTTTTTCCGCTTAATACAAATGACTCCAGTAATCCAAAATCGGATTACTGGAGTCATTTGCCTTAATGCTCGAAAGTTGAACATGTTTTGTCCCACTCTCTCCTACTTTACATCATTTTTAATAAATTCATTCGTTGCAACTCGATAATAAACATCCCCATTGATAACTACAACTTTATCTACTTTATAAGCGGCATTAGCTGGTAGTACAACTCCAGTTTGATTGCCACGTTCATCGTAAACGGTAGTTGGTTCGTCAGTAGTTATATTATTATGTACACTTTCGTATTCATAAACTTCTTCGACTGGAACAAATTCATTTGTTGATACACGATAATAATTTCGACCATTTATAACCGCAATTCTGTCAGTTCTCCATTCAGTACTTGGTCTTAAACTTCGACTAACAGGAGCTCCAGTATAATTGATCAAATCACCTTTTTCATTATTATATACTCTAATAAATGTTGGTCCTTGATAAAGATATACATAAACATTGCTTGCTTTAACAAATTCATTTGTCGATACACGGTAATAAAGAACGTCATCTAAAGTATATTCTTCATCACTGAGCCAATCGGTATTTATTCCAAGCATTCTATCAGAAATCAATTTGCCGTCTCTGTTATATAACTTAACCGTCTTAGTTGTAGTACCAACTGTTTGATTCTTCTTGACTATTTTTGCTGAATCATCATTAGAGATATTAGCTACCAAAGGATCTGTATGATTTTTAACTTCATCACCATCACTAATTCCGTCTCCATCTGTATCGGGATTTAGAGGATCAGTGCCATACTTGATCAATTCATCTGCACTAGTTAATCCGTCCTTATCAGGATCAGATGTATAATGGATGATCTTTGGTTCACCAGAATCATCAGTAGTTACAACGGTTGCAGCACCATCTTCATCTGGAAGAATTGCCTTACCTTTAGTAGGATCGATAGTTTGGTTCTCAACTTCTTTGCCATCATCAGATTCACTAACAGTCTTTGTACCTGTTGTAGGGTCATAATTGTAGACAGTCTGTTTATTTCCATCATTGTTCCATTCCTTTGTTACTTTAACAACATTTCCATCTTTATCTTTTTGAGTTATCGTAACATTTCCATCTTTGTCAGTATCTTTACCCAAAACAGTTAATTGTCCGGGAACAATAGTGATATCGTAATTAGGATTGTCACTTGATGCTTTAATATCATATGCACCAACTGTTGTAGCATCAGGTTCTTGATAACTTAAATGTAGACTATTTAATAAATTATTATCGCCGATTCTAGGATTTCTTAATATAGCCTTATTTTCAGGATCGTCTTGACCAACATATACTGTCTGATTATCAACTGTAATAACGATTGGACGCTTTGCAACAGTCAATGTAGCCGTATTAATTGAGTCATCGCCAAAACTATAATTAGGATTTTCAGATTTCAATCTATTTATAGCTACATCAGTCAATTTAATATCGTAACTTCCAGCTTGTAAGTCAGCTTTATTAACGACATTCCCATCTTTTAGAATTTCAAAATCATCTTGGCTGAATGTTGTTTTACCAACGCTAGGTGTGGCTAAAAAACTAGGCTTATCTCCGTAAGTCATCTTTGAATCATTCACTTTTACACTAGCTGATGCTGGTTTGATCGTAAATGTCCCAGGTGTAACTGTAACATCGTAGTTAGCGCTATTAACAGTACCAGTTATGGCGTATGTTCCAACATCAGAACCATCAACACGACTTAATTTAACTCCTAAATCTGAAAGTTTATCGCCCTTTACGAGAACATCGCTAGATTCGTCAGTTAATTTTAATTCTGGATCTTTATCACCATAATTTTTACTACTATCTTCAGCAATTACTGTTACTGGTTTCTTTGTAATACTAAACTTACCTGCTTTGAAAGTAACATTGTAGTTATTATTCAAATCAGATGGATTATCGAGATTAATTGCATAGTCATTAACATTTTCACCAGCGACTCGACTTAATTTAACTCCTAAACTGTCAAGAGTATCACCGTTTACTAATCCATCAGCTGAATCCTTTGTTAAATTGAACTTAGTTGGATCAGTATTTCCATAAACTTTACTACTATTGTCAGCAGTAATTGTAATATCTCTTGGAGTTACAGTGAGTTCTGCTCGTTCTGGGTTATTGAAAGTATAATCAGGATTTGCATCATGAAGTTTGTCTAATGCTTCAGCTTTTAATTTAACAAAGTAAGTTCCACCAACTTGTAAGTTAGTAGTTACGGCGTTTCCGTTTGGATCCACAATTTCATAGTCGCTTTGTTCAAGAGTGTTAGAAACTCCACCGACATTTATATCACTCACAAAGTTAGGTGTATCACCATAAACAACTTTAGTAGGTTCAATTGTGATACTGTCAGCTGTAACAGCAGCAGGCTTGATCGTAAATGTTCCTGAGTTGACTGTGATTTCATAGTTCTTATCCAAATTAGATGAATCGTCTAATTTAATAGCATAAGTTCCGGCATGTTCACCGTCTGCACGTACTAATTTAACACCTAAATCTGAAAGTTCATCACCATTTACAAGTACCTTAGCTGAGTCAGGAGTCAAAGTTAATTCTGGATCAGTTGATCCATAAACTTTACTGTTATCTGCTGCAGTAACTGTAATTGCAAGTGGATTTATTGTAAACGTTCCTGGATTGACTGTGATCTTGTAATTGTCATTCAATTTAGACGACTTATCGAGATTAATCGCATAATCGGATCCAACATCTTCGCCAGTATTACGGACTAAATTAACTCCCAAGTCTTCAAGTGTGTCGCCGTTCACTAATTCATCAGCTGAATTACTTGTTAAAGTGAGCTTAGGCTCATCTGCTCCGTAAGTCTTACTATTATTATCAGCTGTAACAACAATTTCTTTTGGTGTAACGGCTAATGTATTTCCATTAAAGTTATTGAAACTATAATTCTTATTTGCTGAAGTTAATTTGTTTAAAGCGCCATCTGCTAATTTAATAGTATATTGACCATCAACCTTCAAGTCAGTATTTGCCACTTTATTATTATCAGAGTCAAAAATCTCATAATCAGTTGAATCTAAATTATTAGTAAAATCATTAGCTTTAGATGTTCCAGTAAATATAGGAGTATCACCATAAACCACGTCAGTGTGACCGATGTCAAAACTAGCATCTGCCTTTGTAATAGTAAATGTACCTGGAGTTACAGTGATTTCGTAATTAGGGTTCGTTGCCGTTCCACTTATTGCATAATCTCCGACATCATCCCCTGCTACACGTGTTAAATTAACCGTCAAATCAGTTAATTTATCATTATTAACAAGTCGTTTAGCAGAGTCAACAGTCAATGTAAATGTAGGGTCATCGTTGCCGTAAACCTTAGTACTATCAGCCGCTGTCACTGTAATGTTCTTTTTATTGATAGTAAATGTGCCGGGTGTAACTGTAATGTTGTAATTCTTATTTAGAGTTGAAGAAACATCTTTATTTATGCCGTATGTATCAACATCTTCGCCCTTATCACGGCTTAATTTAACACCCAAGCTTGTAAGTGTATCGCCATTTACTAAACCTTTTGCGGAATCATCAGTTAAAGTGAATTCACTTGGATCAGCATCACCATAAGTTTTATGGCTATCCGAAGCTGTAACTGTAATATTCTTTGGATCTACGGTTAATTTTGCCACTTTCGGAGCACTAAATTCATAATTAGAATTAGCGTCGTTAAGAGTCTTTAGTACACCATCTTTTAGTTGGATATTATAATCTTCACCAACTTGGAATTTAGAATCCACTGCTTTACCTGTGGAATCAACAACTTCAAAATCATCTGCTGTTAAATTATCAACTGCATCAGTATGATCCACACTCCAAGCAAATGTTGGTGCATCACCATAAGTTATTGTTTTTGGAGTTATATCGATATCAGCTGGTGCTTTTGCAATCGTGAATGTACCAGGATTTATCGTCACATTATAGTTCTTGCTATCACTAGTACCAGTTATGTCATATGTTCCGACATCTTCACCTTTAACACGCTCCAAAGTCACACCTAAAGCAGACTTAGTGTCATCACCAACAAGAGAACCGTCTTTTATACTGTCAAAAGTAAGTTCTGGATCTTTTTCCCCATAAACTTTACCTAAATTATCAGCTGTTACGGTAACTGGCTTTTTACCAATAATAAAAGTACCTGGTACTACAGTGACATCATAATTTTTAATATCAGAAAGTTTTATTGAAGGATCCATATTAATTGGATATTCACCAGCATCATCACCATGATCCCTAGATAACTTAACGCCAATACTTTCCAAAGTATCACCATTGACTAAGTCGTCAGTAGTGCCAACAAATTCAGGTTCACTATTATCACTATCACCGTACGTTTTACCATATATTCCCTTTGGAACTGTCACAGTCAATGGACGTTTAGTAACTGTTAATTTCCCAGTGTTGAATGTCGTAATAGTATAATTTCCTTTACTTAAATCGGTTTGAGCTTTGTCTGTATATCTAATTGAATAGTCTCCGCCAGCTTGCAATTGGTTAGCTGTGACTACTTTGTTTGCTGCATTATCAAATATTTCCAAATCAGTTGCATCTGTCTTAATCGTATCTACATTGCCACTCAAAACCGGAGTATCTCCATATGCTACTGTTAAATTATTGACATTCGCTTCAACACTCTTTGGATTGATCGTTAAAACGCCGGAAACATAAAGTCCGGCATTATCATTCGTACTCAAGCTCTTTAAGTAAGTACGTCCAGCATCAGTCAGCATTAAAACATATTGACCGACATCTTTTGGAGTAACGGGAGTATCACCTTTACCTGAAGCACCCCAAGTATAAAACTGATAATAATTTGGATTATCTAAGCCTTGAATTTGAGCGGTAGTAGGGGTTCCAAAATCCGGACCAAAACTGACATTAGGGAATCCATTATCATCACCATAAGTTACACTCCATGAGTCAAATGTTGCCAAACTGTTTTGTGCATCCTTATTAGTTGTTTTCAAAGATGTCAGATCATCATTAAAACTGATCAATAAGTTTTTAACGGCTTCCAGGTTTTCATAGCCAGTTTGTCCATCGTTATAAATATCTGTAGCGGCGGTATCTGTCTTGCCTTTTTCAAAAGCGGCTTTAGCTTGCCCGTTTTTATCAGAAACTTCTTCATAAATATTAACAACTGATTGTAATAATTTATCAGCGGCTGCTTTTTGAGCCGTAGTTAGGCCTGACAAACCAACAAAAGTATCATACATGGTTTGAGCTTGTTGTTTATAATCGTCAGCTTTAGTTTGATTAGCGGTAGCTTGTTGTTCCCAATAATCTAAAGTGGCAGTAGTTGGTAAAAGAATACTATCGACACTTTGAGGTTTTGTACTATCTAGAGAATCGGTTGCATTAGCGTTACCAACATCTGACCAATAATAATCATCACTATTAATAGCAGTTTTTCCACCACTAGCTACAGCATTGCCCTTAGAATCCTGGTAAGCTTGTTTATCTAAAGTATCAGAAATTGATTGACCTGTTCCGACGGTAGCATTATCTACAACGGATTTACCGTCAACTGTTTTACCTGTTCCAGTGTAATAATGTCCTACTGGATTAGCCGTACCTGTAGTCGTTGATGTATCTGTATTAGTTGTACCTTGATCAATTGGTAAAACATCGTCGGCTATTGCCTGACCATCAGCGGGTTTATTTAAAATAACCGATGTAGGTGTATATCCTGGAATTTGAACCAGAATCGGTTTACCGTCAACTGCCACTACTGTCACTGGATCTAATCCACTAATAGGCTTTTTAGTTGTGGAATCAACGGGAGTGACCTTCGCTTTAAAAGCCAATCTCACCGGAACTGTCATCTGCTGATTATCAGCATCCGTAACTGTATAACTATAGTAAGTACTATCTGCAATACCATCCTCGTCCTTGATAACGTGGACCGTTCCGTTATTATTTGAAACAACTTTGCTACTATCGATCACATAAACATTACCAGCTGAATCTGTTGGTATAACCGCTACTAATGAAGGATCAACTTCACCATCTGCAACGGCACGATCTGCAGCAGCTTGAGTTGAGAAAATTGAAATAGTATCACCGATATTGGCGACAGCTTTAACGTTTGTTTTATCTAATAAAGCTCCTTGATCCGCTGAATCAACCAAATTAATTGTTAATGGAATCGTCTTAGGTGTATAACTAAAGCTACTTATTTTAGCAGAATAATCATTCAAGCTACCACCGGTTGAAGCGGCAACTGAAAGTGAATAACCAGTACTGATATCATCAATGTGGCGACTAAAAGATGTTCCGTTTAATGTAACAGTTAACATTTGTGTGGAAGCATCGTAGTGCATTGTAAAATCATTAACTGGTTGTGAACTACGAGTTAGTCCCAAGTTACTAGATGACTGAACATCCCCAGTATTGGTACTTTGCAAACTACCAGATGAATCAGTTGTTCTCCAACCTATATATGGATAGTTATAACTATATGTACTAGGATCATTAAAGTTGCTATTATAATATTCATCAAAAACAAATCCAAAGGCATTACTCAAACCACCAAGGCCTAATTGTCCACCAGAGCCACCTTTAGTAGCTTCAGCAGGATCTCCTGGTGCAAAGATAAAGCCAACACTGTCAGCACCACCGGAACTTTTACTACCAATACCTAAAGCTCCTGACATATCAAAATTATGTCCAAAATCGATTTCATGTTCGAATGAAACGTGAGCAGACTGGTGTCCTGATATAGAACTTGATCTGCCAGGTGAAGAATAATACTGATGATCCCCAAGTGTTGTAAGGTCAACAGAACCATCAGAACCAATTTGAATATTGTGTGTGTTATCAGCAGCATCAGAATCCGAATCCCCGCCATCTCTATTTTCAACGTTAGCGGTAAAGTGCCCTGCAATTTGATCAGATGTTAGATTAACAGTCGATGTGTCAGCACCGACACTAACATTTTGATTCTGGGATAAAACTGGGTACTTAGTTGCATTCGTACTATCTTGTGTTGTACTGCCCTGTTGTGTTTGCGCAGTAGCTTGTGCTACCGGTTGATTTTTTGAGGTATTACTTGTTGTATTAGATGTACTTTCGGTCGTATCACCAGCGCTATCTCCTGTTGGCACCGGTGACTCCGCAGCACTATTTGACATAGTAGTTTGTGTTGTTACAGCTGATGCATGGGCATCAACGACTCCCATACTTTCAGCAATCGCAAATACTGAAAAGCTTACTAGTAAACCACCAAATATTCTCGTCTTGATTTTCCAACCGGTGTGTCCCTTATATAATATGAATCTCTTCTTAACATCACCGTTGGTCACTTTTTGTCTCAAAGTTTAGATCCCCTTTTAGATCAATTATTAGATATAATCGATTTATCTCTATTTTCCCTGAATTTAACTTCGACATTATGACAATTTCGTGTTTGTAAGTTCCTCAAATTATATTTAAAACTAATAGTAAAACTATAACCTCACTTTCCTTTAAATAACTGTCAGCAAAGGTTTTACTGGCCTTTTCATAAAAATAATTATAACGTCTATAATATAGTTCAACAGTTGGATATATTCAACACAATCTGCAATGAATTTATCCTTGTTGAACTGTTCTAGTTTAGAATTTGCATAAAAAAAGACCTATGATTCAACCAAATCATAGGTCTATCTCTATCTCTCGAAATAACTAATCAAATTAATACAATAATTTTACTTATTTTCATTACAACTACTTTAATAGTTTATCATTTTCATAGATGATATAATTAAGTAGTCAAATAAATAAAAAATAATCAACATTAATTGTTCTTGAGGGAGGGCAACTTTAATGAGGAAAAAATATCTACTGAGCTTATGGGGATCTATTATCCTCATGAGCATTTTTGTTATAGTAACGGCTAATGCCACTAACGTTTCCGCTACTTTAACCAGTAGCACTGATTTGGCTGTTTTAAAAGAAGCCCCTAATGGGCTCCCACTCAGCCAATACATGTCAAATTCCACTCCAACTCCCGTATCGGGAAGTCCTTTTAAAACTAATTCAGCTCAAATAGTTGATCACTCTGGTGATAACTCTACCGATGGAAATATAATTTCTCTAGCAAATGGTAAGAATACCTACGGATCACTTTGGTCAACAAAAAAAACTTTTGATATTACTAAACCTCAAACTATTTCAGCATGGATGTATTTTGGATCTGGTAACGGTGAGGACGATATAAACAGTGAGGGTATCACTTTCGTTCTTCAAAATGATGCCCGTGGTAATGGTGCATTAGGTGCTGGATTAGACGGTATAGGCGCATATGGTTTCGACAAATCTACATCTAGTGTCTTTAATACTTATTCAGAAAAAGTATCTTTCATGCAAAATTCAGCCATCCAAAACAGCGTTGCACTAGAATTTGATACGGCAAAAAACAACATGTATAACTCCAAAAATGCTCCCATAAATATGAGCTCAAGTGGGATTCCCCTTGTCGGAACTACTTTTTCTCAAAATGCTTATGATACTCAATTAGGGACAACGCCACCTTCTTCGCTTGGAATACCGGGCACCCTAACATATGGAAGTGCTAGCCGGTACGGAAATATAGCAGTAATCTATCCCGCTTTTGCTGGAACCTATTATCAAACAAGTATCGATTCAAACATCAATAGTAACTATCCCGGATTTGATAAAGCAACAGTCATGGTTCATGTAGACTCACAATTAGCTGATTTAACCGATTATACTGACTCATCAAATAATCCAGTCTACTGGCATCACGTAACCATCGATTGGACACCAGCACCATCTGGATCTAATATTGCAAAACTTTCTTACGCTTTTAATGACATAACTAAGGAAGGACTAGAGAAAACCCCTACTACAAAAACTATAGATATTGATACCACCAAGTTAAACGCAACAGATAATTTAGTTCGCTGGGGCTTTACAGGAGCAAATGGTACATCTAATTTAGTTGCTACTAAACTAGTGGCTTTTGATTCAATCCCTGAATCACCTACTTCTGATGTAAGTGCATCGATCACTGATAAAACTTTAAACAAAACTATCATAGACAGCTCCACAGATAAAACCGTTTCTAATGGTGACGATTTATCATTAAATTATAATCTTAACTATATACGTGGTAAGGAATCCTGGAAATCAATTGCTTCTAAAATAAAAATTCCTGATAACGTCACTTTAAAGCCTGATGCTAATGAGAACATTGCTACTATAGATTATGGTGATGGTCAAAGTCCAACTAAGATATCTAAAGATGATATCGTTGGAGGAAATCTTCAATATACTTTGGCAAAAGAACTCGATACAAATAATAGTTCCGCTAAAATTTCTATTTCAGTAACTGCCGTGAACGAGATATCAAGTGATATCAACGTAAAACAAGCACCCGCTTCATTTACAGGTACAAATAGTATTGCAATGACGAGTTCTCCTGCTTTCACCATTTTGGCCAAAAAAGATTACAGTTTAGTTCTTGGCACAGATAAAACTGAATACGACTTGTTATATAAGAATGAAAATGCTGGTTTAAGTTCAAATCTTAATCTAGGATATAGTAGTAACGCACCAAGTGATCTTAAAGGATCAGATATTGTTTTCAACTTATCTATTGGAGATCATAATTACACTGCCGCTCAAGATTTAAGTCTTCAAACTGGTCAAACAACTTCTTCAACTATGGATATAAAACAATTAATTGAAGGTGCTGGAGATAATTTCTGGGACGTATTCCCAGTTAACTCTACTCAACAAGTTAAAGTTACGGCAATCGATAGAACTAACGGATTAGTATCTAATGCAGTTACTTACAACGTTAATGTTCTACCGGATAAGTCACTTACGTTGAACGTTTCAGATAGCTTAGCTTTTCAAAATATTCATTACGGTAATCAGTCAACCTATCTAAAACGTACTTCCGATTTCAATTTAAGTGTAACTAGCTTACGCGAGCCATGGCAATTATCAGTTACATCAAAAGGATTATATAATTCCGATAATAGTCTTAATAAAAATATGAACCTAGTTTATAAAAAAGATAACGATTCTGATTACATGAATGTCAGCGAAACACCAGTAATCGTCGCAACAAACAATCAATCATATACTACAAGTACTACTGATAATATTTCAGGAAACTGGACCAGTGATACTGGATTACTTTTAAAACAATTAGGATTAAGTCCAGTCGGTCATTATACTGGTACACTCACTTGGACAACATCAGACGTAATTGGAAATAATTAAAAAAAGAGTGCAATGATACACGTTCAGCTTTCGAGCATTAAGGTAAAAGATCCTATCAATCCGATTTTAGATTGATAGGATCTTTTGCTTTAAGCGGAAAAAGCTGTGTATCATTGCACATTTATGCCACCTGTTTAAAGACAATAATATTTTTCTCCCAAAATCATTTTTTAATTTATATTTATTACATAAATTTGGTTACTTTTTTCTCATAATGATATAATTACTTATATCAGACAGTTATAAAATGATTTACATTTATTGTTCTAACAGGGGGGCAATACAGATGAAAAATAAATACAAATTAAACTTGTGGGGACTTATATTCCTCATGAGCATTTTTGCTATCTTAATAACAAATACAAACAACGTTTCAGCTGACTTAATCACCAGAGACGATAAAGATGTCTTGCAAGACGCTCCTGATGGTGTTGCAATTGGTAATTACTTGACTAAATCAACTGTTACAAACCCACCAGGGGATGATAAGTTTCCGTATAAAACTAACTCCGCACAAATATTAGATCGAAGCGGAGCCTCAGCACCATCTACGGGTAATATTATTTCTCTAGCTAATGGTAGATCTTCCTATGGTGCCCTTTGGTCAAATGGTCGAACATTTGATATTACTAAACCTCAAACCATTTCTTTTTGGGTTTATTTCGGAACGGGAGCTGCATCAGACGATATAAATGGCGAAGGTATCTCTTTCGTCCTTCAAAATGATAGTAGAGGTACTGCCGCTTTAGGAGCCGGTCTTGAAGGCTTAGGTGTTTATGGTGCTGATACTGCTACTTATAGCCCTGGTTTTCTACTTACACCTGAGTCTTATACTTCTAAGACACCAAGTTATATGGCCACAACAGCGGTTCAAAATAGTATGGCATTAGAAATTGATGCCAAAAATAATAATTTCCATAAAGAGTCACCCATTCAGTTAAAAAAAGAAGGACTAGCCTCAGATAGTTCATTGTATTCACAAAATAGTTTTGATACTCATCCAGGTGGGATACCGACCTCCTCAAAAATTCTTGGGACACTTTCTTATGGTACCAACGGTGGTCAATATGGTAACATTTCCGTAACTTACCCAGCGCTAACAGACACCTATTCCCAAACTGATGAGTTCAGTGATTATAGTAATTATGATCATTTTAATAAACTCACTATGATGGTTAAATCAAACTCCACCGACGTAGATCTAACTAATGATAAAGATGCCAATGGTAATCCTGTTTATTGGCACCACATGACTATTAATTGGACACCAGCTCCTACTACTGGTTCTAATAAAGGTATTGCCACTTTAACATATACATATAATGATATTAGTAAAGGTGGAATAGAAAATACTAATTCTAAAACAGTAAGTAACCCAATAAATATCGATAATTTGAAAGCACCAGCTTCAAACAAGGTCCTTTGGGGATTTACTGGTGCTACCACCCCATCTGATTATGCTGCTACAAAATTAATAGCATTTGATTCAATCCCTGAATCACCTACTACTGATGTAAGTGCATCAATCACAGATAAAACATTACACAAAAAAATCACCGACGAATCAACTGACAAGACAGTGGCTAATGGTGATGACCTTTCACTTGATTACAATCTTGAATACATTCGTGGTGACGACGACTGGAAATCAATTGTTTCTAAGATAAAGATTCCTGATAACTTTGAAATTAAACCTGATGCTCAATTAAACGTCGCCACTATCACATATTCTGATGGTAAGGAACCTGAAGTGATTACAAATGACGAATGGCAACACGACACCGGAACTCTTCAACATCAGTTATTAAGAGTCCTATCCAATGATAATAACGTTGCTAACATTTCTATTTCAGGTACTGCCACGAACGATACATCAAGTGACATCAACGTAAAACAAGCGCCTGCTTCATTTACAGGTACGAATAGCATTGCGATGACAAGTTCTCCTGCCTTCACTATTTTGGCTAAAAAAGATTACAGTCTAAACCTAAGTACAGATAATACTGACTACAAATTGTTATACAAAAATGAAGATGCAAGTTTAAGTTCAAACCTTAATCTAGGATATAGTAGTAATGCGCCTAGTGATCTCAAGGGTTCAGATATCGTCTTCAACGTAACAATTGGAGATCACAATTACACTGCTGCTCAAGACTTAAGCCTTCAAAGTGGCCAGACATCTTCTGCAACTGTAGACTTCAAGAAATTAATTGAAGGTGCTGGAGATAATTTTGGGGATGTGTTCCCAGTAAATTCAACCCAACAAATTAAAGTTAAAGCTATCGACAGAACTAATGGCTTAATATCTAATGAAGTTACATACAACGTTAACGTTATGCCGGATAAATCACTTGCTCTAAATGTTTCAGATAGTTTGGCCTTTCAAAATATTCACTTTGGTAATAAGTCAACCTATCTAAAACGTGCTTCAGATTTTAATTTAAGCGTAACTAGTCTACGTGAACCATGGCAATTATCCGTTACATCAAATGGGTTATATAACACCGATAATAGTCTTAATAAAAATATGAACCTAGTTTATAGAAAAGATAATAATTCTGATTACGTTAATATTGGCGACACACCAGTAATAGTTGCAACAAATGACCAATCATACACTACAAGTACTACTAATAATATTTCAGGAGATTGGACCAATGATACTGGATTGCTTTTAAAGCAATTAGGATTAAGTCCAGCTGGTCATTATACTGGTACATTAACTTGGACAACGTCAGATGTAATTGGAAATAATTAAACAGAGAATAACCCGAATAAATTATTATGATTTATTCGGGTTATTTTTACTAATTACTGAAAATAAAATAATAATTCAAAACTTTATATTAGGGATTCATAGTATGAAAGGAACTTTAAAAATGGCAAACAATATAATAGGGATAATAAAATTTTCTTCTAACAAAAAACTTGATAATGGATCCACTCCTTTCGAAGATTTAAAAAAGGGAAACATTTTTTTTAATGATCCAAGCCTTTTTTCTAAAAATGCAAAATTAGGACCGGGGCAGAAGGCCGTAGAGGGTAGTGTAAAATCTACAATCATTAAAGATTGGACAAACCATCAAATTGTTAATAATAACTCTTTTGAAACTCCAAAAGGATTCATTTTTAACAAATCATCTAAAATAATACAAATAGTAAGTACTTTTAAATCAAGTCCGTTTTTAGGATACAAAAACAATATAAATTTAAATTCTTTGTCAAAATATTATAATGCCAATCTATCAAACGAATATGATTTATTTTTGAGCCCTGTAGATTACTATCAAAATGCATATTACGACAAATCGAAAAAAAAACTAATAACAGATTACTT
Source organism: Companilactobacillus tucceti DSM 20183 (assembly GCF_001434665.1). Taxonomy (GTDB): domain Bacteria; phylum Bacillota; class Bacilli; order Lactobacillales; family Lactobacillaceae; genus Companilactobacillus; species Companilactobacillus tucceti. The sequence continues at coordinate 28,224 of NZ_AZDG01000009.1, read as the reverse complement.
GATTAAAAACGCCCAAATTAGTTACGGCAAAGATAGTACATGCAAGATTTCCTGTTTTGCCACAATCAAAAGAAAAGATATTATTAACGGACATCTCAAAAAGCAATATATCGATGATATTTCAGAAATTGCAGAAGATAGAAATTGGGTATACATAAATTTCTCTGATTTTTTGAAAGAATTACGTAAAATAAATTTTAAAGGTAATCATGGTATAGTTACATATTATCAAGATATTTATCCTCTAACTCAAAGCGAAATATCATTTAATCCTAATAAAATTTTTTTCTTCAAACCCAACAAGTATCAAAACCAGCACGAATACAGATTAGTAATTGGCGGTCCAAATAAAAGTTACAAAAATCCATACGGAAAAATTCTTCATCTAAATTGGAAGTCTAAAATTCAATATAGTAATATCGAAAAAAACAATTTAGAAAGCCTTTCTGAATTGAGATTTTAGCTTTAAGAACATGACAAATGTGATTCAAACAATATATACTTTATCATTTATAAGAATTTTCACGTAAGAAGGATATATTGTTAAATTATTAGTAATTATGCCTAATAAAAGGATTGAGATACATCATATGAATTTTTAATGCCATCAATTAATTCTTTCTTAGAAGAATACTTAATCGACTTATATTTTATAAATTCCATTATTTCTTTCATTTCTTTTAATTTTAGTTCATACCACAATGCTATTTCAATCATATCTTTGCTATCCAACAAAGTTAAAACATTGGACCCATCTTTAAAAATTATATATTTACCATATTCATCCTTAAACCAATTCTCCTGTTGCCTGCTAGAATTGTTCCAAATATTAGCAGCCCCAAATGATAACTGTGTTAATTCCATTTCAGAACCTAAAATAATTATTGAATCTTCCAATAATTTAAATTTAGTACTTTCATCTGGTTCAAAATGATTTCCAATAGCCTTGGCAATATTTAATCCAGATGGAACTTCATCATTCAATTGTGGAAATCCAAATAGAGAAATAATTCTTTTAGAACTTACATTAAATTTATACGAAATTGAATCTATTTTGAAAGTTACATTAAATAGTCCATTATCCACAACAGTAATATTAAGTGATGATATATTTTCATTATGATCATATGTTCTTTTAATTCTATCTAAATAAGGTACGCTCATCATATTAGCAGCTAAATCTGTTCGCATAATACCATTATTTTTTTCAACTTCTTTTTTAATTTCTTTAATTTTCTCTTTGTTTATTTTTTCTTCATTATGTACAGTATCTTTATCTAAATGAAAATTGGGTTTATCCATACATTTATTTTGGTACTCCTCAATCAACTTACAAGTTTTATTATAATTGTTTAATTTCTCTTGCATTTTTCTTGATTCTCTGGTGAATGATCCAATTTTTAAATAAGATCGAACATATCTTTTTAATAAATCGAAGTCTCCCCAGAATCTATTTATTAATTCTTGTGGCAATACGTATTTTTCCAGCAATATTTTATTACGCCCAGCATTCATAACATACTCAATACGAGGATATTTCTTTATAAGATGTTCATATCTTGATTGTTCCCTATCATTATTTGCAACATGAGCACTAGCCATAAACTCATTATCACCTAATTTCTGCACGCAACTAGATCCTAGAGTAATATATCTACCATCCGTTCTATTCGATGCATAATAAACTATAGACTTCAAATTTCTATTACAGAAGGCGCATTTGAATTGATGCCCATCCTTTTCTTTATTTTTTATTTCATATGGTGAACGTGTATTATCAACTCGCCACTCACCTAAAGATACCCGTACCCAATCATTGACTCTATGTTTTATTTCTAATATTCGCGACTCATCTTTAACATCATTTTCATATATATTATTATGCTTCTTAAGAAGATTATAAACATAGCCTAATTCCCCAGGCTTACCTATAAAATTACTAACTCGTAAAATATTAGCTTCTACTTCTGTAATCAATAATTTAGTCAAACAATATACTCCTTTTATAATAGAATTTATTATGAATATAATATCCACTTACGTTGTCGGACACAAGTTCTTAATATAATATATGTTCAATCAGTAATTTTAAATTTAATAATTTCAAAAAAAGACCCCACATCAGTGAGGTCTTAATTTCTATCTACCATTCATAATCAACAGGATCAATCAATCCATTTCCAGTAGCTTTATCTAACATAATTCTTTGTTCAAAGTGAGCTACGTTACGTTTTGTTTCTTTGACCATATCTGGGTTAACAGATACATAGTCAATACCACTTTGAATTAAGAAGTTTGTAAAGTCAGGAAATTCTGAAGGTGCTTGTCCACAAATTGAAACGGTTCTTCCATCTTTGTGTGCTGTCTTGATCAAATGACGAATTGCACGTTTAACGGTAAGGTTACGCTCATCAAACAATGAAGAAACTGTGTCATTATTACGGTCACAACCAAGCAACAACATTGTTAAATCATTTGATCCGATTGAATATCCATCAACGAATTGGTTAAATTGATCGGCCAAAATAATATTCGAAGGAATTTCAGCCATCATATAGATCTTAAAGTCTGCACCTCTTACTAATCCTTGATCTCTAATAATATCAGTAACTTTTCTAGCTTCATCAACTGTACGAATGAATGGAATCATAATATTTAGATTCTTCAAGCCATACTCATTTCTAACTTTCTTAACTGCTTCTAGTTCTAGTTTAAAGGCATTGATATATTTTGGATCATAATAACGAGAAGCTCCACGCCAACCTAACAAATCAGCTGGTTCATGTGGTTCGTATTTATCTCCACCTTTTAGATTACGATACTCACTAGACTTAAAGTCAGATAAACGCAATACAACTGGTCTTGGTGCCATTGCACGCGCAACTTTAGAAATTCCATCAGAAAGCATATTGACAACTTTTTCTGGATGGCCTTGTTCAATTAGGTATAGAGGATGTTCATGAATATATGATGTCCAAATAAATTCTTCACGCATCAAACCAATACCGTCAGCAGGAAGTGATGAATACTTGTCGGCTAACTCTGGGTCACCTAAATTCATCATTACACCTGTTGCTGTTGGAGCAAATGTTTCAGCGGCAACTACTTGGCCAACTTGATTTCCTGAATCTGATTTCTTTAAAAGTCCTTCTACTTTGCCTGCATAAACAACACCATTTTTGGCATCAACAGTTACTACATCACCATTCTTCAAAGCATCAGTAGCAGCTACATGTCTACTCTCTGTTCCGACGATACATGGAATCTGCATTTCACGTGAAACGATTGCGGCGTGACATGTCATACCACCATTATTGGTAATAATAGCAGCGGCTTTCTTCATAGCTGGAACCCAATCAGGAGAAGTCATCAATGTAACAAGTACTTCACCTTTCTTAAATTGGTCAATATCTTTTGGATCGTCAATAACATGAACTACACCACTGGCTAATCCAGGACTTGCTGGCAATCCACGAACAACAACTTTAGCATCTGATTCTGCAACCACGTTATCATCTCCAGTATTAGTGTCATCATTATCTTCTTTATTTTTTTGTGACCAATATGTTTCTGGACGAGCTTGCACGATCCAAAGACGATTTGTATTAACATCTAAGGCATATTCCATATCCATGTAACAGCCATAATGCTCTTCGATCTTCTTAGCATAGCCGGCAAGTTCAAGTACTTGTTCATCAGTTAAGACTTGTTTGTCTTGTAACTCTTCTGGTACTGCCTCTTCTTTAGTTCCACCATCAGCAACTCTAGTTAACTGAATAGTTTGTTTAACAACATTTCTTTCAACAATTTTTTGAGCTTTTTTATCTATAACAAAATGATTTGGAGTAACTTTTCCTAAAACAATATATTCACCTAAACCACGAATACCGTCGATAGTGATCTTAGAATCATCACCATTTGATACATCAACAGAGAACATAATTCCTGAAGCCTTTGAAAAGACCATCATTTGAACAGCTGCTGATAAAGCAACTTTTTCATATGGGAATTGTTGCTTGTGACGATAATAAGTAGCACGATCTGTGAATAGTGAAGCGTAGCATTGTTGAACACGGTTAACTACGTCATCTCCACCTTTAATATTTAAATATGATTCTTGTTGACCTGCAAAGGAAGCATCCGGAAGATCTTCCGCAGTAGCAGACGAGCGAATTGCTACAAATGGGTCTTTTTGATCCATCTTATCAGCAAGATCTGCATATGCTTTCTTAATATCTGCCGCTAAATCATCTGGCATTTTAGCACCAACAATTAAATCACGAATCTGCTTGCACATTGTTCGGAGTTCGTCTGAATCTTCATAATCTTTCATGCCATTGAGCAAAGCATTGACTTTATCATTTAGCCCCGTTGTCTGCATAAAATACCTGTATGCACTAGCAGTTGTTGCAAAACCATAAGGTACTGGAACATCCATTGATGACGTCATTTCTCCTAGTGAAGAAGACTTACCACCAACTAAGTTAACATCTTGGCGATGTAATTCGTTGAACCATAAAACATTTGCCGTATTACGATCAATCATGAAATTACCTCCTTTTGAGTGAAACAAAAATAGATTGTGAAAGCGCTCTCAATCACAACTTTATTGTAAAGCACAGCTGTTTAAAGTGCAAAAGAGTTTTACCGTGAAAATAAAATTTGTGTAAACAAAAGGAAAAAAAGTTTAAAAAAAGCAAATAGAGACCGTGACACAAGCCACAGTCTCTATCTAATAAATTTTATCTATCCACACCATATCTCAGAACAACAATTTCAGCCATCGTAATTTCACGATAAAGAACATTAAACAGGTCTTCATTGATCTCATGATGAACTTCATATCGTTTTAAAAGATAATCTCGTTCCGTCTGAAATACTTGACGATAAATGGACATAAGTTCATGTACCTGCTCAGGCGTATATTCATCATGCTTAACAATTCTCTTCCATTCCATGAAAAATTGTCGAACAGTTGTGTGACCATTTTGCGATCTTAAATCAAAAGTTATAGCTTCCTTAAATTCTTGCGATATTGGCATTGACCACAATTCCTCAATTCCGGTATCAATCATTTTTTGTCGAATTATTGCCATTTTAGCGTTTGCATCAGCATCAACTTTAACTCTTGGCAATAAAAATCGGAAAAGAATTGTCGGAACTAACAAACTCAAAATAATCAATAAACTTTCCGACATTAATACTAGATTAAAATCAGCAGTTTTAACTTGTGTTTCGGCAACTGTAAAAGCTAAAGCAAATGTTACAGCTCCATGAATTCCACCTAAAGCAAAGATCCAAGACTCTCGATTAGATACTTTATGGAACAATCGGACGTATACATATCGAATCAATAAATTTGCCAAATAGAGAATAACTCCCATGGTGATCCACAACAACGAACCATTGTAATTTACAGACCTATCCATAGTTATACGAACCAACATAATACCCAAAATAATAAATACAATACTATTTAAAATATCACTCAACAATCCGACTAATTGACCAATATCACTAGCTAATTGTGGATTAGCTAATGTACTGCGGTCTCCTTCAGCGTTATGTACTAATCCAGCAAATACAACTGCAATAATACCTGAAACGCCTACTTTTTCAGCACCAAAATATAGGATAAACGGTGTCATAAGATAAACCACCTTAAGTGGAGTTCCATTATTATAAGTATTATTAATGAAATTCAATTTGGAACGAAGCATCAACTGGCGAATATAAACAATCAGAACACTAACTACACCACCAAAAACAATTCCGCCACCTGCAGAATAAACAAAATTCCAAAGCGTTTGTGGATAGTTAATATATCCGTTGACATACCACAAGATAGCCATATTAAGTAAGATGATACCTGAAGCATCATTAAATAATGATTCCAGTTTTAAACTAATTTTCTCACGGTGAGGTAAAATTAATCCCATTGTCACAGATTCAGTGGCAGTTGCATCAGTTGGTGTACTAATTGCTGCCAAAATAAACGCTAATGGCAATCCTACTCCGGTTAATAAATGACCACCAACCCCTGCAAAAACAGCACATAAAGTGACCATCCCCACAGTTAAACTGATAATTTCGCCAACATGTTTCCCAACTAAATTTAACCGAGTATTCTGACCTTCAAAATACAATAGTGGAGCAACAATTAAACCGATAAATATTTCTGAATCAAATCTTTCAATTAATCCGTTTAAGAAAGGGATAATTGCTATCCCTGCGCCGATAAGCATACTAACGTAGTTTATGGACAATCTTGGTAACCAACGACGATTAGCGACAATGCTAAACATAGCGCCAACAATCAATACTACTGTAGAAACAAGTAGTCCCATATGAACACCCCATTTTAATTAAACTAACTAATATTGATTATTATGCAAATTCGTAAAAAGTAAACATTTAATTACTATAATTAGCATTAAATGCGTAAATTATTTTTTTAAAGTAAAAAAAGAATAGATTCATTTAAAACAAATGAATCTATCCTCTAATTTGTCGTTAAATCACGTTTCTTAACTGCTTCACGTCTAAACAAGTAACCTAAAATCAAAATAACAGCAATAATCAGAATCAAAGCCGTCAACATAATATTATGAATTCCCGAAAAGAAAATTCGTTTCATCTGCGGTACATAAGCTTTTGGCAATTCCTTAGCTACCGCCGCATTACTCAATTTATTCAACATTGAAATCGTAATATGACCATGACTCTCACGAACACCTTTGATCAAGGCCAAATTTAAAATTACACCATAAATTGAAGACATAAATGTTTGGCTCAAAATTCGTACTAGGTAGGCAAACGAAGTTGAAATTGGGACATCCCTTGGCTCTACATCAAATTGAACTGCAATCAATAAAGCATTAAAACAAACTCCGACACCAAATCCTTCAAAAACTCCCATTACTAACAAGAAAGTATAACTGGCATGCTGATTGGCTAAATATAATCCAGCAAAGGAAATCAAAAATGCAGCCGTACCAATCGCAACAATGGAATAGCGACTCAATTTTCGTTGCATAAATGGCTCCCATTCAGAACCAATAAAGTTGGCAATCGCACCTGGAATTTGAGTCATTCCACCAATCAAAGCACTCAAGCCCATAATACCTTGAGCCCACATTGGAATATAAATGTTAAAGGCCACGAATGATCCCCATAACAAAGCAAATAAAATCAAATCAATAACCAATTTTTCATTTTTGAACAAACGATTAGGAACTATAGGATCATCAACTTTAGCCTCAACTCGTGACATCCAATAAATTAATCCAGCACCTAGGACGATAAATCCAATCGTGATAAAAATAGACGATACACCTAATAACTGAATACCAATTAAAACCGATGTTAATCCTAAAACCATCAAGACAGCACCGTAATAATCGACTTTTTCTTGATTTAGTTTTTCTTTCAAATTAAAGAATAGAGCAACAATCATAATCGATAATAAAGCCAATGGCAAATTAATATAGAACACCCAATGCCAACTGAAAGTATCAACGATCCAGCCACCAATCAAAGGCCCTACGATCGAAGTTCCGCTAAAACCTGCAGAGGCAATACCGATAACTTGCGACCGACGTTTAATATTTTTGAAAAGTTGTGAATAAATAATAAACGGAATGGTATTCATACCGCCAGCACCAATTCCCATGACACTTCTGGCCGTAATAAACCAAATAATGTTAGGTGCTAATCCTTGGAACAACGCTCCCAACATGAAAACGATTGTTGCTGTAATATAAGCAACCTTATTCCCCTTTTTTTCTCCAAATTTACTCCACAACGGAGTGGAAACAGCCATCCCCAAAAGAAAAATAGCAACGATCCAGCCCATATACTGAATACCATGCAAATCACTAATAATAGCTGGTAACGCGGTATTGATGATAGTTGCATCTAACCCCGCCATCATATTAGATAGAACTAACGCAAACGTAACTAAAATTTTACGATTTCTACTCATACCCCTACTTCTTCCTATTAACATCCCAACAAAAAATAAGACTCACACACTGTGCAACGTCTTATTTATCAAGTTAAACATCATATTATGTTTATAATTATAGACTTTTTATAAATTTCATACAATTAGTAATTCTAAACGGCTACGCCGTTTAGAATTACTTATGGGGTCGCCTCAAGGCGACGGCATTCCTTTGACATGCTATTAAGAATTACTTATTGAATATCGTAACCATACAGTATCGCCAACTGGGGTAGCTGATTTTAGAGTGAAGTTTACGAGTTTATCCGGATCATCAGTTGGTAATGGTTGGAATAACGCTGGAGTTTGACTATCGCCATCAACACCAGGAATCAAGACAATGCTGACTTCATCACATAAACCTTGTTTGATAAATGACCAATTGAGGACTCCGCCACCACCTAACATAATGCGGTGCAAATTAAAGGCTTTTGTTAATTTAGAAATTGCTAAAGGTGCATCAAGAATCTTGTCCCCTGCAATCACATAAGATATCTGTTTCTGACGTAAGAATGCTTTGTAGGCGTTACTGGCTTGATTAGTCAACACCTCAACAACAGTTGCTGTGGTGTCATTATAGTGAAGTTGATTACTTTCCCAGCCCAAACGACCATGCGGATCAATTGAAAAATAATATTTTGGATGAGTATTGGGCACAATAAAATCACCATCCGGAACACGTGCTGCTGTTTTATCCAAGTCAGGCTGTTTATAGAAAGTAAAATTATCATCAGTAGTTTTTCGTCCTGATAACCAACCTTCATTGGGGTCAAAAGCTCCACCTGGTTCAAACGCTGCATGATAAAATAGTTCACCTGCATCGCCAGCATTTTTGGCTTGATGATATTTTCCGACAATTTTCCCATTTAAGGACATTGTCATATGGCAAAAAATAGTAGGTCTTTGCATAAAATAGGTCTCCTTAATTTATATTACGGACAGTGTAATACTTAAAGTCGACTTGAAGTCAAATTTATTTAGGATTATTTAATGGGACAAAAAAATACGACCAACACACAATGTGCGGTCGTATTTTTAGTAATTCTAAACGGCATAGCCGTTAAGAATTACTTATTAGTTCAACTTCTTCTTACTTACAACTTGTAACTTATCATCCAAGTCATAAACAACTGGTTCACCAGTAGCCATTTCAACGTCCATGATGTCAGCATCACTAATGTTTTCAATGTATTTTGTCAAAGCACGTAGTGAATTACCGTGTGCAGCGATGATTACGTTCTTGCCATCAAGCAATTTAGGTGCGATTTCATCTTCCCAGAATGGAATTACACGTTCCAAAGTAACTTTAAGGTTTTCACCACCTGGAACGATTCTTGGGTCAAGGTTTGCGTAACGACGATCGTTAGCTGCTGAACCTTCGTCTGTAGCTTTCAATAATGGTGGCAAAGTATCATATGAACGTCTCCAGATATGAACTTGTTCATCACCGTATTTTTCAGCTGTTTCTTTTTTGTTTAATCCTTGCAAAGCACCATAGTGACGTTCGTTAAGTCTCCATGTCTTTGTTTCAGGGATCCATAGTTGGTCACAGCCTTCAAGAGCGTAGTGCAATGTCTTGATAGCACGTGTCAATACAGATGTATATGCTTGGTCGAATTCAATTCCAGCTTCTTTAAGAAGTTTACCAGCATTTTGTGCTTGCTTAACTCCTTCTTCACTAAGGTCAACGTCAACCCAGCCAGTAAATTGGTTTGATAAATTCCATTCACTTTGTCCGTGACGAATGAAAACTAATTTTGACATTTAAAAATCCTCTTTTCATTTCTTATACAACTCCACATTTTACACGAAAAAGACAACAAAAAAAAGTTATGTTCCTTAAAAGGAACATAACTTTCTTATAAAAACGTTTTCAGTTTTATTGCTTATAAACTGGTGTCTCAACATCAGCTAATGTCGAAATATCCATTTTAATTTTTGCATTCTTATTTAAGTAGCCATTTACTTTATCACTACCTGCAAATACGGCAGTAATCTTATCAGTTCCATTCAATAATTCAGAAATTGATTTAGCATTTTGGTCTTGTGTCATAACGACTGGAATTATCTCAAATCCAGCCTTTCTAAGATCTAGCAATTCTTTATAGTACTTAGAATCAATAGACACGAAAATTGTAGCTGAAACTTGACGCAATGCCTGATGCTTTAACCACCAAACAATTAACTCGTCATCAGATTCAAATGTATTGATCAAAACATTTCCAGGTGTGAACAATTGGATCAAAGGTTCATCATCTGTGTAGCTCTTGATCATAACCAACGTTCCATCTTGACGATAGAAGTTTTCGCGGACAACTTTATTAGGATCATGATGATCATAAAATTGAGTTGCGGAAATCACTCCATTAACATCAAAAATATCACGACTTAGCAACTTACCCTTCTTATAATGACGAATAACTTGCAAGTTTTGATCATTGTCACGAGAAACTTCCATGATCAATTCATTATTAGAATTGATTATTTTATCTTTATTATCATCTAAATGTTCAACGTGATAATCTTCTTCAAAAGGAACTTCAGCTGGTGTGATTGGAATATTATTGTTTCTATCTTGAAGATCATTATACATATTTAATAAGTAGGCATTATTGCTGGCCATATCATTATTTTGATAATCCATCCACGTCTCATTTGCATGATCATCATAAGAAACAGAAATTGCATTAGCAATCAAATTCTTCTCTAATAAGGTTTGATTGATTTGTTTCCACATCTGAGATTCATGATGATCGGGATCAGCTGATAAGTGATCCGTAAAAATGAAATAATTACGATTAGGATCTAAGAAAATTTCGTTAGCCATTTCGTCGGTATCAAACCATTTACGTAACGAATCATTGATTGTCTTGATTTTAGCGGCCGCATTTTCACGAAGGTCGTTTTCATCAACACCAGCACTACGCAAAATATGATTACTATAACTTCTTTCAGCAAGTAATTCATGGCGCAGTTTACTCTTCAAAGAATCAGTTTGTTCCAAGACATTTTCTAGATCTTGTTCAGTATATTGCCAATCGTCAGCATTTTCTGCTTCAGGAACAGGTTGTTCTTCATAATAGTATCCTGGCATCTCAGGACCTTGAGAGTAAGGCTGTGTTGGGCCTTGTTGAGGTTGTTCTTGTGGTTGAACCTGTTGAAATTGTTGAGGATCATTGTTAAATTCTGGCTGAAATTGTGATCCTTGATAAGGCTCCATATTATTTTGTTCATAATTATTGCCTGTATCTGGACTATCTTTTTTCTTCCTATCAAAAAATGACATATGCGCGTCTCCTCTATACTCAATAACCTAATTATAATATACGCCAAACAATAAATTCTATTTAGTTTTACGATATTTTTTTAGTCTAATTTTACTTCTTTTTTTATTTCCGCCAATTGAATGTACTCCCAAAATATCTAGGAAGAAGACGAAAATTGGAATACCAATGATCAATCCCCATGTACCGATCAATTCTTCAGAAACTAATAAGACAACAAACGTAAAGAAAATTGGCAGATGCGTCATGCTAGACATGAACTGTGGATTTAAGAAGTATGTTTCGATCATATGAATAACAATAATCATAATGATTATATAAAGAACATATTTAATACCACCAACTGAGTACGCTACAAAACTAAGTGGTATCAAGGAAATAATCACTCCGGCAACTGGAATAAGTGACAAGATAAATACCATAACTGCCAATGCAATTACTCCTGGCATCCCCATAATGACCAACGTAATAGTAGTCAAAGTTGTATTAACGATGGCAATCATCAATTGAGCTTCAATAACAACTCCAAATGTATTAACGAATTTTTGTCCATAGTAACGAAGGTCGTCGAATAACCAACCATATTTACTATCTAAAAACTGACGTCCAAATTCATTCATCTGCTCTACTTGACTAGTATAGAAGAAACTCAATAGGAATGACAAAAGAATATTCAATCCAACTGCACCTACACTAGTAATGTAGTTGACTAATTGTGTTACTGCAACCTTAATTTGATTATCCAAGTTGATCTGTTGTAGATAATCATAAACTACTTGCAAGTAAGGATTAGAACGCATCTCCTTACTCTGATAAAAAGTCTGTAAAGATGAGAACATCTTGACAGTTTGGCTAACTAATTGTGGAACATAATTAGTTACTGCGAACACCAGCATGGCTATTATCAACAAATACACCGGCACAATGATCCAAACTGGCTTAACATTGATCTTTTTTTGCACAAACCTGACAAACTGAACGGACAAAAATGTAAAAGTAAAGGTCAGAAGAAATAAACTCATCATACTGCGGAAAAGATAAAATACTAAAATGACCACAAGTAGTAGAGTTACTCGTCTCAGCCTTAAATTGGCAACGAACTTATCATATGAAAACATAAAAATCTCCCTAACTTACTAATGTACTAACTAGAATAACAAACATCATTACAAATGTCGTTACAAGAGTGTACCTATGATACCAGACAATTGCCGTGAATTCTCTAAACATGGCCGGATATTTGAAAAGTTGTAAAGTTTTAGCAGAAACGAAGTGTGGACGTAGATTTAAATCTTTAGAATACCGGTTTACCCGAGGTACATGATACTCACTAGTCACGATCAAAACATGTGGAAAATAATTATTCTTCCAATCTGCTCTAATCTCAACTGATGAGAATTCCAAATTTTGCATCGTATTCAAAGATCTATCCTCAGTCAATATATAGGATGGATCAATCCCATTTTTTATCAAATATTCCTGCATCATAGAAGCTTCTGACTCAGGACTAGCAGAACTATACCCACCACTTACTAAAATTTTAGGACGACACTTTAATCGTCGATACGTTTCAATAGCTTTATCTAACCTACTTTTAAGATTGGGCGGAATTCTACTACTCATAATTCTCGTTCCCAAAACAACAATATAATCTACATCCTTAATAGTAGAATCTTTAAAAAGCCATACCTCAATTATATAAACACTCATTACAATGAAAAAAACTAAATTAATAAAAAATAGCATTCCAACAACACTACTAAAGATAGGTACCATACTCCATTCTGGTACACTTCCCAGTATTATCAAAAAAATTCCTGTTAAACTCATAAATAGCCAAGGCCAACGACTAAATATCAGTCTTGAATCCTTAACTAAGAAAAACTCTATAATTGCAATACTAACTATTCCCAAAAAATAGAGCATAAATCCCTCCAAAGATTAATTTACAGTAAACTTCAAAGCTGGAACCTTTAATGAGACATCTTTTACTAAGGTCCAAGTGACCGTAGTAGAATCTTTATCAGGTTGTCTCAAAAGATACAGTTTATTATTAAGCATCCCATAAACTAAGAATTTCCCTTTACTTGTTGCAACAGTCGGACTATTATCCCCATTTTGTGCAGCGGTCACTAAGAAAACATATTGCATATCAGGTTGACTATTTCCATCTACATCAACCCCTTTGTAATCACTGACGTTTTGATTAGTACTATATTTACCACCAAAATCAACTTCTACATCACCGACTTTTTGCTTATTGTTGTCAGAAATTGCAGCAACCAATTGCATAAAATCAGCGTTAGACTGGACAGGGTTCGCCAAATAAGATAGATAATAATTATTAGTTTGAGTAATGGCGTCCTTTAATTCAGTCTGATTAGAATTAGATTTGGTCAAAAGATTCCCTTTACTATTAGACTGGCCTTCTTGTTGTCTAACGGTATAATCACTGGAAAATAGATACAACTGATTGGAATCTTCTTCGATCCTTGTTCGAGCTAAGTCAATTTGATTCCCTGTAGATTTTGAATCAACCTTCAAATTGACACTCTTAGGCAAAAGATGGTCCTGATTTTGACCGTGGAAGTAATATTCGATCGTCAATAAATTCTTGGGTACCAAATAATACTTTCCATATAAACTTTTAATTTGGCTCGAAGTAACTAGCGTCGTCATGATAGTAGGATTATCGACTTTATCATTTAAAGCCTGCGCAGCATGTTCAGTCAATGTCATTTGGTAAGTTCCATCATTATTAACGGTTAAATTACCGTCAGTTCGACGATAATTAATAATTGTTTTGAAATTATACTTTCCAATAAAATTAGTGTTTTTTGGAGCTTCAGCACCATAATCAATATTTACAATATGATTCTTCATCTGCTCATAACTAATTTTTTGTGATCGACTCTTATTTTCCTGAACGGCCTTAGATTTCTTATCGGTCTTAGTAATGTAAGCAAATTTGTATGTATCACCCTTATAAGTTACATAATAACCTTGCATATGGCGCCCATAGACATTTTCTTTGTACTTTTTACCAAGAGTAAAAGCTAATTTATTGGCACTATTAACAGTGATCGTCTTACCATTATTATCCAATGTAAAAGTAGGTCTCTTATTATGTACATTTAATCGCTGAATACCGACTTTATCACCGATCGATGACATGTCATTAACAATTGCTCTTTTATCAGTAAACTTCACTGAAACAACATTATCCTCGCCTTGATCTTGATATAGATACCAAGTATGGTTCGTAGCAGTCACTACTGCATTGTCTTTTTTGCTACATCCTAAAATTACGATAAAAAAAGCTAACACAGCCAAAATTGATAAAAGTTTTTTCCACATATCTTAAAAACCTTTCATATATATAAAGACATTATACAACGCGGTACCCTAATGAAAGTATAAAAAAAATCCCTAACGGGATTCTTTTAAAGCTATTCAAATTAGAATGCTGAATATTGTGAGTATGTATCCATTACCCATTCTTTAACTGATACACGATAGTATACGTGACCGTTAAATGTCTTTGTTTCAGCTACGGCCCAAGGTGTGTTATTAGCTAGAGCACGAACAGTTTGTTTTTCAGGTAGTCCAGTATCTTCATTGAACATGTAGATAGGAACATAAGAACCATCTGGATTATTAACTTGTGTTACACCGATAACATCTTTGTCACCAGTATTATTGTTAGCGTCGTCGCCACCATTTGTTGAACCGTTACCATCTGTAGTACCGTTGTTCTTCAAATTATTGTAGTATTGACCAATCAATTCGTACAACTGTGACATACTGTAGCCCCAGTTATTGAAGTAACCAATAGGATCATTATGGTTTGTTTCACCGTACATCTTAGAAATATCATCATGTGATACAACTGTCTTACCAGGTGTAAATGGTAAGTTGTATTGAATCAACTTAGAAGCAATGTAATATGCGTCATTTGCTACTGATCTAGCAAATTGATCAGTTGTGTTAACTTCACAAAGCTCTACTTGAACATAATTGTTATTGGCAGTATGTCCAGCACCCCAAACACCATAATCAGTGTTGTGAATATTGATGATCTCGTTTGCGTCAACGAAAGCATGAACATAAGTCTGAGCATTTCTCCACTCGCGATTGAAGTAAGTTACCTCATTACGTGCTGATGCACCTGGAGTAGCTGTCTCATGGACAACAACACCGATAGGCTTACCAACACCGTTAGAATAACCGAACCATTGATCAAATGTTCCTTCTTCATTTTGAATTGAAACAGGTTTAATATTATTAGCTGCTATATAATCGTTAATTGCTGAAGCTTTTGCTGTTTGTTGAATTGATACTTGGGGAACCACTTGGTTCACCGTTACATATCCCGCACCGGCTAGTGCAACAGACGTTGCTAGAGTAGCCATTAATCTCTTTTTTGATACCACATAAATTATCCTTCCCACCGTTAAATTTCTTAACCACTAATTATAACAACATTTTCTGTAAAATTGACAAAAGTAATAAAGCTGTAATCAGATAGTAAACTTTATGACGCTACCATCATTTGCAATTTGCTACGAAGCTTACTGCGCCAGTGTCTAAGGTTACGTGTGGAACAGTCATAACGCTTCGCCAATGTTACTAAAGATTCTTGATTTATGAAATGTTCCTGCAATAAAATAATTTCCATTTTAGCAAATTTCTGTAAATCCACATCTTGTATTAAGTTGAGTATTTCTTTTTCTTCAATTTTTCTAAAATCAAATTCTTCCAGAGAATGTACTTCCTTGTACTGTTTCTCCTTTCTCAATAAATCAGTTAGCTTCCAAACTAAGTGCTGATATAGATAAACTTGAGGATTATTTTGATTTTGCGCTTTCTCAAATCCTAAAGCATAAAGAATGACTGCCTCTTGAAAATAATCTTCATAATCAAATCTAGTTGGATAAATATGAACTCTTTTTAAAACTCCGTGAATCAGACGTTCGTTTTCAATTGCTGAAATAAATCCTTGTTCATTCATTGTGAGTAAGCTCCTAAGTTTTTTACTCACAGGCCTGTGAATGAACTAATAATAACGATAATTTTTATGTAATATTAGTTGCTATTCCTCAATATAAAAACGTATCCGACAATAGTGAATAAAACCTTCAAAACAAAAAGACGCCCAATTAGGACGTCTCTTTTAGTAATTGCGTTTAGTTTTACTTATTTTTTGTTTGTAAATAATAACTGTTTCTCGGTATCCCAACTCGCCACGACACATTTTCAAGAAAATCGAATCGACTAAATGGTCAACTCCCTGTTCTACTTCTTGATATTTTTGTGGAATTTTTTGGTGACTAGGACAAATACACGTAGAAAATGCAGTTAGGATACTTCCACTATTTGCGACAGTGACTTTTAAATTCATCGACCTTAAATAAATCTGAGCTGAAGAAACAAAATATTCTGCCATGACACTTACGTCATGAACTCTTGTACTAAGGTTTCCTTTGGGAAAATCAAATTCAATATTGAATCCTTGTGTAGATTCAAATTTAGCAATTTGATCAACCTGACTAAAACCAGCCACATAATGTAAACCGATCCAGTCAGCATTACTACGACTTCCACCAGTTAGTGGCATATAACCGACATTGCCATGAACTAATGGTAAAAAATGTTTGAACTTAAAATAACTAGATAAAATTCTGGAGACCATAAAACCAACACGATTGCTTTGGTGAAATTCATTCATTAACTGCTTAGTTGTTCTTTCAACAATGAAGACTCCTTTTGTGTCATGAACTACCAATGAATTTCCGTAAGCCAATCCCTGATCTTTGATATCAAACAATGCCACAATATCATTATCAACTATAAAATTATCATCAATATATAAGAGCCTCAATCCTTGATCCAATAACCATTCCTTACTGATCACTTGGTTAGAAAACTGGTAAATATTATGCATGCTTTACAGCTCCATTTTATATTTTTCGTGGTTCAAATGCGTAAAAACGCTCCCACAAAAAAAAGACGCCTTAGGCGTCTTAAACAGCAGTATAAATACAATATTTTCCATCGACCCAGCCACCGACAACTTGATACCAAGTAGTTCCATCAACAATCTGTTTAGAATTTACTTTCCAAGTTGTCCCGTCTGCCAATCGTTTACCTGTAAATTTATGATTTTTAGCCGGACTATTGTATACATTTACACCATATCCCGGAATGTAATTGATCTTGACCGTACCATTTACAGATGTTACATAATTTGAGCCTGTTGCTTGTACATCATTTGCACTGACCCATTCGTCAGATGAAACACGATACCAGATCGAGCCATCTGTATGAGTTGATTTCTTATCAACTTTCCAGTCAGTATTAGCAGCTAAAGCTCTGTTTGTACTTACTTGGTGCTTTGAGTTATACAATCTAGCACTTGGTGTGGCAATTACGTGAACCACATCAGGATAATCGATCACGACATCTTGATCTGAATCATCAGTATTAGTTTCTGAAGCTAGTTGAATATCTGAGTCTTTAACATAAGAATCAGTTCCTACTAAATAATACTTTGCTCCATCATCACCAAGAACATAGGCTGTTGTGACCCATGAGGATTTGTAAGGCAAAGTACGATCAGTTACTGAATTAGAGTTGCCTGACGAATAGACCTTGGCACCATTTGTATTAGAAATAGTTGCAGTATCACTGATAGAAACTGGAGGTTGAGTTGCTGTAGTTTCGTCTGACTTCAATTTAACATCTGAAGCTTTAACAAACTCATGTGTTGAAACTTGGTAGTAAGTTTCACCTTCTGGAGTAACAACTTTAGAAATCACTCTCCAAGGAGTTCCTTCACCTAAAGCACGAGTGCTTACTTGTTGGTCAGGATAGGCATCAGTATAAAGTGGTGCGGCACCTTTCTTAGTTACAGTCGCAACATCATCGATCTTTGTTTGTGTACCATTTACTTGTTGAGTTGCACCGCCATTATTATTGTTGTTATCTTCAGATCCACTATTATTGTCTTCTGAACCACTGTTAGTTTCAGAATCTTCATCATATTTGCTTAAATTATAAGTTTCAATCATTTTATTCAGTGTTGCAGCATAAGTTGGTGCTGTGGCATATTTCCCCTGTAAAGCCGCAGTTGCGTCTTTATATGTCGCAGCATTTTCTTTCCATGCACCACTGTAATATTTATGATCCCATGAAACACCATTACGAAGCTTATTACCGTTGTCCGCAAATGATTCATAGTAACTAGGATACTTACAGAAATTAGCATAAATATAATACCAACCTTGGGAAGCATCCCATTCTGCAGTTTTTATCGTAATATAGGCACCATTGTAATCACCTTTGATACCAAATAAATTATTTCCTTCAGTAGCTAGGTCAGATACTCCCCAGCCACTTTCGAGGATAGCTTGAGCTAACATAATTGATGTATAAACACCATATTTTGCTGAAACTTTTTGAGCCATCGGAACAGCCATTGCCAAAAATGACTGTTGTTGTGCAACAGTTGCACCGGCAGTAGTAGTAGCTTGTGTCAAAGCCGCAGTTTGTGCCCTTAACAAACTACTTTTAGCTGCTTTAACGTCAGACGCATCTGACCCTTCAGCTGGAGTATCAGTCGAGTCGGAAACTGGTGCTCCTTGCTCATCCATAACACTAGCTACACTATTGTCCTTGCCATTTGAACCTATTTTTTCTGCTGCATCATTATCATTGCTTTTATCATCAGCTGAAACGGCCGCTCTTACGTGGGACGTATTTGATGAAATACCAACTGCAGCCAGAACACTAGCTAGCGCAGTTGATGCTACCCATTTTTTGTTCATGTCTAATTTCCCCTGTTTTAAAAAAATTTCTCGTCTAATATCAGACTACTATGTAACGGTTTTCTGTTCAATAACATCAAGTAAACCGTAATAAATTCTAAACATTTGAGCAAAAAATTTAATATAACTGAAACAAATTTCAAATTCATATATTTTTGCACAATTAATTGTTTAATTTCAAATTTTTATCTTAAATATAAAAACCCTTAAGACGCACAAATCCACTACAAATTTGTTTATCTTAAGGGTATTATTTTATTCTTCATTACGATCGATATAGTCAACATAATCCGCTTCTATCCATTCGCCATCTTTAGCAATACGATAGAAGGCCTTGCCATCATCACCGATTCCGCGGGCATCTGTATACCATGCTGTTTGTCCTTTGACAAACTTATCTTGTAACATTTTACGATCCATTTCATATGTATCGAATAGGAAGACCACGTAGCGGTCATCTTGGTTTACCTTAACAATACCGTTTACGTTTTCTAGCATTGTATTACCACCTTTTTAAGCTTTATCCTAATTATACCCTAAATGCGAAAAAAAACAGGCTCACTTGTATGAACCTGCTATTTATTTAAATATTTTATATATTGCCGCCTACGGAAGCAAAAATCTAGGCTGCTGTGGGACCACCGATTGGAGTCACGGACTCCAATCTCGATTTTGAACTTCGCAAAGTACGCGAATTTCAAAATTCGTCCTGTGGTGTAAGCACTAAAGTGCTAACGCCACATTCACAGCTGCCTAAATTTTTGCTTCCTCCGGCTAAGTTTATCTCTATCTTAAATAACAACACTATAGACTTGCGTCTACTCCGTCTTGTGCTTTCACAAACTCGTCATTTGAAACCCCATAGTAAACTCCACCATGCATATCAGTTCCAATTTTGTCTACCATCCAACTTGTTCCACCAGACAAGGCTCTGTTAGTTAGTACTTCATTGTTAGAATTTCTTAAGCTATAAGTATTATGTGTTGTTGCTAAAAGAATTGCTTTAGGTTTATCCAATTTAGTAACTGTCATGCCCTCAGTCACTTTTCCGTCTTCAATGAAATCAACATCAGAAGCATTGACCCATTCGTGTGTTGATACTCGATATTGTTTAATACCATCAACAGTTCTTTCGCCGTCCATCTTCCACGATGAGTTGGCTAATAAAGCACGATTATCAACTTTTTTATTGTCTTCATTATATAAATCGTAACTACTCTTATCAATATGTGTTGTTACTATTCCCTTTTTAGCAACTACCACTGGTCTGTTATTATTTGTATTTGTTCCGGTGTTAGTACCCGTGTTGCCTCCGGGATTTGTTGATGGTTTTGTACCTACTACTAATTTACGGACATAATTTAATCCTTCATTAGAAAACGAAATGAAACTATCAACAGATTTGGCTTTACTAAAATCACTCAATATCGTACCATTCAAGGTTAGCTTAGTATCTTGTGGATTCCATTTTAATAAAGCCGTATTAATAGGACTAGATGACCCAAAGAGGAGGCCAACTCTTTGATAATAAATATCTCCTTCTTTAAATTCCCCATCGTAATCACCAAAATCTACTGGATTTGTAAGATTTTTAGCGTCTTCTTCACTAGTAAATAAATCAGAATCATATTCTTCACGGGTAAAGGAACCTAACGAATTATCATTTTCATCAGTGATAGAATAATTTACCTTTACCACTTCATTACTACTATTGACCACTCCTAGTATCGGAGTCCCCGGATCGATATAATCCGTAGTCCCTACTTTAATATTTATTTCCTTAGCTGTAGCTGGATCAGTAGCAACGCTTTCAGCTTTAACAATATGAATCATTGGCACAGTGATTGGTGAAACTGTAATCATCAATGCTGAAGCTATCCCTGCATATTTAATTGATTTTTTCATGTTTAAATACCCTCTTTTTTTATACCTACATGAATACACTTTTTAGTATAACTCTAATAAAAAAAGATTTGCCTAATAGGCAAATCTTTTACTATTTAACGAGTGTTACACCATCGCCGGCTTTAACAAATTCATCGGTTGAAACTCCATAGTAAGTATCACCATTAGAATCAGTTCCGACTTTATCAACTATCCAACTTGTCCCACCTGCCAAAGCACGTGTTGTAGATAATTTGAGTTTTGAATTATGTAATCCATAACGACTGTGTTTAGTCCCTAAGTTTATTTGTTTTGGAGTATCTAATTTTTGAACAGACATCCCTTCAGTAATTTCACCATTTTCATCAAAATCCACATCTGACGCGTTTACCCATTCATGTGTTGATACTCGATATTGCTTAACACCATTTACAGTTCTAACTTCATCAACTTTCCATGATGAGTTCTTACCTAACGCACGATTATCAACTTTTTCATTATTATCGTTATATAAGAAGTAGAAACCGTTGTCGTTGTGTGTAGTTGCTACACCAGAAATGGATTGGATGTTTCCTGAATTGTTTGAATTATTGTTGTTATTAGAATTACTGTCTGATTTATCTACGTTGATTTCACGGATGTAGTAAATAGCGTTGTTACTAGCCCAAACTTTAATGGGAGCATCTGGAATAACCCACATTTGATTACTATCCATATTTATGGGAATCTCTTGACCATTAATTAATAATTTGTAATTAACTGAGTTTCCATCTGACCAATTACTATCATCCAACCATTTTCCCATAAAATCAGAGAGATCCCCGGGAACAGGTGCACTAACAACTTGATAATACTCTGCTTTTTTACTTGCATCAAAAGTATCAATAGTTTCTGGTTGAGGAGGATTATCAGTTAAGGAATTCCAGGCATCAGCTTCAGTCAAATATAAATTGCCAGAGGCTTTTGCCTCAGAAGCATAACTATCATCTCCAGCTTTTAGAGTTAGGCTTCCAAAATCAACATCACTAACCTTGGAACCGTCCTTTACATGAATAGGCTTATTATCATAAGTTCCATCAACACTACTTGGAACCTTTGCATGTTCGAAAGAAGTTTCTGCATTATTGTCTATTGTTTGAATATTACCTTTTCCATCAGGATATTGGAAACTGAAAGCTAGTTTAAATGACTCTTTATTGTCACCTATATTATCTAAGCCTGCCTTAGATGTTACAGGGGTTCCATCAGCATTTGTAGCTTTTACAACAACATTTATATGTTCTTTTTTTAAAGCATCTTGAACAGATGTAGAAATATCCGATAAAGCCTTACTTATTACAGATGTTTTAAATAGTTCATCCATATTTTGACTATAAAATACTTTTTGACCTGGATAGTAAAATCCTAAATTGTAGGCATTTGAAGGTCCCATATCTAAAGATAACAAATTACTTCCATTATTTTGGTAATCACGATCGTTTAGAGCAACATTGCTTTTTAAATTTTGCTGAAAAGTATTAGCAACACTTTCTGCGTCTTCTGATGAAGTAGAAATCATATCACTATTAGTCAACGAGTAATCAATAGGATCACCATATGCTTTATTATTGTACATAATTGTGGCCCTAAGTTTTAGAGTTCCACCATTATCACTAACATTCTTAACAAGATCTAACGCATTAGCAAAATTAGGTGAATTAATAGATTGGGCATTGTCATCCGAAATATTTAACGCATTTCCTTTGCTATCCACAACTTGGTTCAAAATTGAAATAGGACTTAGAGTGTTGTCACTCATTTGAATCGTTTTCGTATCTTTCAAGCTTTTAAAAAACTTACTATCTATAAATTGAGTTGCATTATTTCCATTCATCATAATAAATGAAGAATCAAAGCCAAGGTTATCACCTAATATATTAGGAAATTCAGCCGTATCACTATAAGCAGTATCATTAAATGATTCCCTTAAATCATCCATAATTTTTATATCATCATCACTCGGTGTTGCTGTTGTCGCAGCTTTCACTACCGTTCCTGATTCTGTCAATACTTGCGTTGCCACTGGTGAAATAGCTAATAAAGTAGCAGCCGCAATCCCTGCATATTTAATTGTTTTCTTCATAACTTTTCTCCCTGCAAAAATCATTATATTAGTATGTACAACCTCATTATAACTTGTTTCGGGTATAAAAAAAGAAGATAATCAAATATCGATTATCTTCTAAAGTTGAAATTAGTTAGCTAAAACTACGCCTTCGCCAGCTTTAACAAATTCATCTGTTGAAACACCGTAGTAAGTATTGCCAGCAGCATCTTTAGCAATCTTATCTACTTGCCATGCAGTACCACCACCAAGGGCACGTGTATCTGATTTAACACCCTTTGAGTTGTACAAGAAGTAAACCATTCCTGATGTTGAAACGTTAACAATCTTGTTCTTGTCAAGTTTTGTAACAGTCAATGCACCTTCTGGATCAGTATTTGAACCTGAGTCATTACCTGATTCTGTACCGTTGAAAGTTACATCTGATTCAGGAATCCATTCGTGTGTTGAAACACGGTATTGTTTTTCACCAGCAGCATTTGTACGAACCTTATCTGTTCTCCATGGTGAGTTCTTTGAAATAGCACGGTTTGAAACTAGTTCGTCGTTATCGTTGTGTAGTGTGTAGAATTGCTTGTCTGATTTAGCAGTAACGATACCGTCAGCATCTTTAACCGTCCAAGCTGAATCATCTTTTGAACCAACTGTTACTGTACGTACAAAAGTAATTGTCTTACCACTAACTTTACCATTATCTGTTTCTGTCTTTGAAGAACCATTAATAGTATATGTTGAGCTATTTGAGTTGCTTGTTAAGTATGTTGCTAGCAATGAATTGTCTGCAACTGTAACTGTAATTGGTTGATAATATGTAGCAGCTGAACCATCTTTAGTTGTGAAAGTTGAACCAACTGAAACAGTTGTACCATTATTCAAAGCTGAAGCATATGAACCGTAGAAGTCACCTAATTTGTAACTTGTAACTTCAGCAGAATCTGTCAACAAGTTGTTACCATCTTGATCTGTCAAAGATAAATCAGTTGATTTTTGCAACTTAGCATCTGTTGTACTTGAGTTATATGCAACCTTATAAGGTGTAGTGAATTTAGCATTTAATGCACTAACAGTTTTAGCAGCTTCTTCTTTAGCAGGTGTTAAATTGATAACGATAGTTTCGTCAGCGGTATTTGATGCATCTGTATTATATTTAAGAGTGATTGAGAATGTAACACCCTTACCATCTTTATTATTCAAAATGCTTTGAGCATCTGAAAAACTTAATGGTGTATTAGAACTACCATTTTGTGTTGCTGAAATGGCAACGATTTTTCCATTGTTATTATCGATTTTTGTCGTCAATGAATCATTATCTAAAAATTGACCAAAGAATGCATTTTCCAAGAATTCACTAGCTCCAAATGAAGATGCCAAGGCTTTTGTTCCATCAGCATTATAATCAGCAGCTGTGAAATTCTTAGCTTGTGCTGGTGTATATGTGTCAGATTTCTTGAATTGGTCATTATACTTACCAGCATCTGTAGCTGTAGCATATGTTGTATCAGCTTGCACTGTTGTAACTGAACTAACAACAGGTGCAGCTACTGGAGCAACAGCTAGCAATGTAGCAGCTGTGATTCCAGCATATTTAATATTTTTTTTCATGTTTATCCCCCTCGAGATGTAAAAGATTTGTGGGAAATTTAGGGTAGGCCTACTTCCACTAATTACATTATATTTGTCATAAATTTTCTAATCAACGAAGTATTCGATACTAAAGGATTTCTTAAACAAGATAGATAAGTGTGAAAAAATAATGAGAAAATTTGTGTTATAATTACCACGTAAACACATACTGCATGATTTACAGAACATAAATCACCATCCTACTTGCGATAGGATGGTGATTTTTTAATATCCTTAACTAATTTTTAAACTCTAATATTTGTAAATAAAAAATTTAAATTAACTCTTTATCTGATCTTTCAGCTTCTTCAATACCTTCATTAAGCCTATCGACAATAGTTTTAACAGATTCTATGGCATGAATATTAGAAATACCGAGTCCAAATGAAGCGTATCCTTTACTTAAGTCACCCTCTAGCATTCCTAAACGCATGCCCTCATATCTATTAGATGCATTAAATATATCCTCATTACTCTTTCCTGCTTTATCCATCTCAACCAATTTGTTTGGAAGCTCTCCTGGAATAGAACGATAATATGCAGGCACAGAACGATACATCAACACATCTTCAGCATTTATATCTGGCATTTGTCGTTTGATATTATCTGCCATTCTTGATTCTTCACTAGCTAAAAATGCCGTTCCAACATAAACACCTTCGGCACCTAGTGCAAACGCAGCCTTAGCGGTACGTTCATCAGTAATTCCACCTGCTGCCATTACAGGCGTATGATCCACTGCATCTACAATCATAGGAACGATTGAGAAAGTTCCGATAACTCTTTCAGGCACAGTACCACCTTCATCAAATCCAGTAGCAACTATAATATCAGCACCATTTTTTTCAGCCTCTTTAGCATTCTCGATAGTTGGGGTAATGTAGCGATAAATGATTTTGATATTGTTATCTTTTAATTTCTTAAATAGCTCAGGTACAATCGGTCCTACGTATGTAACGGCAGGAATCTTTTCTTCGATGATGAGCTTCAACATTGGTTCTGAGAAAGGATCATTATCAGTTCCAGTTGGTCCAAAATTGATTCCAAATGGTTTATCTGTTAATTTCTTTGTTTTTTCAATTTCTTGACGCATTCTTTCGATAGTTTCATCGATTGATTTTGTAACGGCTGTTTGTCCGGCATTAAAACCTAACATACCCATACCACCAGCGTTACTTACAGCTGCCACTAGTTTGGCGTCAGTTAACCATAATAATGGTCCTTGAATAATTGGCTTTTCAATATTTAAAATTTCAGTGATCCTATTTCCCATAGTCATTTACCTCGATTCAAAATCTCTTTCCACCTATGACAATAAGATATTCGTATTAATATTTTAAGTTACAATATAGTTAACGTGTCTCACTAATAGACAAATTATCCTTTATGTCACACATTTTATTTAAATAGGAGAAATTCAAATGAGCGTAAATAACCTGATCGACGAATCCCTCTCAAATTCTTTACAGGAATTACTTTCTGAAAATATTGATTTAAAAGATATTTCAATTCAAGATATTACTTCCAAATCAAATGTATCAAGAGCAACATTTTATCGCCACTTCAAAGATAAGTTCGATTTAGTAAACTGGATATTTGAAACATTTAATAAGGACATTCAAGAAAAATACAAAATTGATAACAACTTCAGACAATTATCGATAGACACATCAACTATGATATATAACAATAAGAACTTTTTCAAAAAAATATTCGAGTACGAAGGACAAAATTCATTCACCGATTACTACCGAAAAAGTGCTATGGAATATACAACTGATCAATATAAAACTAAACTAAATATAAAAAAATTGGATACTAAATTAATATATTTAGCAGAGTTCAATGTGGCCGGTTTAACACAAGCAACCAAGTGTTGGGTAATAAATGGTTGCAAGGAAACACCAGAAGAAATTTCTAAAATATTAATGGATAATTTATCTGAAAAAGAAAAGGAAATTTTTTCTACTCAAAAATAATGAGAAACTGTGTTATACCCAACATATAAATAACCATCCTACTTGCGATAGGATGGTTATTTTTTCACCAGTGAAATGTCGGGCGTTATTGGTTAAAGCAACTTGCTTAGATTTACTACTTGCCATTATTTTTTGATTTATCGCTATAGTTTTCCCATAATTCTGTTGTGTTAATTGTTGGCAATAAAACGGTACTACTAGAATCCAGACCAGTAATCATAGAAATCACACTACGAGCATAAGGAAACAATATTGCCGTACCATTAACAAACATAGCTTCAGCAATTGCATCCTCACCACTTTTAGATAGCGATTCACTAATATCAAATTGTCCTTGTATAACAAGTTTGACACCAAATCTACTACTTCCGTCTTTTAAAGAAATTTTAAGCGTAACTATAGATTTGTTCTCTTTAAAGTCGACACCAACTGATGGAGAATACTGAAAACCGGAATCATACTTTTCCAATCTATTCTTTTCTTTTGTGTATTCTAAATCTTTTATAGAATATCCGTTTAACTTCATTATTGGTTCTGTACTCTTCGTCATAATTATTTCCCCAAATAGTAATCTAATTGAATTATGACTTTATAATAGCATAAAAATACAACAAAAAAGAGAAGCATCTTTTTGCTTCTCCTTCTTTATATTTTTATTAATAGATCCATTATTAAATTCATTGGAAAATTCCAAATTATCAGAATATTCACTATAATCATTAAACTCAATTTCTCCGAATGAACGATAATTTAAATTAATATCTGGTAGGAAGTCCTCCACAGGATTATCTTCTAACTTACTATAAATAGTACCATCTGGCGAAACAAATGCTGCTTTAGTACCTTCTGGAGCCAATTCAACAGCTAATCCTATTTCCTCAGCTGCTTTTAATATTTGTTCTTTGGTGTACATAAGTCCCACCTCCATTGATAATTATACTATACATTCATCAACTCGATTCTGTCAAAATCTATAAGTTGTTGATCTTTAATATTTAATTGCCTTTCTTGAGCATAAAATCCGATTTCTTCTATTTTAAACTTATTTACATTAACTTCAAAAGTTCTACAACACGCCCTATAAGGATTTAATTGCATGTATAATTCTAATATTTTAGACCATATGACATGATTCTTTTCTTTAGGGTGTTTATGAATAAAGTCTTGTTCCTCTTCAGTAAACTTAAATTGAAAGGGAGCGTCCTTTAAGTCATTATAAAAATCCATAAATTCCTTAGACCCACCCATACTATCTAAATCCAACAAATCTGACTCATCAATTTGTATATCAACAGACAGTACTGCTTTTTTCCCTTGATCCTTTATACAACTGGACCACCATTTTGCAGCATCTCTATCTTCTATGAAAAAGTAAGCCCCATTACCCAACCAATGATTAACACGCCTTTTATATGTAAAATGTCTATCTTTTAAAATACTTTTAGCATTAGATAAAGTTGTCTGTCAAGGGCAGTTTAAAAATGTAGGTTTTCGGCAGAAAGAAATGTAGGTTTTCGGC
>NZ_AZDG01000008.1:43765-94390 GCF_001434665.1 Companilactobacillus tucceti DSM 20183 | reverse complement strand
GGAAAACCAACAGTTCTAACCTGCCGTTTTCCTACATTTTACGGGTGCCTTTTACACAATCAACTTATTGTCTTTATTCAATTGATTGTTCGTCAGCAAATTGATTAAGTAAAATGCTTAGGATAATAATATAATTATCTAACACCAGTCAAACATACTTAAAGACTTGATTTTGTAAATCCAACATTTAAGTATCCTTCTAGGATCATTCTAAGACATTTTAACGATGACCACACCAACTAAAGTATGAACTTGTGCTTAGAATTCACTTACGTAATTATTGCTTTGCTACCAATTAAATCTTACACATTGGTAATTTATATATCTAAGCTGTATTGATTTTAACAGACAAACCATAACCTTATAGCTGTTAAATGAACTCGACGTCTCAGGGTCCGTCTAAAACATAAGTCATAATTACTATTTAAATGCTGATATTAAATATTATTGTGCATCATCAGATACTAAAAAAACTTAAACAGTATTTGATTGATTATTGTCATTTTAATTCGATAATATAATCGATAGAATCCAAATATGTATGTATAATTACAGTTCAAAACCTCCACGAAAGTTGTTGTGAAGCCATTTGTAGCCATTTAATTAGTTACTTCAACGGTTGTGAGTAATTGTTGAAATATTTATATAATTACTCAAAAACCTTGATATGAGTGGTTTTTCAATAACTATAGTATTTATTAGACTTAATGATCCATTGAGTATCTTGTGTGTTCTTAATTGTGTACTTTCATTAAAACAAATATTTTAAAGACAGTGGTAAGTAAAAATTTGCTAGGGGACTTGCTTATTTTTACATTCATCAGTATCATAAATACTATTAGAACATACGTTTGGAGAATACTCCTATGGAAAAACAACATTATTTAAAATTAATCGAAGAAGAACTTTCCAGTTCACCTTGGTACGTTAAAGAATATTATCAAGCAAAATCAACTATCCCCCTGTCACCCGCTACATTGTATCAATACCTTACAGAATTTAGACGATTCTTTAACTGGTTGATCAGTGAGAACATCGTACCCGTAACCCAACCTGCTGATATTAATATTCAAGTATTAGCAAAATTAAAAAAAGAAACAGTTGAATTGTACAAGTCTGCCCTACTCAATCAAACAAAGCTGACGGGTGCGACAGGCAGTCGTACACATCCAACAATTAATCGTTCCTTAAATGCCCTCTCATCGTTATTTAAATATTTAACCGAAGATACTGAAGACGAGAATGGTGAAGCCTACTTTTACCGAAACGTTATGCATAAAATCTCCTTGGTTAGAACTAGTGAGACTTATGCGACAAGGGCTGCCAATTTAAAAACGAAATTGATGCTAGGTAATACTGATCATGATTATCTTGATTTTATTGATAATAAATATGAATCTAGTCTTTCCCCTGTTCAGAAACGTTACTTTTATCGTGATAAAAAGCGGGATCTAGCAATTAATGCGTTGTTATTGGGAAGCGGCCTTCGTGTATCCGAAGCCGCAAATGCTGATCTTCGTAACATAAACCTAAAGACTGGGACAATTGGAGTCGTTCGTAAAGGTGGTCAACGTGATACTGTCCCAATTGCACCATGGACTTTACCATATATCCAAAATTATATTAATGATCGTAAAGAAATATATCACGCTACTAATGCTGATCGTGCCCTTTTTCTGAGCGTTTATCGAGGGAAAGCATCACGTATGCAAGCTAATTCAATAGAAAAAATGGTTGCTAAATATTCATCCGTATTTAAAGTGCGCATAACACCTCATAAATTGCGACATACGTTAGCATCCAAGTTATATTTGGCCACAAAGAATGAACAATTAGTGGCCACTCAGTTAGGTCAAAATTCTACCAGTGCTACAGGTTTATATACTCATATTATTGATGAAGAGCAGCGTCAAGGATTGGATAAGATGTAGTTTAAAATGAGTTTTATGTATAAATAACGGCTAAAAAAAGCAGTTTGGTCTCTTTATTAACTAAAGAGATCAGACTGCTTTTTACATGTACTATGACACAACTAAATCAATAAAAAAAGATACTTGCTAAAAGCAAATATCTTAAAAATGTTTAATATGATAAATCAGCAGCTCTTAACCAAGCATTTGTTCCTACTCGATACATTTTTGAACCAGTAGTTAAGTTTGTTGAACGACGATCAGTGATCCAATCGGAACCTGAGGCTAAATATTGTCCTGTAGGATTTCCATAATCATCATATATTTGAGCATTAGTGTTAGTTCTTACGATTGTACCCGCTAAGAATGTTGCCCATGGTAAAACATCATCGGCTAAAACAAAACCATTAGTAGACACGTGGAAATAAATATTATTATTAATGATAGAAATTAAATCTGAAGCCCAATCAGTATGAGGTTGTAATGCAATGCTGTCATACTTGTTACCATTTCTATCATAAACGCTGACATAGTTGCCCTTAGTTGTTACACCACCACGAAGATCTAAGGTTGTGTAGTTATCCCTTGAAACGTAGTCCGGATTTGTACTTTCACGAGCTGAATCAGCTAGATCGTAATTGGAGACATTAGCAAAATCATTGTTATTAGTTAAATAGTAATTGTACATATCATTTGCATCATTTTTGTCATTAGCTGCCTGGTCATTACCGATCTCTTGTGAGAAGTAGATCATGCCATTTGCAACTGTAACACCAATTCCAATGTAGTTTACATATGGATTCAACATATTTTTACGATGACCATAATTTGGTTCAGGATCATATTTTTCTACATAAAATTCTGTAGTAATTTTTTGTGCAATTGTTGTAGGATCATTAGTTCCCATAATTGACAAAGGGGTTTGAGCAATATTTTCCTCTGCGCTTTGATTATATGGGTACATGTTTGCTGAATCCCAACCGGCGTGATCATCTACACCAGTATTAGTAAAGCTATCAGTTCTTGATTGTGCATATGTATTTAGTACATCTACTGAGGTCAAGGGATTTAGTCCATTTTGAGAACGCAAACGGTTTATTTCCGTTAGCATTGCTTCTTTAACAGCATTTACATCAATATCTGAAGCCTTAGATTGAGTTATAGCAGTTTGCTTATTATTTTGAGTAGACGCTGTGTTTGTATTACTGCTATTGTTAGCATTAGAATCTGTCGTATTAACTTGGCTATTACCGTTGTCGGTATTGTTGGTAGCCGTAGAAACCGCTGTATCTGAATTAGCTGTTGTATCAGCAAATGCAGTTGTACTAAATGATGTTGATAATAGTACTCCTGAAGCTAAAAGAACAGCTATTTTTTTTGTTTTTGAAAACATAATAAATCCCCTTTTCTTATAGGAAAATAAACGATATAAAAATAAATATCTATAAACTATATTTTAAAGTAAAAGGGCAAAATAAAAAAGCCTTATGGCTCTTTAAAAATAAATTCGTTAAGATTTTTCGAAATCTCTTATCCAAGCAATTGCTAATGCGTCTTTACCTAAATGTGCACCAATTACTGGTCCAAAATATGATCTATCTAAAGTTAATTCAGGATGACGTTCTTTTAAGTGTTTTGCCCAGATATCTCCAGATTCTTTATCGTCAGCATCAATAACTAATAATCTTAAAGGATATTGAGAATTTCCGATGGCTTTCTCTAGCTTTTCTTCAGCTTTTAGTTTAGCCTTTTTAATTGAACGTACTTTATCGTATGCGACAATTTTATGACTCTTATCGTCAAATTCTAGTAAAGGTTTAATGTTTAACATTGTTCCAATTACTGCAGAAGTGTTTGACAAACGTCCACCTTTAACTAAATTCTTAAGATCATTTACTACGAATGCTTCTCCCATTGAATCTCTGAGAGTATTAAGTCTTTCAATAATTTGATCAAGTGACTTGTTCTCTTGTGCCATTTTTGCGGCTTCTTGAACCATATACCCCATTAATCTAACTGTGATCCATGAATCGTATGGTATAACTTTAATATTTTTAATTGATGCAGCTGCACTTTTTAAATTATTAACAAATCCTGAGATTGTACTTGCTAAATGGATGGAAATTACGGTATCATAGCCTTCTTTGGCCAATTTATCGTAGATATTCATCATTTCACCGATTGAAGGTTGCGCTGTAGATGGCAATTCCTTTGATTTATTCAAGAGTTCATAGAACTCCGCTGTTGTGATATCAATATCTTCGCGATATGTCTTATTATCAAAAACTACCTCTATTGGAACAACAGTTATATGATATTTATCGACGATATCTCGCGGTAGGTATGATGTACTATCTGTAACGATGGCTATTTTCATAAAATTATCAATTCCTTGTTTTACTTACGTATAATGATTGTATGACCATTAGATTATATCATATTACTTTTGCTATTTTTTTGCCACTTGGTAAAAAGCAAAATTTGTTTTTTAATTATTTTTTATAAGAGAGGATTACTTTAAATATGTCATTTGACGGAATGTTTACGCATGCTATGGTAAACGAATTGAACCAAAATTTAACGGGTGGCAGAATTGCCAAGATACAACAACCCTTTGCAAATGAGTTGATTTTGACAATTAGAAGTAATAGAAAAAACCAACAATTACTACTGTCTGCTCATCCTAGTTATGCCAGAGTGCAAATAACTAAACAGCCTTTTGAAAATCCTGCAAAACCGGCCACTTTTGTTATGTCACTTAGAAAATATATCACTAGTGCTATTGTTCAAGGATTTCATCAGCTTAATAACGATCGTATCGTAATGATTGAATTAAGTGCAAAAAATGAATTAGGTGATATTCATGAATATACACTTATAATAGAAATTATGAGTCGTCACAGCAACATTTTCTTAATTAACAAGGAAACAGGTAAAATTATCGATTTAATTAAACGTGTTTCTCCGGAAAACAATAGCTTTCGTGGCCTACTACCTAACGATGATTATAAATTGCCTCCAAAGCAAGACAAAATGAATCCGTTTGAGGCTAGTCAAAAAGAATTTGATGGATTGGAGTCTGCAGGTGATATTCGTCAAAAATTTGAAGGTATCGGCATTGATACTTCAGATGAATTATTTGCTCGTTTAGATGAAGCCCATAATATTATTTTGAGTTATGACTCACCTACTCCTAATGCAGCACATCTGATTAAGAATGGAAAACTGGGTTTCTTCCCTATTCCGTTTAGTAAAACTACCAAAGATTCTAAAAATTATAGTAGTCTAAGTGAATTGCTGGATAATTATTATTTGGATCGTGCTAGGGTTGATCGTATTGAGCAGCAAACAAAGAGTATTACTCACAGATTGAGTATTATCCTTAAAAAGGATAAGTCTAAGGTTAAGAAGCTCAATAAACAACTTAAGCAAACTGAGATAATGGATAAATATAACCTTTACGGCGAATTATTGACGACTTATATGTCTAAGATTCAACGTGGTTCTAAATCTATTAAGTTGACTAACTACTACAATAATGAAGAAGTAGAAATCAAGTTGAACCCTGAGTATTCACCGTCAGATAATGCTCAAAGTTACTATAAGAAATATCGTAAATTACAAAATTCTATCCCTCATATTAAAGAGCAACTTGAAATAACAAATAATGAAATAAATTATTTGGAATCTGTTTTAGCATCATTGGAATATGTTGATATAGAGGATGTTGACGGTATTATTGAAGAGCTTATAGAATCTGGTTACATTAAGAAGAAGCGTAAAAATGGTCGTAAGAAGCGCAAAAAGACTGTCGGTGAAAAATTTGTTACTACTAACGGAATAGAAATGGTTGTCGGTAAAAACAATATCGAAAACGATAAATTAACAATGAAACTAGCCCAAAAGAATCATTACTGGCTTCATGTTAAAGATATTCCAGGATCACATGTTATTTTAAAAGATAGCGACCCTGATGAAGAATCTATTGTTGAAGCAGCTAAAATTGCGGCGTATTACTCAAAAGCAAGGGATTCAGATAAGGTACCGGTTGACTATGTTCAAGTTCGTAATATAAGAAAACCCAATGGTGCTAAGCCTGGATTTGTAATTTTTGAAGGTCAAAAAACAATTCTTGTTGATCCAGATAGAGATTTAGTAGCTAAATTAAAAGAATAAGAAAACGTCGAATTTACATTTGAAGTGTAAATTCGACGTTTTTTATATACTCTGAATTAGTTTATTAACTTCATCATAATCCATAAACCTAAATTTCTTCTCATTAACAGTAACTAGATAATCACTATCATAGTTTTTAAAAATTTCATCTAGATTTAATCCTTCATCAATCTTATTACCTAAGATTAATTTTACTAATGTATCAATAACATGAACTGAACTAGCTAATTCATGTCTAATTATATCTTCAGTCATACCCTCATAAACTTTAGTTACGACCCAGTGATCATTTCTCTTTACAATTTCTAAATTAAATATATTTATCTCTTTATATAGATCCAATTCATGCTTGATAATTGTCAAAATTTCATCTTTATTTTCAACACTCAAAAAGTTGTTAAAGTCACTTATTTCGTATGTTTGAGAATTTTTCTTTGTTCTGTAAATAATTGATGGTGCTAGGTAATTTTTACCATCAGTAACAACCATAACCTTTATAGTTGTATCGCCGGCAATATTTACATTTTTTAGTTCTCTAGCATTTATTTGAAAAATATTTTTATTATCACTGTCGCTTGTATCCAAGTTCCAAAATTTAGAAAAATCGATAATCTTAAAGATTTTGTTCTCTGGAATTAAATTCAATTCACTCATTTCACGATGAGGATCATCTATTTCTAAAACATTGTATCGAACTGACAAAGGAGCAGTCCAAGGTTCACGCCCTATTACGACTGGTTCTAATCCATTTTGTTCGATAGATTTAACAAGTTGTAATAAAACAAATTGGCGAACCATAATATCTCTTTTGGAAGTAATTATAGGAGATCTAACTATTATTTTATTTCTATCATTAAATTCTATATCATTCGATATTCCACTTGTAACAAAGTAGTTATGATTCATGAATCCAGGTCCAGATGCTCCAATCGAGCGTTTGCTCTTTACGACTGTTTTAGTAACAATATCATCCGAGTTCATCAATAATTTACTATTGCCGACACCCTTAATTCCATATTCAACAAGTCTTTCAATATTGTTTTCGTCAACTTCGTCATCTCGAATAACCGCACTATTATCCATTACATTTTGTAGTGCCACTAAATAAGGTACATTAATACTAGTTACTTCAGATAAAACAGGTATTTCGAACTTTCTTCTTAAAGCTTCTAATAATACATCAAGCATCCAATTAGTTGGATGAATAATTTTTTCAAAAAGTTCATCATCATTTAATTGACGCAATTTGTTATATCGCTCAAGATTATCATTTATTTTGTCATTCAAAGCACCTCTATTGAGGACCTCTTCAATACTGAATCCATTGACGACAATACTAGAATTTGAAGTTTTACTTGGACCCAAATACTTTTGTTTAGGATCAGTCCAAAGTGGGAATCTTGAGGTTATATGATCTACAAATGGTTCGGTTGCTCCATTAAAATTACTACCTGAATCTAGTTGGACCTTATCAAGGTGATATCCAAGACTCAATTCGACTACAACAGTTGCTAATGGATAACTAGTTGCATATTCTAAGAATTTAGTTTCCTCACTCAAGCGTGGGATAAATTCAGTAATATAGCATTCATTTGTTTTATGATTATATGCAAAGTGAACTGTACAAGCGCCAACTACATTGAAAGCTTGAGCCAACTTGATAGAATAGTTACGTAATTTTTGTAATTTAGAGTCATTCAAAGAAACCGCTGGGGATATTAAATTAGAGTCCAAATGGTGAATACCAATAGGTTCAATATCTTCGATAGTTCCGACTAAAGCCGCATTTTCATAACGATCGCGCATGACAGTAAATGAATATTCACTAAAACCACGAATGCTTCTTTCAATTTCAATTTTAGTATCTTCTAGTTCCTCTAGTGCCATAAAGTTATCTAATTCAAACAGATTATTAATATTTGTCCAACCACTAAAATGACGATTAGAATATTTTCGTCTAGCAATTATGGGAAAACCGATTTTTCTAATAAAGCTATAGATTTCTGTTTCATCATCGGAAGAAACAAAATTAATAACTGGCAAATCATTTTGACTCAATCGTTTAATGAATAGTTCACGTTTAAATGTCGCTAATGAGGCCAAATAATTGGTTCCTAGAATTCTTATATTACTTATTTTCCCGTTTAAACTTGCTACGATTCCAAGAGCATTTTTATCGCCAATGGTTGGTAAAATTGCATCTGGATGATAGTCATTTAAATATTTTAAAATATTATCTCCAGTTACTTTTTCTACGATAATTCGATCCAAAAATTCTCCTGATGATAGTAACGACGTTGGGTCTTCAACAATAATGGATGTTTTGTATCCTAACTTATGAAGTATTTCTACCGTATCGTAAAGAGCCGTTGATAAATCTACATTTTTATCACTTGACGTTGGGCCAATAATTAAAATGTTGTGTACATCACTTATTGCCACCGATCAACACCTCCATACTGGTTCTTAGTTGAACCAATTAAATCAATAAATTCATCAAAAACATAATAACCATCGGTTGGGCCAGGAGCTGCCTCAGGTTCAAATAAGACACACATAATTGGCAAATATTCATGACGCATACCTTCGATACTACCGTCAGCAACACAGATATTAGTTACGATAAAATCAGAAGCGCTAATATATTTAGGATCAATTGTATATGAATGGTTATGATTAACAAAATCAATTTTCCCACTGGCCACTTCTTTTACAGCTAAGGATGATTCGTGATGAGGTTGGTCTAATGGTTCGATTTTACAGTCGTTTGCTAATGCAATTAATAAATTACCTAATCCAATTCCTAGAATAGGATATTTTTTTTGCAGTACCTTAATATTTTCAATTGTATTTGGAAGGTCAGTTGGATCACCGGGTCCATTTGAATAAATGATTCCGTCCGGATGTAAACTTTCAATTTCCTCAGGTGAAGCATTATAATTCACAATAACCGAATTACAGTCCCTATATGAAAGTTGTCGTAAGATTGAGTATTTCAATCCCAAATCAACTACTACCATTTTTAATCCCATATTTGGATTGGGATAAGATTGTTTGGTAGATACACGCTTTACAAGATCAGGTGGCAATACTAAGGCCTTGATCTGATCAATTGCATGCTCATCATGAGTATCCATAATACTAGCTTTCATTTCGCCGTGTTCAGATATATGTTTTGACAAAGCTCTTACATCAACATTTTTAATTCCAGGGATTCCAAGTGTTTCAATCCAATCACCAAAAGGAATTGATCCATCAACGGTTGCTGAACTAGATGAACCTATAACTACACCCTTACATTGTGAATTAATTGATTCATAGAAGTCTCTATTTATTCCAGATAATCCTATTGCAGGAACGGTAAATGCTATAATTTGACCTTCAGAATCAGGATCAGTTACTGATTGCTCAATACCAGTTCTATTGTTTGAAACAACTAACTGTCCAGTAGTAATTATTGAAGATCCAAATCCAACACCAGGAAATACTGTTCCATCTTCCAAAATTAGATATCGTTTCATATTGAAAGGAACTCCTTCAAATTATTCGATTTCGATCTTATCCTCGCCGTCAATTTCTTTCATTGAAACGCGAATTTTTTCTTTTTGAGATGTTGGTATGTTTTTACCAACAAAATCGGCTCTAATTGGTAATTCTCTATGTCCACGGTCAACTAAAACTGCTAAAGAGATCTTTTTAGGGCGTCCAAATTTCATTAAAGCATCCATAGCGGCACGAATTGTTCTACCTGTATATAAAACATCGTCTGTTAAAATAATATGTTTTTTATCAATATCAATATCCAATGGTGGAATATTAATATTTTCTATTTCTTCATGTGTCATATCATCTCGATAAGGAGTTATATCTAGTTCTGCGACTGGGATACTGATATTTTCCAATTGTTTTAAGCGTGATTCTATTCTATGTGCTACAAAAACTCCACGAGTTTTAATACCAACTAAAACTAAATCGTCAATTCCTTTATTTCGCTCTATTATTTCATAAGTTATTCTAGTCAATGCACGAGTCATTGTTTGTCCGTCAATTATTTCTTTAGCCATAAAGCTTCTCCTTATAAAAAAGATCACCCACTATTGTGAGTGATCTTTATAATTTTTCTCACATAAACTTATTTTCAGATTATAGCACTAAGCTACGACTGTCAACTGCGCAGTTTATTCAAAGTTTCTTGAAAAATTTCTGGCGGGTCGATTGAAAATTCTAGCCATTTATGAGTTCTTGGGTGTTCAAACCCTAATTTTTGGGCATGTAGAAACTGTCCATTTCCCTGTAAAGTATTCTTAGGTCCATAAAGAGGATCACCTGCAACTGGATGTCCAATATATTTCATGTGAACTCTTATTTGATGAGTTCTTCCAGTTTCTAATTTTAATCTTAATAAAGAATATTCGTCAAACTGTTCTAAAACAGTAAAATGAGTAACAGCTGAACGTCCATCGTCAACGACTGCTTGTTTTTTACGATCCTTTTTAGAACGTCCAATTGGAGCATTGATTTTACCATTCGTCTCCTTGAAGTTACCATGAACAATTGCTAGATATTCTCTTAAATTGGTTTTATCTTTCAATTGCTTCATTAAAGATTGTTTTGCCAAATCATTTTTTGCAACCATCAATAAACCAGAAGTGTCTTTATCGATCCTATGAACAATACCTGGACGTAAGATATCGTTATCATTGATTTTACTATGATATAAAATTGCATTGACTAGCGTATGGTCAGGATGTCCGGCAGCCGGGTGGACTACCATTCCTTGTGGTTTATTAACTACTAATACATCACTATCTTCATATATAACATCAAGTGGAATATCTTGCGGAACTGCCTCAATGGGCTTTTCATCAGGAATAGTTATATCAATTACATCGCCGGAAGTTAATTTAGCACCGGTTTTTTCAACAATATTACTATTTACTAAGATGTTTCCTTCTTTAATATATTTTTGAATTTGTGATCTTGTCTGATCATTTAAATTTTCGCTAACAAAATTGTCCAAACGAGATTTTGTTGGTTCGTTAAAAGTTAATTGTACTTTAGTGCTTATATTGATCACCTGCTGACGTAAAAATTAAAGAGATAATTATTAAAATGACTCCTACGGTTATATAAGTATCGGCCAAATTAAAAATTGGGAAGTTAATAAAATCAAAACTAAACATATCAATTACATAATGCTGAGTAAATCGATCGATTGCATTACCTATCGCTCCCGCTAAAAGAAAAATCAAAGAAAATCGATAAGTGTAACTATTTTTGGGAGCTTTGATAAATAAGTAACTCAAAATAATAATAGCAATAATCGTTACAATATAGAAGAAAATCATTTTTCCTTCCAACATACTCCAAGCTGCACCTGTATTTGTAATATGTGTTAAAGATAAGATTCCAGGTATAACTTCTTGAAAGTGTAAAGTGGCGATATTATTTACCACATATAACTTAAGAGTCTGGTCACCTACCACTAGTAAAATTAAAACAATAGCATAAATTGCCGGCATTAGAATAATCCGCTAATTGTTCCATCATTATCAATATTCATATTCAATGCTGCGGGTTTCTTTGGTAAACCAGGCATTGTCAAAATACTTCCGGTCAAAACTACGATGAATCCTGCACCAAGCTTTGGAACAATTTCCTTTACATGTAGAGTGAAATCTCTGGGACTTCCTAGTAGCTTAGGATCGTCACTTAATGAGTATTGTGTTTTAGCGATACAAATAGGCATTTCGTCCCAAACATTTTCTTTTAATACTTTTAGCTGATTCTCAGCTTTCTTGCTATATTCAACATTATTTGCACCGTAAATTTCTGATGCAACTGTAGCAATTTTTTCAACGGTTGGTTGAGCATCATCATATAATCTAGTGTAATTTGATTCTTTATCAGTAGCACGTACGACCATACGAGCTAAATCCTTACCACCATCACTACCTTTATGATGAATATCAGCTATTTCTACGTCTACTCCAATACCTTCACAAAGAGTTCTCAATAATTTAAGCTCATTATCGGTATCCGTTTCAAATTTGTTTATAGCAACAACAACTGGAATATGATAGTAACGCATATTTTGAACATGACGTTTTAAGTTCTTAAAGCCGACTGTCAAAGCGTTTAAATCTTCTTCTTTTAATTCAGCAAGTTTTTGTCCACCATTATATTTAAGAGCTCTAACAGTTGCTACAATAACAATTGCATCAGGAGTATGACCTAATTTAGGCGTTACTATATCTAAGAATTTCTCACCACCAAGATCAGCACCAAATCCAGCTTCTGTGACTGCATAATCTCCTAATTTCATAGCTAACTTTGTTGCTAAGATACTATTGCATCCATGAGCAATGTTAGCAAAAGGACCACCATGAACAATGGCTGGAGTATTTTCCAAAGTTTGTACTAAGTTTGGTTTCAAGGCATCCTTAAGCAATACTGTTATTGCGCCTTCAACACCCAAATCCCTAACAAAAATAGGCTTTTTATCATAGGTGTAAGCAATTAAAATTTTAGAGATACGTTCTTTAAGATCATCTAAGTCTTGTGATAAACAAAGAATTGCCATCAATTCACTGGCAACAGTGATCTCAAAATGTTCTTCACGTGGAATAGAGCTTGTTGGCCCACCTATTCCTATTACGGAATTTCTTAGAGCTCTATCATTTATATCTAGAACTCTCTTCCAAACGATTCTTCTTGGATCAATGTTTAATTTGTTGCCTTGATGTAAATGGTTGTCGATCAAGGCTGCTAAAGTATTAGTTGCACTTGTTAATGCATGCATATCACCAGTAAAATGCAGATTAATATCTTCCATTGGAACTACTTGAGCATATCCTCCACCAGTAGCTCCACCCTTCATACCCATAACAGGGCCTAAAGAAGGCTCACGTAAAGCCAAAACCGTTTTTTCACCAATAGCCTGCATAGAATCAGCAAGACCAATCGCTACTGTGGATTTACCTTCACCGGCAGGAGTAGGATTAATAGATGTAACTAAAATTAATTTACCATTCTCCTGTTTCATTGCTTTTCTAATTCCATTACTAGAAATTTTAGCTTTATAGTGACCATAAGGTTCAATATCTTCAGTATCTAAACCTAATAATCCAGATATTCTTTCGATATTTTTCATATTATCGTGTTCATTTATTTGAGCTATTTCAATATCACTTGGAAATGACATTTGTTCCACCCGCTTTTCTTTTAATTGATGATAAAATCTTCTTTGTTGAAACAACCTTCATTGGAAAGTAATCATGATTTTTAAAACTAATCATAACTAAGTAATCGTTTATATATTTTAAGCAAACATCGTCACGATCAAAAATTCTTGCCTTGTAGTAGTTAGGTTCTTTGACAATGATCTGATCTTTGGATACTTTAATCCAAGAATTAGATATTACATAAAAAATATAAATGATTCCTACAAACCAAATAATGAAGGGCACAATACTTAATTCAAAAATCTCTAATTGCATAATTATCCCAAAAAAGATGATACTTAATGCTAAAGACCATATAATAATGCCCCATGATCCTGTGGGTTGTACGTAATACTTCTTCATAATTTCTCCTGAAAGGCTTTTGATAATATGATTAAATTGTACACCGACGCTGGTTTAAATACTAATTTAAATATTGCCGCCATTGCATACGTAATAAAAAATAATGACGAAACGACAACACTTGTCCAACAGACAAAAGCAGTCGATAATCATTACTTGGAATTCTTAGCTTTAGACAAAGCTTTAGATAAAATTATTGAAATGAAAATGTTAGATATTCTCTTTATTCATTCCGATAGTAAGATTTTAACCGATAGTATAGGAAAAAAATACTCTAAAAGTTATCAAGACATATTAGACCAAATATTAAAGAAACTTCAGTACTTCCCTAGCTATTTTGTAAAACATATTGCTGACAAGGACAATAGACAGGCGCATGCTTTAGTTCATCAGGAATTACTTAAGATTAGACGTTTATAACAATTGTTTTCATTATATAATTCTTAAATTATATGGTATGATAAAAACGTTTTCAATTAATAGCCGAGGGGGCACTTTGTATGTACTACGTTGTAATGAAAGATCGCGATATTCGTGATAATTTAGCAACTGAACAGTATTTGATGAACAATGTTGAATTTAACGAACCACTTGTTATGTTTTACATTGAAGGACCATGTATCATTGTTGGTAGAAACCAAAATACAATGGAAGAAATCAACGCTGATTACATTAAAGATCATAATATTACAGTTACTCGCCGTCTATCTGGTGGTGGTGCTGTATACCAAGACCTTGGAAATCTTTGCTTCAGTTTCATGGTAGATTCAGATGATAGTAATTTTGGTGACTTTAAGTCATTCACACAACCAATCATCGATGCGCTACATCAAATGGGAGCAACAACCGCAGAAGTTTCAGGTAGAAATGATTTGCTTGTTGATGGCAAGAAATTCTCTGGAAACGCAATGTATTCTAAAAATGGTAAAACATTCTCACATGGTACATTATCACTTGATGTGGATTTAGATGTCTTAACAGATGCATTACACGTTCAAAAAGATAAGATTGCATCAAAAGGTATCAAATCAATTAGAAGTCGTGTAACTAATCTTCGTCCATACTTAGCAAAAGAGTATC
This sequence comes from Companilactobacillus tucceti DSM 20183, assembly GCF_001434665.1. Classification (GTDB taxonomy): domain Bacteria; phylum Bacillota; class Bacilli; order Lactobacillales; family Lactobacillaceae; genus Companilactobacillus; species Companilactobacillus tucceti. Next base: position 79,638 of record NZ_AZDG01000008.1, on the reverse strand, counting down.
AAAACCTAAGTACTGAAGAATTTAGAGATAAGCTATTACTAGAATTATTCCATGCCAAAAATCTTGATGATATTAAGTCACACGAATATGTAATTACACCAGAGGATCAAAAAGAAATCGATAAACTCAAAGAAAAGTACTATTACAATTGGGATTGGGTTTATGGAAAATCACCTGCTTTCACTTCAAAGAAGAGAAAACATTTCGACATGGGAACAGTTGATATTCGTTATAATATTGCCGATGGTAAAATTTCTGATGTTCAAATTTACGGTGATTATTTCGGTATGAAAGATACAACTGATCTTAAGAAAGAACTTTTAAATGTTAAATTTGATCGTGATGATATTTTAGCAATTTTAGATAAATTCAATTTGGATGATTACTTTAAAGGAATCCCTAAGGATGACTTGGTAACTTTATTTACTCCATAAAGTATTGGAAAAAGGGTCGCATATTGCGACCCTTTTTTATTTAAATATAATTTACATGTACCCTACTCTTGTTTTGTCATTGGACATTTTGTCACGAAAAGAAAAAGTAGAATTTGACATATTATTCTACTTCGGTTATATGGCATTTATGCTATGATTATTTTCGACAAGGAGTTCAATTATGATTACCCAAGAAAAAATAACTAACAATATTAACTTAATTGATATTCATTCAATAAAGGAACTTAACGATGATGATAGAACCAATTTAATCGAAAATTATCGAATAACTAATGAAATTTTAGATTATGCCGATGATACAAATGAACGTGCTCGTCTTGAATATGATGAACCAAGTGATGTATTTTTAATTGTTTTTAATGCTCAAAATGAACAAAGCATACTAGGTGAAGCTTCAGAAATCACTTTACCTATTTCGTTTGCCATTAAAGAAAACAATATATTTTTATTCACTAACAATCAGACCCATTATGTTAAAGACTATATTATTAAAGCTAACAAAATGTTGGAGAACGATTCAGATGATAGGATTTGGTCATTGATATTTAATGCTTTCGATCAAATAACTAATGACTATAACGACATGATAAACGAAATTAACCATAATAGAAACCGTATTCAAGATCATATCAAGAAAAAGAGATCAGGTAATTCACAAATATTTGAGCTTTCAAATCTACAAGATTTAATAACTTATATTAGTACATCTATAAATGGAAACTTTAATGTTGTTAAACAAATGGAAATTATTTCTAGTGGCAAACTTCACAGCATTAATTTAACTAAGAGTTCTCACGAACATTTACACGATTCTATCGTAGAAATCGAACAAATAAGAGAACAAGCAAGTTTAACTTCAGATATTATTGATCGTGTTGCTAATACCTATAATAATATCTTGAATAACCAAACAAATATGACCATGAAAATACTAACAATATATACTATTGTTTTAAGTATTCCCACGATCGTATCTGGTTTTTATGGAATGAATATGCCATTACCGGTTTCAGATAAGAAATGGTCTTGGATATTCTCCATTATTCTAACTATTTTAATGATAGGACTGATACTTTGGGACCTTAATAGACGAGATAGATCTTAGTGTCGTCTTGTAGCCCAGTATTGATAGTAATCAGTTCTGATAGATCCATTATATAATTTTCGCTTTTTAGTGGCTTTTTCGCCATAATACTTTTCAAATTCCAAATCACTAGTCAAAATATACTTACTCCAAGTGGGGATGGTTGAAAAAACTGTTCCCATTTCTTTGTATAGTTCTCTAACTTTTGAAATTTCACTCATACGTTGACCATAAGGTGGATTAGCGATGACAACTCCATCGTCACCTTCTATTTTTAAATCTTTTAAAGCAATTTGCTTGAATTGAATATCGTGTAACACACCTGCATCATGGGCATTCAATTTTGCAATATCGATCATTGAACCATCAATATCACTTGCAAAAATATTTAATTCAGGATTAGTCTCGCCTGCTTTTGCTTCTTCTTTGAGATTAGCTAAAAGTTTAGGATCAAACCAATCAAAATCCTCAAATAAGAAATGCCTTTGAATACCAGGTGCAATATTTCTAGCCAAGCGCGCAGCTTCGATTGCAATAGTACCAGAACCTGTTGTTGGATCAACAAATGGCATATCTGGATGCCAAACTGTTAAAAGAATCATTGCTGCAGCAAAGTTTTCTTTTAGTGGTGCAGCACCGTGTTCTTGACGATATCCACGTTTATAAAGAGAAGCCCCTGTTGTGTCTAATGTAACTTCGACCTCATCTTTGTGGATTCTAGTTTCAATCTGAAATGTAGCGCCTGATTCTGGGAGTCTACCACGTCTCATATAAATATCTGCCATTTTATTTACAATGGCTTTTTTAGTTATTGCTTGAATATCACGTTCTGAATGTAAAGCTGATTTTACAGTTCTTGCTTTAATTGGAAATGCAGCATTTAATGGCAACCAGTTATCCCAATCAATGGCATAAACCTTTTCAAATAACTCATCAAAAGTAGTTGCTTTAAAAGTTCCAATGAGAATCTTAATACGGTCTGCACTTCTTAGCCATAAGTTGGCTTTAGCAATATCTTCTTGTTCACCTTCAAAGTAAACTTTGCCATTCTCAGTTTGTGTTTCATAGCCGAGATCTTGAAGTTCTCTTGCTGTAATAGATTCAAAACCACTAGACATGGTTGCAATTAATTTCATGTTATTCCTCTTAAACTTTATTTTTTATACAAAAAAAGGACGAACAAAGTCGTCCTCTGCCTTGGGCAAATTTCTATAAGCCACGTTCTGTTCATGTATCGATTAGGCGATCCGATACAGTTAGTAATCATCTATCTACAATTAAGCCTTCACAGTAGATTCATTTCTCGTTATGAAGCGCCCCTACCAAAGTTTGGGTTGCCCGCTCGTGGGGTTTACCTCGTTCCACTGCTGAGATTTCCCTCAACACTACGTCTCTGTGGCACTTTCAAACTATTAACACATAGTCAAAAACCTTAGTGCTTTCGTTGCCGTTACCAAAAGGTACCTTGGCTTATTGGGCCAAGCACGAACACTACCAGCATCTCAGCCCGTGCGGGCGTGGACTTTCCTCAGCCTAGACAACTAGGCCGCGATTACTCAAAATTTACCAATGGGACTATTATAACTAAAATTGATTATAATTTCCACTATTATTCATATTTTTATTAAAACCATTCATATTTTGTCCTTGATTGGGGTTAGGACGATTTGCTTGGAAATGGTCTGGTGAGCCGTTGAAACCATTTTGGTTATTCATTTGGCCTTGTCCCATGTTATTCATCGGATTGGGATTGATTTTATTGTGGCCATTTTCCATATTATCATGATTCATATTGTTGTTAGGAACGGCTGCTGAAGCAAATTGTTTTACCCCTGCATGTTCTTCTTCATTTGGAACACCTTTAGAAAAATCATGTCCAAATACACGTCTTTCAAGATTCGATATTCTTCTTAAAATATCATAATTTGTTGATGGATTTTCAGCTTTCGCACTTGCAACAGGACGAGCTGGTTGCATAGTAGAACGCATATTATTTTTCAATCCTCTTGGTTGCTCAGTGTTTGGCTTATTTCCACCAGCACTTAATTGTTGTTTTAGACCGTCGTTTTCGTCTTTTAAACGGTTAAGTTCATTGGAGAATGTTTCATAATCTTTAATGACACCATCTAAAAATTGGTCAACTTCAACTGGATCATATCCACGCATTTTATTTTTAAATTCTTTTTGTAGAATATCATTTGGTTGATAATTTAAAGCAAACTTGCTACCATCATTACTTTCTGGAGATGGATTTTGTTGATTATAACCATTCATCTGATTCATATTGTTCATTAAAAACACCCCATTGCATTATTTTAATAGCAAAAAAATAAATTGAACTAGTTGTCATACATAATATTAGCAAAATCTTGCATAGTATCAAAATCAACAAGCTCTATTTGGTAATCTTTTCCATGATCCACATAATTCTTCATCGCATCATAATCATATTGGGGCTTGCCGCCACTCTCTGGATCATAAAAAATAATAGAGCCATCACTATGTTCTAACATAAAGTTTTGCCATATCTTTAATTGTTTACCTGAATGATACCGCATATTTGTTAATTTATTGACATAGTCCGCATTTCTTAAAAAAATATTTAGTAATCGTTTGTTATTGTCATTCCATTTGTCCCCAAATTCAGCAAACGGTAACATTACTGCATGCTTTATATTATAACCTTTATCTTTTAAAGAAGTTACTGCTTTGCCAATTATTTGTTCAGTTCCTAACTGTGCTCCAGTTAACACCCACTCAGTACCATCTTCAATATAGTTTATCAAACATTCTTCAAAAAATTTTTGAATAACAGAAGCTTTTGGATCATCATCTTTAAACATACCTATTTCATAGGAACGATACCCAGTGATCCATAAATTTTTGAGCATTTGAGCGTTCCTCCATTAATTAATATTTTCATTGCCATGGTATAATTCACAGATAGGAGTTGATATTTTGAATTTAAACTATCCTGATGGACGAAAATTCAATCGACCATCAAACAAACCAACACTATCAACCTCTGCTAAAAAGAAAATTCTTTTTGGTGACAGAGGTATGACTCTTGAAGAAGAAATCAATGAAAGTAATAAATATTACCGTAGCCATGACATTGCTGTTATCTATAAAAAACCTACACCTATTCAAATAGTAAAAGTAGACTACCCTAAAAGAAGTCGTGCTGTTATAAAAGAGGCTTATTTTAGACAAGCATCTACTACTGATTATAACGGAATTTACAATGGATACTATATAGACTTTGAGGCAAAAGAGACAAAGCACAAAAATACTTTTCCATTAAAAAACTTTCATCAACATCAAATTGATCACTTGAAAGCTTGCCAAAAACAAGGCGGAATTTGCTTTGTAATAATAAAATACGTTCTATTGAAAAGATATTTTATCATGCCGGCTCAAAATCTGATAACATATTGGGATAATCAAAAACACGATGGAGCAAAATCAATTCAATTTAAACAAATTACTGATTGTTCCATCGAGATCAATTCGTCGTATAACCCTACTCTGCCTTATATTAAGGCTGTACAACAATTAATTGATAGTGAGAAGGAGAAATAATGAGCAATACATCTAAAGATAGGAGAAACCCTAAGGCCCCCTCAACCTTTCGTAATATAATGAAATGGCTTGGAGCTATCTTAGGAATATTGATCGGTATATTTTTAGTTATATTTATCTACTATGCATTACGTGCTCCTGTAGTCAGTCAGGAGAATCTTCAAAGCGGTGGTTCGTCTACTATTGTCGATACCACCGGCAAAACGATTGCTTCTCTTGGAGACAATAAAAGAAATTACGTAACAATCGATAAAGTCCCACAACAGATGCAAGATGCTGTTGTTTCAATTGAAGATAAGAACTTTTACAATGAGCCATTGGGAATTGACCCTGTTCGTATTGTTAAATCTGCATATACAAATTTGACTAGAGGAACTTTACAAGGTGGAAGTACTTTAACTCAACAATTGATAAAATTAACAGTATTTTCTACTGATACTAAAGACCAAACTTTTAAGCGTAAAATGCAAGAAGCTTGGTTAGCAATGAAAGTAAGTCAGAAATTTTCAAAACAACAAATCTTAGAGTTCTATATTAATAAGGTTTATCTAAATAATGGTATATACGGTGCTGAAACAGGTGCCAAATATTATTATGGAACAACCCTAAAACATCTTAGTTTGCCGCAGATGGCCTTACTAGCCGGTTTGCCAAATGCACCAAGCAATTATGATCCATATACTCATCCAGAGGCTGCCAAAGACCGTCGTGATTCTGTTATATATGCTATGTACAATAACAATAAGATAACTAAATCAGAGGCTACAGAGGCTATTAATACCCCTATAACCGATGGACTAAAGCCATATAGAAAAGTTTCAAATAGTAATGATGAACGTCGTACAATTGCAGATCCTTATATTAAAGAAGCTATTACTGAAGTTAAGAAAAAAGGATTTGACCCATATCGAGATAATCTAAAGATCACGGTCAACATGGATTATGATGCTCAAAAGAAATTATATAATATCGTTAATTCATCAAGTTATGTTCAATTCCAGGATTCTAAAATGCAAGTTGGTGCATCTATAGTTGATCCAAATAACGGTAAAGTGGTTGCTATGATCGGTGGTAGAAATCTTGAAAACATTCAATTTGGATTAAACCGTGCCGTTCAAACAACACGTAGTAATGGTTCAACTATGAAGCCTATTCTGGATTACGGACCTGCTTTTGAATATCTTAACTGGTCAACCTATCATCAAGTTGAAGATACAGAATATACTTATCCTGGAACAGATATTGTTTTAAAGGACTGGGATGAAAAATACGAAGGTCAAATGAGTCTTCGTGAAGCTTTAGTTAATTCAAGAAATGTACCTGCTATAAAGACTTTATCAGCAGTTGGCTTTTCAAAAGCCAAGAAATTTGCGTCAGGTTTAGGTATTAAAATTGGATCTGATCAAGGACTATCTGCTGGTATTGGTAGTGATGTATCTAGTTTACAAAACGCATCAGCATATGCAGCATTTGCTAACGGTGGTAAATATTACAAACCATCATATGTTTCTAAGATTGAAACAGCCGATGGAATAACACACTCATATCATCCTAAAGGCAAACGAGTTATGAAAGACTCAACTGCTTACATGATTACGGATGTTTTAAAGGGTGTTCCAAAGACATATGCAGAATATGCAAATATACCTGGACTTTACCAAGCAGGAAAAACAGGTACAACCAACTATGGTGATAATGCTATTGCAAGTAATTCTGCCCTTAGTGGTAAAGCTAAAGATGCTTGGTATGCTGGATATACAAAAAATTATGCTATGAGTGTTTGGACTGGATACGACTCTCCCAACTCAGAAGGTATAACTGACGCTTATCAAAATGTCGCCGGTAAAGTATACAAAGCAGAAATGGCATACTTAAAATCTAAGCAGACTAATTCTGATTGGAAGAAACCAAGTAGTGTTGTCTCATTAATGATCAAGAACAGTGGATCAGCAACACCTATAGTTGCCTCCCCTAGTTCTTCAAGCAGTTCTTATACTAAAGAATTGTTCGTTAAAGGACATGCTCCTAATAATCCTTACAAAGGTGAAAGTTATTCATCTTCATCAAACAGTACCTCAGAATCAAGTTCTAATGATGTAACTACAAATAGAAGAACAACTGATAATGAGGAGTCAGATTCTGACACAACAACTAATAATACTGAAAATGGCAATACAGAGACCGGTGATGGCTCTACAAATTCAGATAATGAATCTAATTCAAATACTGGTTCAACCAATAATGGTGGAAATAATAACAACAATAACAATACTGGTAATACCGGCAATAATAACGGCGGTACGACTGGTGGTAATAACAACGGAGGAACAGATACTGGTAACACTGGCAATACCGGTGGGAACGGTGGCAATAGTTCCACTCAAGGTGGTTCCTCTCAAGGATCAACGACTCAAAGTAGTTCGTTAAATAATTAAAAAAGTTCTAGGTAGAATAAACTTCTACTTAGAACTTTTTTTATGCCCTATTCCGATAATTTTATTTGTTATCTAGCAAATAATTTTGCTCATTTAAGCGATCACATTCTTTGATCAATGCATTAGTTTCTTGTTCAGGTGCTAATTTCATTGAATATTTTCTACCATATTCAATCATTGTATGATGAGCCCTATGGAGCTCTTCAGGCTGCATAACACTGACGATTTTTTTCTCCACTTGTATCGGTGTAGCTTTTTGATCAACAAAATGCATTCTTTTTGAAATTGCCGAAACATGGGTATCAACTGCGAATGTTGGTTGATCAAAAACGTCACTCAAAACTACATTTGCTGTTTTTCTACCCGCACCTGGTAATGCCATAATACCTGACCTAGTTGTAGGTACCACGTCATTTAATTCTTCATGCACGATACGGGCCGTTTTAATGATATTTTTAGCTTTGTTATGGAATAGACCTACACTTTTAATAATTGTCTCAACATCTTCCAAATCGGCGTTCATAAGATCCTTTGGTTCAGGATATTTTGAAAATAAAATTGGAGTTACTTTATTTACTGATACATCCGTAGCCTGAGCACTTAAAATGACAGAAATCAAATATTGAAAAGGTGTTCTTGAATCTAGTGAGGGGCCAACTGGACCCATCTCCTTTTCCATTTCTTTTATAGCCCATAGTATTTGTTCGTCTTTTAACATTAGTAACCCAACTTCTTTCGTCTATCTTGTAGTTGCTCAGCAGTCTTAATATTACTTTTCTCCCAGCTGATTAAAATTCTGTCCATATATTTTAATGAATAGGCCTGATTTAAAACAGCTTCCTTTAGAGCCAAATCAATTAATTCAATACTATAGTGATCGCCATCGATCCATTGATGAACTTGTTCTTGTTCAATTGGTGAAATTGGTCTACCAAATTCAACTTCGATTTTTTTGAATAGTTCTTCGGTGTCACTCATCAATTTTTGTTTCTTTTGACTTTTATTTTCTTGTTCTAAAAGGTTATTTAATCGCTGATATATAGGAGTTAAAGAATAAATATCCTTTTGTTGATGATTCTCAATAACAGTTTTTAATTCAATTATACCTAATTTTATTAATCCCTGGATAATTGTATAAATACTAGCTTCATCCATTCCTGTATCACTAGCTATGTCTTTTGCCATAGGGAACTGCACTCCCTTTTGTGCATACATTGACAATACAAGATAAATTACTAGATCTTTTTCAGTCATACCTAATTTGCTGTAATTTTTTAAAATCAAATTATTTAGATTAGTTGCACCACTGTTTATTACTTGTTTTAGAAAATCCTCATTCATTTTTTTATTCCCTTCAAAAGATAACAAAAAGGAGGCCGAGAAAAATTCCCTCCTCCTTTATTGTTAAATATTATTTATAATTTGTACACTTTTACCCGTCTTAAAATCTACTAAATTATAGCCGATAGTTCCCTTTTTATTTTTAAAGGCAACTTCCCAAGTTGGTTTGTTTTTATAGATACCCAAATTTATGTGTAGAACCTTTTTAGGATCATATCTATCGACTACACCTTGAACAATTTCTTTACGAAGTGGTGCATCATTTTTATTAATAACTTCAGTTTTACCTGTTTTTGCATTAATTATAATATAACGATACTTTTCTTTGCTTGTCAGACCGCCAACGGAATAATATTGTTTAGTCCGAGTATAATTACCAAAATAATCCGGTTGAACGATTTCAGCTTTTTGTTCAGCAATTTTATTGGCTTGTGATTTCGCACTAGAATACGGTGCAAAAGAAATATTGATGTATGTAAGTACCGATACTATAGCTAATACTACTAACGATATACTTAATAAGATTTTTGTGACTCTAGTCATAATTCTTCCTTTACTTAGTTAACAGAAATAGTATAGCAACTTTTTACCTAATTCAAAAACTCATTTATATCTTTTTTAATTAAATCCATACTTTCATTGATAAGTGGAAGTCCTTTTGGTAATGAATCAAGGATATCTTTACCATAATTTTTAGTCAAAATCCTATTATCTAACAATAAGATAACACCCTTATCTTCAGGACTACGTACTAAACGACCAAGTCCTTGTCGAAGCTGCAATATAGCCTTTGGTAAGGTATCAACTTTAAACACATCCAAATTTTGGTCATGTAAAATATCTTGTCTTATTTTTACATCTGATTGTTCAGGTGATTCAAATGGAATTCTGGTAACGATCAGTATTTCTAGAGATTTCTTTGGAAAATCGACACCTTCCCAAAATGAATTAGCTCCTAGTAAGACCGATCTTTGACCAATTGCAAAACGTTTTTTAATTTTTTCATTTGATCCACTAACGCCTTGAGCTAAAATTTCCCACTTTTCCTTGATAGTAGTAGACATTAATTTATCGTAGACATGACTTAAAGTATTTAGTGAATTGAATAAAATCATTGTTTGATGATCCATATCATTCAATATCTCAACAATATAATGAGTTACCATTTCATAATACTCTTCACTGTTTAAAGATTGAATATCAGATATTTGATCTGGCAAATAAATTTTACTATTTTTAGACATATTATTCATATCGGGCAAAATAATCATTTGATTGATCTGATTCTGATTTAATTGCAGATTCATAATAAAATAGGAGAAATCTTTTTGAACAGTGATAGCTGCTCCAACAGCAAAAATTTGACTAAAGCGTTCATTAGTAGCCTCAACCTGGTCTTTAATATCAAATTGACGCCAACTTAACTTAAGACTATTTGGCTCATAGTAATCACGCATTTCAATTTGAACACCAAACTCATTACTTGGAGTATGTAATGATTGCAACAGCTTGTCCAAATTGCCTAGTTCTCCATGTAACTTACTATTTTCAATAATTAGGTTTGAAATGACCTTTGAAAGTTCAACTGAAATGAAGTTCTTTTGAAAATTATATTGATCAAAAAGTGTATTGATTCTATTAACTACTAAAGTCAGTTCAACTATCAAATCGGAGATCAATTCCACTAATTTGTCATTATCCTGACCAAATTTCTGTTCGCTGTCAATTATAGAAACAAACTGTTCCCTATCCTTAAAACTAACTTCATTTTTAACATAATTATCAAATATATTATATTCAATTCTTTGCATCAACTCATCAATTACTTGGAAATGTGCTTCCATATCTTGTAAATCTTGATAATTCCATAGTTGAGTCGTCACTTCAGTAAAAGCATATCTAAGTGTGACTCTATTTTGATAAAGGATGTCACTGATTTTTTTAACGTATTCATTCAATCTTAGAAAGTCAATCGTTGGCGATGCTACATTTCGAAAACTATCCGCTAAATGATTTGCCTCATCAACAACGAGATATGAATTTTCACCCCAAATAGGACTTTCGATATTACGAGATAAATAAGATTGGTTGGTTACTAAAATAAGAGATTCTTGATAACGATTTTGCTGATAAAGCCAAAAATCATCGTCACTAAATAGTGTCTTAGTTTTAAGTGATCCACGATGACGAATGATCGTAAATAACGGACTATTATAATTAGTCAAATGAAGTTCACTAAGATCACCTGTTGTAGTCATAGTTAACCAAACAATAATTTTCATCTTTAAAATAGCTGTATGGCTATGTAGCTTATAGTTATCGATTGATTCGTAAAAGCGATCCAAATCAATAAAATTGTAACTACTTTTTACAATTTCTGCATGATGACTATTCCCGGTCACTTGGTTAAGTAACGGGATGGCCTGATCTGCAATTTGTTGTTGTAAAACCTTAGTTGTAGTTGCTACGACCAGCTTTTGTTTACCGTTTATTAAATACGATAGAGGTAATAAGTAACCTAAAGTTTTACCGGCGCCAGTTGGAGCTTCAATCAAGTTCCATTTCTTCTGCTTATTACGATGTTGACTTGTTTGGTAAATATTATCCATCAACTGAGATTGATTTTTACGGTATTCCAAAATACCCTTAAGAAGTTTCTTTTTCTTATCCTTAGTATTTGGATACTTTCTTCCTGTATCTAATCTTTCAGTTATGTGAAAATCCTTTTTACGTAATACCAATCCATGTTTTTCATATAAGTAATCAGGCAAAATATTATTTTTATTTTCAACTTTTCGTAAAACGTTTTTAAATACCAGATTAGTTTCCCTAAGAGTTGACTTACCTAATTTTGCTAACAATTCCAAAGTTTGCAATGGTAATTGTTGTAAACATTTATTGATAACCAAAAAGAGTTTAGCAGTTACTAAGGCATCACTATCAGCACGATGAGGATTGTCATGTTCTATGCTTAAATAATGAGTCAAGTCCTGCAATTTGTAACTACTGATAGTTGGAAATAGAATCTGTGATAATTCCACAGTATCTATCGCCTTGACGTTAAGCTCGTTCATTCCAATACGTTTTAATTCTCTATTAAGAAATGTCAAATCAAAATTTACATTATGAGCAATAAAAACTCTATTCTTAAGAATTTTAAAAATATCTGGAGCAACATCTTCGAAAATTGGTGAATCAGCAACATCCTCATCACTTAGATGAGTTAAAGCTGTAATTCTACCTGGTATTGGAACTTGAGGATTGATTTTTTGATTGTAGACCTTAGTTATTTTTCCATTTTCAATAACTGCACAACCAAATTGAATAATACGCCCGTTGTCATGCCAATTAGCATTTGTTGTTTCTAAATCAACAACAGCGTAGGAATTTTTCAAATTAATTCACCACTCATCTAGTTTAATTTTTATTCAAATCAACCATTTCATTGATCTTTAAGAAATAAAGATATTTACCAAGAATTGGTTTATTTTTAATTGTTGAAATAGCTTGAGCATAAAGATTTAACTGACCAGAGTAGTCATTAATTTTTTCGTTCAAATTCTGACTAGTAACGTTATCTGTTTTATAATCAAAAATCTTTATTCCATCTTCTAATTCAATCACACCATCAATAATACCATGAACCAGTATTTTATCATTGAAAGATTCATTATCGATTTTCTTTTTGAAAAGTTTTTTTGCTGGCATAAGGGATGAAAACGGAACTTCTCTAGAAACCGATTCATTATTAGCGACAATTTCTTGACCCAATTCACTTTGATAAAAATTAGCTAGACTGACAAGATCGATTTTCTTTGCTACTTCTGGTTCTAGTATTCGATTATTTACTAAATCGTCTACTAAATTCTGAAAATCAATCAATTCTGGTTGCTTATCAATTGAAACTCGTTGAAGTAGCAAATGAGTGGCACTACCTACATCAGCGGAAGATACTTTAGATTGAGCTAAAAATTTTGGTTTAGCAAAACTTTCCATGTTATATCTTCCACGGTCACTCAATAAGTTAGATTGAGCCATTTTTTCATCATCTGGATCCGCAAACAATCCTTTGATTTCAGAAACTGATTGATATGCAGTTGTTTCTACCGCTTCTTGATATGGATACTCAAAATCCAAAATAGTGTTTACCGTTTGTTTAAATAAATCAGTTGGTTCTCTCACATCAACAACTTTTAACAAGTTGCCATCACTATTTTTATCGAGTAAGTCATCAGTTACTACATCAAAATTCAAACGGCAATCTTTATTTTTAGCATAATGTGAATGTGATTTTATTCTTTGATCACTATTCAATGCTCCAATACCAATTAAATTCTGATAACTTTTAGCTGAAAGTCTGGATCCATCATCAATGACTCCATTAGATGATATTTTGATTTGATCCCATTTATTTAGCATTTTAGTCGTATCTTTTTCATAGCCAACAACAATAATTTTTTGCTTTGCTCTTGTTAAAGCAACATATAAAAGACGCATTTCTTCTGACACAGTTGATACATTTCTTTTTTCGCTGATCAATGAATGTTGTGGGGTCCTAATTGCAACTCTGGTTGTATTATTTAATACAGTCAAGCCGAGCCCTAATTCTGAATCGAATAACGTTTCGCTATTAACGTCACGCATGTTAAAAGAACCACCAGCATCTAATAAAATAACAACTGGAAATTCTAGTCCTTTACTAGCATGAATAGTCATAACCTTTACAGTATCATCTGTTGCTTCAATACTATTTGGTTGTGATAAATCTTTATCCATTTTTTCCATTCGTTGAATAAAATCGATAAATGCATGCAATCCCTTTAAATTGTTATTCTCATAGTCACTAGCGCGTTGATATAAAGCATGTAGGTTTGCAGATCTTTGCTTTCCACCAGGCATACCAGAAACATATTCCAAAATAGCGGTCTCTTGATAGATTTTCCATATTAAACGAGCAATTGTGTTCTTATTAGAAAAGTCTCTATAAGTTTCTAGCTGTAGTAAAAATGACTTTAATTTTCTTACCAGATCAGCCTGAGAATTTTCATCCGATATATAATCAAGAACCGCGGTGTAGTAATCCTCATTTTTGTTAACTAATCGAATTTGAGCTAATTCCTCTTCATTTAGTCCAACTATTGGAGAGCGAAGTACGGCAACTAAAGGTATATCTTGTCTAGGGTTATCAACGATCTCCAACATAGACATCATAATTTGCAGTTCAGTCGTTTGAAAGTAATTTTGTGCATCAGTAACCATTAGTGGTATTTCTTCTTTAGAGAAATAAGAAATTAAATCTGTATTGTTATTACGATTTCTTACTAAAATCGCAATATCAGAGTACTTTATGGTACGTACTTCCCCTTTTTTGGCATCAAAAATTTTAAATTCATCATTGATCAATTTTTGAATTCTTTTGGCAGTAAATCTTATCTGTAATTGGCGTTTTTCAACTTTATTTGTATCGTCTTCATTGGACAAAACATACATTTCACTGTCAGTATCGACCTCATCCGGAAAATTTGTCCCTACTACAAGTTCTGATTGTCTATCGTAGTCTATCTCACCGATGTTTTTGTCGAATATTCTAGTAAAAATAGTATTTACTAAATCATCAACTTGTTTAGATGATCTAAAGTTTTTTGATAGTTGAATTAATTCATTAGGATTTTCATCTTTTTGATAGTCTTCATACTTTCCTGCGAAAATATAGGGGGCGGCTTGCCTAAAGCCATATATAGATTGTTTGATATCGCCGACCATGAAAATATTATTATCTTTTGTTTTTAAAAGCTGAATTATACCTTCTTGCATTGCATTTATATCTTGGTATTCGTCTAACATAATTTCGTGGAACTTATTTTGATAAAATTGCAGAGCCACTTTATTACCATCAACTTCTGTAGTAAGAATTTTCATGGCCATATGTTCTAAGTCATTAAAGTCTAGAACTTGTTGTCTATTCTTAAGTTTCGCAAATTCTTTCATGAAGTTTCGTTCTACTTCTGTCAGCTTGATTATCAAGTCTTTAGCTTTTGAAATCTCTTTTAAAGTATCTTTCTCATCAAGTAAGAAGAAATTATTTACTAAATCTTTTGTGACTTTGTCTCCTAAAACCTTACGGATGCTTTTTACGATTTCTAAACGTACAGGGTCACTTTCTGCATCTTTAGGAGCTCTCTTCTTTGTAGTAAAGCTCAAATCGAACACTTCATTACGTATTTCGTCGTAACTAACGTCTAATTTAATATCTTCATTTACCTTTTCAATCTTTTTGATCATATCCTGAAATACGGGGGTATACGTATTACTTGCTTCGTCGCCCGCGGCAAGATCTAAACCACTGTCTAAAAGATCTTTGATCTGATCAAGCTTTCTCATTATTTCTGGAGCATATAGTAGTTTATAAAAGTTTGATTCGTTCAGCTTGCCTTCAATCGTGTAAATATTCGTTAATTGATCAAGCCATTTATCAGTTTTATCATTAGTGATCGCAAAATTGTAAAGTTTGTAAATAATATCAGTCAATCCGTCATCACTACGATCATTAGAAAAATTATCTACTAGTGTTAAAAAATCTTTATCGTGTTTTTCATAGTATTTATTTCTGACATTATCTAGTGCTTGATCTTGAATAATTGATTTTTCGGTATCATCGCTTAAAAGTCTGAAATTTGGATCTAAATCTATAATGTAATAGAATTTTTTTATAATGCTGAGACAAAAGGCGTGCAAAGTGCTGATATTTGCGATTGGTACTTTGAAGATTTGCTTCTGTATATGTTTTCGTAAAACATTTTTTATTAAATGGTCATTAGATAAATCTTTTAATCTATTAATTAATCTATCTTTCATTTCGGCCGCAGCTGCTTCGGTAAAAGTTGCGACTAATAAGTTATCAACATTTTCACCATGTTTTATCATTTCAATAATTCGTTCAATTAGAATTGTCGTTTTTCCAGATCCGGCAGATGCTGAAACTAATATATCGTGCCCATGATGATTTATTGCTTTTTCTTGTTCTTTAGTCCACTCAGGCATTAATACCCATCCTCCAAAATACTTTGAATTTTTACTAAAACATCTTTCTTATTGTAGTTAATTATTTCGTGATAATCGTTTTCTGGAAGCATAGCATCAAACTCAAAAATAGACTTGTAATCGCTGTATTGTAATCCAGTGTTCAAATTCCTATCCCTGTATGGGTTAAGTCTTAAACGGCCTGAATAGATGTCATCCCCTGCCTTAGTTATCAAATGCTTATTGTAATTAAGTATTCTAAACAGATCATCCTTAGTAATTAAGCTATTTTCTTTAACTGTAATAGTTCCATCGACCTTTTTACGTAATGGCACCACTGTAGATTGGCCAGAGATCAATCGAGTATCCAAATTCTCAAGCAGTTCTTCGTCATCTACTATCAATCCAGATAGTTTGAATTTCTTAAGCAACTCTATATCCGGTTTTACTTTTTTATTCAAAGTAATTTTAGGATTTTGAATATGCGAATAAAACGCCCCTGCTATTTGTGTAGCTTTTCCTTCTGCCAAAATATCTAAATTAGCCACTAAACTTTGTAGATACGTCGGCATCTGCATAGAAAGACCCTCTAAAAATTCAGCAAAAGAGAAATCATGTTGACTAGACTTATAATCAATGACCGCTAAATAATTCATATCATCAATCGTCAGTTCATCAATTCTATCTATCTTTCCTCTTACATTTATTTTGTGATTATTCGCTAAATCAAACGATAACCCTGGTAAATTTTGTTGGTTTCTTATACGACCAAAAGTAACCTCAGACGCACGAGGAACAAACTCATTGTGAGTTAACTGTTCTTTCATCGACATGATCAATTGCAGTACAGTTGCTTCTAATTTGGTCGAAATGAAATCCATACGATCATTTATTCTAAAGATTCGATTCTCGGGATAAACTATTTGGTCACTGAATATCTGGTGAACTAATTTTTGAATCTGCTCATCAGATAAAAATCTCAAGTTTGTACTGTCGTTATTCAAATGCTTAACTAAACTATCTAATACGGCATGAAAAAGAGAACCAGTCTGTGCTGGTGTAACTTCAAATATTTGACGAGGTGCTAAGCGTAATCCGTACTTCAAGAAATACTCGTATTCATTTTTATAAAATGTTTCTAATCGAGAAATCGAAACGTTAACATTATCTCCATACAATTCAGAAACAGTCTTTTCATTCAAATCATGAGGTATGTTTTTATAATTCAAAGAATCTAAAACAAATTCAGTCTTATCGGGTTCCTCATTATAAAGCCTATTTCTTACATATTTCCATTGATTAGAAATATCCATTTTGTTATCGACTGCCATACGTGATACACGTATCAAATAGTTCAAACTAGACGACTTAGAACCTACGTAACGTATAACTTGATCATCATCCTCATCAGCCTCTGGATTAAATAATATATCCTGCTCATCCAGTCCAAAATGGTTTTTAATTCTGACCACATAACTAGATAGATCTTTTTGCTTGTTGTCATCGGTAAATCCTGGATATGTGAAAATCAATCGATTACTTGGAGTCGTGAAAACTAAATCGTGTAAAAATGGTTCCGAATTATTAACTACTTCGTCTGAATCTTTTAAAAATTTGTCTTCACTTAAAGAATCAGAAATAAGCTTACGCTCATCGTCAGTAATAATATTATTTGAAACTGATGCTGCCGGCATATTTTCAGTTGTGGATCCCAAAATCAAAGTTATCTTACGATTATTGGGTTGAACCATCCCTATTTCAGAAATATTGACCGCATCCAAGGTAGAAGGTATTTGAGAATATTGGGCGGTTTCAAAAGCAGCATCTAAAATATCGATAAAGTTCTTAGCATCAAATTTTTCATCATCAAATACACTGACATATTCATCCAAGATCTCGTTGAATTTATTAATAACTTGTTCAGGTTGATTGGCCAAGGATAAGTCATTTTGTTCTGTCGCTTGCTTTTGCCAATTTAATAATTGTTTATATACACCATATTTATCAAGAAAGTTGTATAAGAATGTTGCTCCTTCAACTGATGAATGCTCTTTTTCAAAGAAGTCATACAATTCATTAAAAAATTCTTTAACAAAATTCTTAATAATATTTATCAAACGGTATTTATCAATTACAGAAGCATCGATTGCCTCATCTAAGTCTGCCTCAGGTTCAAAATCATCCCCGAGCCAATTTTTCTTAGTTATACCAGCTGCCAAGATATAATTTTCCGTCAAATCAACTGCATCTCGATAAGTAGCAATAGATTCAAACTTTTCTGGAACCATCAATTCAGTTCTAAGTAAAGCAATGACGTCTTCACTTTGCATCCCACGATTTAAAACCTTAAATAATAGATCAATCAACTTCTTAAACGGATGATCAGTCATTTTCTTTTCAAGATCAATAAAGTAAGGAATATCGTTAATTTCCATGAATGATTCAATAAATGAACGATACTGTCCTAAATCTCTTGCAACAATCAAAAAATCACGATAACGATTATTTTGCGTTGCTACTAGTTGTCTAATATAAGTACTAACAGCAGAAACCTCAGTCTGTTTATTAGTACATTTCCAAATTTGTACTGAATTAGGACTATCTAGTTTCTCATCACCTTGAATTATTCCAGATCCACTAGACTGGATCCAATAATCTTCTAGTTTCTTAATATCTGTACCGACTCTAACCGTTTTAGCAAAATTATTATAAACCGGAATATCATTGTTTCTGGCTAACTGATATAACTGCTGATAAGTATGCTCAGGACGGTAATAAAAACTTGTGTTGTCTAAATCTCCTAGTACCGGTTGCTCCATAATAAGAGAAATATTAAAACTTGCTCCATTTACGAGTAAAGAACTAACTAGATTTAATTCAGCTGCCGTAAAAGATGAAAAGCTTTCAACATAAAAGTAATAATTCTTAGACTTTAAATCTTGATTCATGTAATTAGCTAGCGCATTAAGTTGGTAATCACTAGTTTCATATTTTTCAGTTGCTTTTAAGTAATCACTGTAAATCAGATTAAGTTCTTCAACTTTATCTTTAAAGAACACTTCATCATCAACTTTTAAAGTTTTCTCTATATCAGCTGGCTGAACTTGTCCATTTTGAAATTCATTAAATTGCTTTGACAATTGTTCAAAAAAGCCACTTTTTTCAGACATCCCTGAGAAAATGTGAAGTGATTTTTTGTTTTTATCAATAATATTTCTTAAAATCATAGCCGATTTAGTCTCAGTTAAACTCTCCGCATTAAAGGTGGAATCACCTCTAAGAAAGTACCAAGCTAATCTAGAAAAAGAAAAACTCTGAACATTACTTGTAGCAATCAATGAATCTTTATCTTGATCACTACCAAGCTCTTTTAACATATTAATTTCAGACTCAAACTTAATATGATTAGGAACTAGAAAGAAAAACTGTCCATTGGGATTCTTCGTATGATCTTTTTTAAAAAGTTCCATCATTTTTTGATGATGGTCCAATTGATTTTTTCCCAATACAAAATTTAATGTCATAATATTTCTCCCTAAAAAATTTTATCCTATTCATTATAATTATATAGAAAGTGGAAATCCGGACAATAGATGTATAAAATAAGTACTTGAAGAAATTGAGAGGTGAGCGTGTGCTTAAAGGAATTGGAAAGAGTCACGGAAAAACGATTATTATGGGAGAACATGCGGTAGTTTATGGCTACCCTGCTATTGCGGTACCTTTAGTAAGCATCCCCGTTATCGTTAAAATAAGGCAAAATAAAGAAAATATTTTATCTTCAAAATATTATGTTGGTAAAATATCCCAAATACCTGATACACTCTCAGGTGTCAAATACTTAATTAATTTATTAGATGAACACTTAAACACAGAAAAGATAAATTACGCAATAAGTATTGATAGTAATTTACCTATTGAGCGCGGTTTAGGATCATCTGCAGCAATTGCTGCTGCTTTAACTAGAGCATTTTTTGATTTGTTCGACAAAAATCTGGATACAAAAACACTACTAGCATATGTTAACAAATCAGAAACAGTAACACACGGTAAAGCTAGTGGATTAGATGCTTTAACAGTGATATCTAATACCCCCGTATTATATAGTAAAGATACGATTGAGCACTTCAGCTTTTCATCCGATGGGTTTATCGTCATCGGAGACTCTGGTGTTAAGGGAAAAACTAAAGAAACAGTTGCTGATGTTCACCAAATGTATCAAGAAAACAAATCAAAAATCGGACAGTACCTAGAAGATTTAGGAAATTGTACTCTAACAACTAAAGATTGCTTGATAAATAACCAACTAAAACTTCTCGGCCAAACTTTTGATAAGGCTAATGAGATATTATCTAAGCTAAATTTGGCCATCCCTAAAACAAATCAACTTATAACTGCTGCCAAAAATTCTGGCTCACTAGGAAGTAAGATAACTGGCGGTGGTCGTGGTGGTTGCATGATATCTCTAACAAGAAATATCAATAACGCTACAATGGTACAAAAAGCACTTATCAAAAATGGTGCTGAACAAACTTGGATCCAACCACTATCTATTTATGCGGAGGAAACTGACGTTGACTAAGACAGCTCGGGCCTTTACTAATATTGCTCTTATAAAATATTGGGGCAAGAAAAATCAACAATTAAAATTACCTTGGACTAATAGTCTTTCATTGACCTTAGATCGTTTTTATACAGATACGACAAGTGAAATAATCGACTCTGATAAAGATGTTATTTACTTAAATGAATCACTTTTAGATGAACAAAAAAGTAAACGAATCGTAAATTATTTAAATAACACAAGAAAACAATTTGGATTTACGGAACACTTTAAAATCAATTCGATCAATCACGTACCGACCTCTGCTGGATTTGCTTCATCAGCATCAGGTTTTGCTGCACTAGCAGCTTCAATAGATCAAACAATGGATCTCAAACTTACTAAAACTCAATTATCCATTTTAGCCCGTAATGGCTCTGGATCCGCAAGTCGGTCCATTTATGGTGGTTTTGTTGAATGGATTGCAGGAGATAACAATGAAAACTCTTATGCGGTTCCCATTGATGAAAATCCAGACATTGATTTAGAAGTTTTATCAGTTGTCGTAAATCAAAAGGCAAAGAAGATCTCTTCAACCATTGGTATGGAAAAAAGTGTAGAAACCTCCCCTTTTTATCCAAATTGGGTTAAACTAGTGTCTTCAGAAACAATCGAAATTAAAGAAGCAATCAAGCAAAAAGATATCCAAAAAATTGGTGAGATTGCTGAACACAATGCAATGAGTATGCATGCATTGACATTATCCGCCAACCCAGCTTTTACATATTTTGAGCCAAAAACTGTCGAAATTATTCATTTAATTCAAGAACTGCGACAAAAAGGTATTATGGCGTATGTTACTATAGATGCTGGTCCAAATGTAAAAATACTTGGAACTCATAAATCAATTGAACAAGTTAAAACTTATTTAAATAATTTATCTGATGTTACTACAGTTGTTGCGAATATTGGTCATGGTATACAATACTTCTGATACAGATATTGAAAGGTATGATATTTTTGTCTACAGGAAAAGCACCTGGGAAGTTATATTTAGCAGGAGAATACGCTGTTGTTGAAACTGGTTTCCCCGCTGTTATAGCTTCAGTTAACCAATATGTTACTGCTACCATTAATAAATCTGAGGATGGCGGTACCATTCAATCTAAAAATCTTAATAAAGAACTTATTCATTGGGACCGACAAGGTACAGAATTAGTTTTTGACGATACTGAAAGTCAATTACAGTACATCTTGGCGGCCATAAATTTTGTAGAAAAATATGCTTTAGAAAAAAATAAAGAATTAGCATATTATGATCTACTAGTTACAAGTGAATTAGATTCAGAAGATGGTAAAAAATATGGCCTCGGTTCTTCTGCAGCGGTAACTGTTGCTGTTGTTAAAGCACTCGGAGACTTTTATAAATTAAAATTAACGCCAATGGACATATACAAATTGGCTTCTATCGCACATCTTTCCGTTCAAGGTAACGGAAGTCTCGGTGATATTGCCGCTAGTGCCTTTGGTGGAATCGTCGCTTACAAGTCACCAGACCGTAACTGGGTCTTCAATATTATTAGAAACCACAGTCTGTCAACCGTACTTAAATTAAACTGGCCTGACTTAGAGATAGAAACTTTGATTTTACCTAGTGACCTAGAACTCACCGTTGGATGGACTGGTTCTCCCGCTTCAACTTCTATTTTGGTCGATCGTATAGCCTTAACAAAAGCTCAAAAGGTTGATAAATATCAAAACTTCTTAAAATCTAGTCGTAAGAGTGTTGAAGAATTGATCCACGGATTTAGAACATGTAACTCTGAGTTGATAAAAGAGATGATAAATCAGTATCGTACTCTTTTATCAGACCTAGCAGAATTTAGTAATGTCCACATTGAAACCGAATTACTAACTGATCTTTGCAACATCGCTCAAGAACTAGGCGGATCAGCTAAAACATCAGGTGCCGGTGGTGGAGATTGCGGAATTGTTATCAGTGACCGTGATTTAAATCTCAATTTACTAGAGGAAAAGTGGAGAAACGTTGGTATCACTCCCCTATCATTAAAAATCGGAGAAATAATCGCTAATGCCTAAACAAGATAAACAAATTCAGCGCAAAGTTGAACATCTTTTTTTAGCTGAAAAATATTATACTGATGAAGCTTTTGCTGACTTTGATAATGTCAGATTACTTCATGCTGCTTTACCAGAATTAAATTATAAAGATATCGATCTATCGGTAGACTTCTTAGGCTTTAATGCCAGTCTACCGATTTATTTTAATGCCATTACAGGTGGTTCTAGGCAATCTAATAGATTTAACAGTGAATTAGCAAAAATGGCTAAGGAATTAAATATCCCCGTTTCAAGTGGTTCAATGGGTGTCTATTTCCGTATCCCAGAAACAGCTGATAGTTTTAAAGTTTTAAGAGAAAATAATCCCGATGGCTTTGTAATGGCTAATACTTCTGCCAAAGCTACTCCAGAATTAGCAAAAAAAGCCATAGACTTAGTTTCAGCAAATGCCTTACAAATACATCTAAACGTCACACAAGAATTAGCAATGCCTGAAGGTGATCGTGAATTTGTTTGTTTAAAAAATATTGAATCGATCGTTAAAAATGTTAATGTCCCAGTTATTGTTAAAGAAGTTGGTTTTGGGATGTCTAAAGATACCATTGAACAACTTAAAAATATCGGCGTTCAAAACATCGATATATCTGGTTTTGGTGGTACTGACTTTGCTCAAATCGAAAGCGCTAGAAATCACGAGTTAGATTTAACGTATTTAGATCAGTTCTCACTTTCAACAGTTGAATCTTTAATTGAAACAAAACCATTCCAAAATGAATTGAATTTCTTTGCTTCAGGAGGTATTCGTACTCCAATGGATGTCATAAAAGCTATTAGATTAGGTGCTACATCTGTAGGAATGTCTGGTCTTGTTCTACATCACCTACAAAAATATTCCTATGAGGAAACACATTTATTTTTTGAAAGTTTCATTGCTCAATTGAAAGTCATCATGGCAAATATTGGTGCTACAAATATGACAGAAATAAAAAAAGCTCCCATCATTTATGATGAAAGCTTGGTAAACTACGCTAAACAGCGTCAAATTAAATTATTTTCTTAGTCCTTTAGGATAGACATTTTTAATCTGTTTATTACTATAACGACCCCAACTAAATAATTTTCCTTGATAACTAAGGCCGATCCATTTATTTGAAAAATCTTGATCTATCATGACAGATTCACCATGCAAATACTTGGCAAACTGATCATCATCAAGTTCATATACTGATTTCAAATCATTAGGTTTGAGTTCTAACATCCACGAGATGCTAGGCTCGAACCTATTTTTTTTGAGTTCACCTAATTTGAGACCGTTTCTCAAGACATGAAGTTTTTTGAATCTAGTATCAAAGGTTGCAGCTTGATATAAATCTTCTTTAACTTTAAAGATCGCAGTTAAATCTATTTCTGACAGATTTTGTTTAATAAATTTGTCTAAATAAGACATTTCAACTTTAGTAGGTTGGTTCCTAAATGTTCTAACTTTAGTAGTACCGGCAATGCCTGACTTTATCATCTTACAAATAAAGTGCCCCTCACCTTCAAACTGGTCAGGAAACATTCGTAAAGCCTTTTTTAAATCTTGGTTATCGTATCCCCACTCAGGACGTCCGTCTTCCATACCAGGATACTTTTTGATTGGTACGATCTCCATCTCTTGATGGCGTTTTACAAATTCAGCAATATTTTCTTCATTTTCTTCAGGTGAAAAAGTACATGTTGAATAAACTAAAGTTCCACCATCCTTAAGCATCTTAAAAGCCGAATCCAAAATATGCTTTTGACGATTAGCACATTGTTCAACGTACTCTGGTGACCAATATTGAACAGAATCTGGATCTTTTCTAAACATCCCTTCACCAGAACAAGGTGCATCAACTAGTATTCGATCAAAGTATCCCTCAAAGCCGTCTTCTAAGTCTTTTGGAGAGTTATTTATCACTACTGCATTTTTAATACCCATTCTTTCGACATTTGAGGAGAGTACTCGTGCACGTTTATTATTTATCTCATTACTTACTAAAAGTCCTTGAGAGTCCATTATTGAGGCTAAATAAGTAGTTTTGCTACCAGGGGCTGCACAAAGATCCAAAATTTTTTCATCCGCTTTAGGATTTACAACTTCAGCAACATACATTGCACTAGGCTCTTGGCTATAAACATATCCTGAAATATGATCAATAGAATTACCGTCAATATCACCAAAATATCCAATTTTACTATAATCAATTGGCTTATCTAAACTGTATTGAACATTTTGATAATTGTTTTTTAAAGGATTAAGACGAAAGGAATTTTGACTCTCTGTCTCTATTGCTTTAAAAAGATTGTCTGCCCTATCACCTAGTAGTTTAGTATATTTAGCCTTAAATTCTTCACTCAAATTAACTCTCATTAAATCTTTCACTCCGTTCGTTTCACAAAAAATATTTGATGTAACCCTATAATAATCGTCAACACTACTGAACCAATCATAAACATATTAAATGTCGTGTGGCTGATGATGACTATTCTCCAATTGACTACTACATAACCTAATAAATAAGGGATCAATGTGTAGAGTAAATATCTTAAAAGCAATCCATTTCGATAATTGTTTTTTAAATCACCAGTTAAATTAGATCTCTGCAGATCATACTTCAATGGGACTAAAATATAGGATTCTACAGCAATCGCTAAGATAAATAGCAATACCATTCCCACTTTGTATAATTCTCCATTGTTCTCAACTTTGACCGCACTAAAATCATCCGTTTGCGGACTATACTTATGAGTACTTCTAACATGCAAAGTCCTTTTAATAGCGCTATAACTTTCTTTTGAACCAATTGCCTTACCATCTAAAACCGTCACAACGTTTCTTAGAGTTTTAGAACTCTTAGGTTGATTAGGCGATAAAGAAATCAAGGTCTGATCATTCAATAATTCAGAGTTACCAAAACCCATGTTACCAATTACTGAAATGTATCTTTGGCCTACCTTTATATAGGACTGACTTTGAGGCTTATACACTTCTATTTCCGATGTCTTACCTTGTACAGCAAATGGTATTTGGGATGAAAAGTCACTTTTTGAAAAATATCGCCCCGAAGTTATTGGTAAGCGGTCATTTTTCTTATAGTTATATATATAACCTATATCACTATTACTCTTATCAAAGAAGATCAACTGATAACTAGTAAGCTTTTTTTTATTCAGATCCTTAATAACTGTAACCAAATTCTTTTTTGAATTGGTTTCCAATACAGTCGCATTCTCGCTCATACCCAAGCGATTCATTGTATTACTGTACTTTACAGAATCACTTTTCGATATTGCCGTTCCAGCTAAGAGAACAATAATAAATATTACAATGCTAGAAATTATTTTTTTCATTAAATCCACCTAGTCTTACTTACTTGTACGATAACTCATTTTACACTAATAGAAGAGTGGGACAAAAGGCTATGTGGAGGTTGCAGCCTTTTGTCGCACGTTTAGTCTATAAGAAAATAGGAGTTGTGACTTATGTCACGGCCCCCTCTTTTATTTAATCAAATATATTTTATCTTTAACTAGATCGTATTGCTTATAAACTTTATTTAACATTTCGATTTTGTCATTATTGATAACTTCAGCATTTTCCCAAAACTTATGGCTATTAGTTGCTCCATTTTTTTCACCGATCACGAATAACTCTAAATCAGCTTCTCTAACCAGTTGCAATATATCATAATCTATTTCTTCTCGATCCGGACTCCACGCTAAAATAACTGCATCGACTGATCGTGAATACTTTTTTAAAGCTGCTAAAGCGTCTAAATTTTCAACATTTACTAAAGTGCTGAGTCCAGTTTGACTTTGTTTAGCCCAACTCAAATCATCAGTACAGATCGAACTTATCCCATTATCTTTAAACCCCCGAGAAATATAGCCATTACCAGCCATTAATTCCAAATACTTCTTGTCAGGATAAAGATCACTCCAAGTTTTCATCAGATCACTAGTTATAGTAGCCCAATATCCAAATCTAACTTGTAAGTAGGTTCTAAACTCACGTAAATCATGATCAAATTTTTGTAATTTAGAAACTACTTCTTCAAACTGTGCTTGGTCTAAATCTGTTAAAGAGTTTAGATAACTAGCCAATTCTTTTTCTGATAGTTGGAAATATGGGAAACGATGTTTAGGTAATTCTTTATTAGACAAAGCTTGACATACATGATCCATAAAATCGATTCTGGCTTTAAAACGTCGCCCATTTGGCAAATCACCTACGTCATCTCTCAACCCACTGATATAACTTGAACTCATACTAACACCTCTAAATTAGATATTTTTTGGCAATCGGAATTAAACTAATAATCCAAACTATCACTAGAGAAATTACAGTTGCTAATGCAAAAACACCTAAAAAGTTTAAATTGCTTACATAATACTGTGCCAAACGTATTCCAATTCCATGAACCAAATAGACTCCATAAGTTAAAGGAGCAATAAATTCAATAACTTTTCCCATAAATAAAGGTATCTTTGGATCAATAATCTTAAACGATAGGAAAATCAAGCTCGATATAACTGGAACAAAGACAGATGGCTCATAGCCCGTAACAGGTATATGAACACTACTATCATGATATGTCCAATAGTTTATACCTATCATTACAGCAATCAAGACAATACTTAAAATTAAATTGAGTGACAAATGAAGCTTTTTTGTATCCACTTTCGACAGTTTGTACCCTAAAATGAAATAACCTAATGACTTAGAAATAAAGAATAGATTACCAAAACTATCTACTTTGAAAATATTAGCCCATTGACTTGGCATAGTGACAACTAGAAATGGCAATATCATATTAGTAATGAACCACAAAATTAAGGCATAATTTAATAATTGATCATTCATATTATCTACCAAAGCCTTAATTAAAGGTGAAATTAAATAAAAGGCAATTAACGGGTAGATAAACCAATATGCTTCTAATACTGGCTGGTGATAAATAAGTGACATATTCTTAAGCGTTAAGCTCCAGGAAAAGCCAGTATTTGGATCAATATGCTGAAAGAATGCTGTTGAAACAAATGACCAGAAAACAAACGGTATCAACACTCTGGTTAATCTATGTTTGAATAAATAACCGACGCTATAGGTCTTTTTGCTATTTAAGATAGTAGCACCACTTATCATAAAGAATAGCGGTACCGCTGGCGTAACAATAACTATAATTGCATTGGCTAAATTCCAATAATTGGAAAACGATTTTGTGATCAATATATCGGCGCTTGAATGAGCCATAACAACTCCAAGCATTGCCACAACTCTAATAAAGTCAATATAAATCAATCTCTTTGATGAATTAATAATAACAATCCCCTTTAAATGAAATTCTTAAACATTATACAATAATTAGTCTGTTAATTCGTTAATTAAAAAAGATTTAAAAACAATACAATTATTTCCAATAACCTCCAAAAAGTGTAATATTCTAGTTAGTATACATACGAGGTGAATTATGGCAGACAAAAGAATAAGACGAAAGCCTAAGAAAGAAGAAGAAGGCGGATGGAAATTCTGGCTGCAGACAATTGCATTGACCGTAGCCATATACGCAGTTCTCTTCTTACTTATGCAATTCGTTTTTTCAAATGACAAGGTTTCAGGGCCCTCGATGCAACCGACTTTTGAAAACGGAGATAAGGTAATTGCTTTTAGACATACAAAACTATCTAGAGGCGATGTCATCGTTTTGAAGGCTCCTGACGAACCTGGATCATTTTATATTAAACGTATCATCGGATTACCTGGTGATACAGTTGTTTCAAAGAACAACAAGATTTATGTTAATGGAAAGAAGTTAAACGAATCTTTCTTAGATGCAGGCTCCAAACTTAAAGAACCAGAAACAAGTATTTATGCTAATAAACCATATAGTTATACTTACGACTTTACATTGAGTGAACTTGCTAAAGAGTCATCCGAATATAAGCAAAGATACAGTAGCAGCTATCTTAAAAAAGTTGAAAAAACCAACAAAGTTCCCGCAGGCTCTTACTTTGTAATGGGAGACCACAGAACAGTATCTAAAGATAGCCGTATTATAGGTTTTATCAATAAAAAGAGTATTGTTGGTGAAGTCAAATGGCGCTACTGACCATTAAATAAATGGTCAACGTTTTAATTAATCTCATCTTAATGCTATGATTTAATTAATGGAGGTAGTGATATGGATAAACCAAATATTGCTGAAACAATTATTCACTTTGAACGTGATAAAAACATGAATGATACACAATTTGCTTTTGAAAGTCACCTTTCAGTTGAAAGAATTCATAATCTCAAATCTGGTGATTATGAACCCACAGCTGAAGAAGAAAAAACTATTCTAGAATATATTAAATTACATTCATAGTTGAATGTTGGAGTGGACCTTTTGGTTCACTCTTTTTTTGTATAGTGAATTTTAATTTTATTCCCCTACTCTTAAAAGGTCTGGATCTAGACATAAAAAATCTCCATAAAGGTCGGATATTCTATCTAACTTTTATGGGGATTCTTGCACACCTTCATTAAAAAGCTTACTCAGAAACATACTGAACATCTAATTCAAAGATCCCATATTTTCGTTGTAAATAATTTTTCATATTCTTCGTTAGATCCATCGTGTCATTGACTGTCAGATGATAATCTACCTTCACAATCGCTGAGATATAAATATCATTTTCGTACTCTCTTCCGTTAATTTTGACAATTTTTTCGATTTGATTAAATTTCTCCAATTCCAACTTAACTTGATTCAGTAATTCATTACTAAATCCATCAATTAATTTAAACGCACTGCTATTTAAAATAAAAAGTCCGGTTCTAAACATCAATAGTCCAATAACTATGGCTGTCAATTTATCGATCCAAGGAAATCCTAATTCTGAAATTAAAATTGCCAAACCGGTTAATACCGCAGTTATACTATCCCATTTCTGATCTTCTGATGATGCTAATAAAGGTTTACTCTGAATCTTTTTAGCAAAATAATTGTTCAGTAAAAAAATTGTGAACGTCAGTATACCACTGCCAATTCCTATCACTGCTGCTAATGAATCGGGCTTTTCTGAACTATTATTAATCCAGTCAATAATCCCTTTCCAAATCACCCAAAAGCTAGTCTCAATTATCAAGATAGACGTTATCAAAGTTGATATTGTTTCTGCTTTAGCATATCCAAATCGATGTTCTTGATTTTTCGGTCGTTTTGCAAAGGCAATCCCCATAATAATAATCAAATATGCCAATGTATCAGTTGCACCATTATAGCCGTCTGCTTTTAGAGCGGTCGATTTAGCAACACTTCCAATAATTATTTTTGATATAGAAATGACCAAGTAAAATGTAACATTCATTGAAGCAATAAATTGTGCTTGTCGTAAAACATGAATATTATTCTTTTCAAAATTTTTGTAGTCCAAACTACTCATCACCACCGACTACTATTGGATTTTTAACCATCGCTAATTTAAATCTAGCAATAATCAATAAATTAAGTCCAATCGTAATTGCGAGCACTGTCCATAAATTATTTTGAATTGGAACACCCGTTGAAATAGTTGCACGTAAGGCATTAATTAGGTAGGTCATTGGTAACCATTGATTCATTACTTTAGCAAATGGACTTAATAATTGAGTTGGATATAATCCACCTGAAGATGCTAATTGTAGTACTAAAACGATTGATACTAGCCAAGTTCCAAAACCGCCTAAGAGATTTCTCAAGCAGAAAATCAATGATAGAAATAAACTGGAACCTAATAACAATTCCAAGAATAAAGCCGATTGTGATTTAACGACTAAATCATTGAATCTTATTAGTGTAAACCATAAAACAACCGATTGAATTAGCGCCACAATACTAATAACACTAGCTTTTGAAAACCACCAACTAAAAGCACTTCTCGGATACTTACGAGGATCATAACCATCATACATTGTTCCCAGCGCAATTCCTCCAACATACAGACCTATTGCAATCGCAAACGGAGCCATACCGGTACCATTATTAGGAACTTTAGCAATATCTGTCACACCCTCTTTGATGGGATTTGATAATATTTGAGCATTCTTAGTATCAGTACTAATCTGAGCTAATCTTTGAGCTCCAGTTGCCAATGAATTGGAAATTTTCTGATTACCTGCCTTTGCAGTGGCATTTGTATTGGGAATTCCCGCTAATTGATAGTTTCCAGATGCAGCTTTATCCATACCAACAGTAGCTCCATTTAGTGCGCTCAACACAATTTTTGAATACAATTGTGTCACTTGTTTAGAAACATTTTGTTTGATTGAAGTGGCTGCACCGTTAGTTATTTTAGAGACAATGAAATTCTGGCCTGAATTCATTCGATATTTGATTGTCATTTGATTAGGATCTTTTGTCAAAATAGTTGTCGCACTCTTTGAAAAATCCTTTGGAATAATAACAGTCATATAAACTTTGCCATTCTTTAAATCTTTTTCAGCTTTGTTATAACCCATTATCTTAAAATTAAGTGAATCACTCTTTTCAAGATTCTTCGCTAAATTACTTCCAATAGCGATATTCTTGCCATTATATTCAACTTGACGATCTTGATTTACTACTGCTACAGGAATATTGTCAGTTTTCCCATAAGTATTCCACATAGAGGATAGATAAAAATAACAATAAATTGCTGGAATCAAAGCAATTGCTATCAGTACTACAATAAACTTCTTATTCTTAATTAAATAAGCCCATTCAGCTTTTAGCATTTTAATCACCATCCATTCAATGTCTTGTATATTGCATATAATAGAAAGTTTTCCAATTTAAACAATATTCAATATTTCGATATGTGTTGATTTGTATTCGTCCATTTAAATATAAAAATTGGCTGTATCAACCTTACACACTCAACATATTCAACAAAGTGTTGATTACTTGAATTTATATCTTTTTTTATTATTATTAGCTTAAATAAATCAACTAAGGGTTCAATAGGTGTAAATTATGGAAACCAATATCAAAAATATTCAAACAGAAATAAAAATCCAAAAAGCATTTATAAAACTAGTTAATTTAAATGGCTTCGATAAGTTAACAGTCAAGAGCCTAGTAACCGAAGCTCAAATAAATCGTGGGACTTTTTACTTACATTATCTAGATAAATACGATCTAATTGAAAAATATGAAAATGAAGTTTTACTTCAAATTGAAGATATATTTGATAAATATCCTAAAGCCTCGTCAACTGACATAAAAAGTGATAAGTATGATAACGCCTTTTTCCAATTATTTAGGTACTTATATAGTCAAAAAGAACTTGCTATCGTTTTGATGAAGAGCCCTGATTCCGTTATCATCCGTAAAGCAAAACCATTAATATTACAAATCGTGCATAGTGGAGCTATGTTTGAAGACAAAGTTCCAACTGATTTTGCCAATGAAATTTTGTCACAAGGAATCATTGATTTTATCCTCTATTGGTTAAGTCAAAATCCCGTTAGAAACCCTAAAGATGCATATAATATTTTCTTAAATTCAAGATCACTTAGTCCTGAATTGCTTTCTCAAGATTAAATATCAAACTCGTCTAACACCACTAAAATTTATATACTTTGCCATAAACCCAAAATAATATTACTATATGTAATGTGAACCCACTTAAATAGAGTTAAATATAATATATAGTAATATTATTGGAGGAAAAATATGCTTTTAGGAAATGTTATTCAATCTAAGAGAAAGTCACTTAATATAAATCAAACTGAGTTGGCTGATGGAATATGTACCCAAGCGATTATCAGTAAAATAGAAAATCAAAATATTGCTCCTTCGATAAACATTTTGATTTCTATTTGTCAGAGGTTAAATCTAACTCTGGATCAAGTATTTTCTGAATTCTCTTCATTACCTTCGAGCAACCTTATTCAAGATAAATTTGATCAATTGGATACTGCAGTTCAAGATAATAATTTCCAAATATTAGAGTCAGTTTTGCCTACAATAAAAAAGAGTGCCCTCC
Source organism: Companilactobacillus tucceti DSM 20183 (assembly GCF_001434665.1). GTDB lineage: Bacteria > Bacillota > Bacilli > Lactobacillales > Lactobacillaceae > Companilactobacillus > Companilactobacillus tucceti. The sequence goes on along the minus strand of NZ_AZDG01000008.1, from coordinate 47,082 downwards.
CCTCTTTGGAGAAAGCACACTTACATTTTCTATATAGTCTTTTGTCAAAATCTAAAAATGACTTTGATGATGTTATATTCCAACTAAATTATTCTTTAGAACTATTAACTAATCGTAATAGTTTTTGGGGTACAATGATTTACTCTGAACTTGGGCAAATATATTTAGAAAAGTCACAAAACGATAAAGCTAAATACTACTTTGACCAAGCCTATTCCAATATCGATATAGTTGTTAATTCAAATAGTGAATATTACTATTATCGATCAAGTATCATTAGACTAGCAAAGTGGTATACAGATAAAGGAGATTACAATAAAAGTGATTTATTGATTGATCGAGGTCTACACAGTTTTGATAAATACTTTACAGCTCAATTTACTGACGAATTATATTACATATCAGCTATGAACGCTTTAGGAAGAGAACCAATTGACTACAACAAACTTAGTCATGCATTAACCACAGCAATAGCATTTGCTGATTATAACGACAATGATGAATTAATGGACAAAATAAAGCAGCTAATGAGTTCTCACAATATCAACGAATTAAAAATCAAACCCTGATAGTATTTCCAAACTGTCTATCAACTCCCAAAAGATCATACGGACTCAAATAACGTGTTTTCATAATTATATCTACAATCTCATCTTTAGTTTCAGGTTTATCTTTAGAAAGCCAATATTCGACTGTATTTAGTAATCCAGAAATTATGATCTCATAAGCGTAATCGTTAGGAATCAAACCTACTGTTTTATCATTCCCTTTATTTAGATATAACCCCTTATCAATTACTTGTCGCAAAATATTCTTAATTTTACTCTCAAATGAAGGAATAACTATTAAGACTCTTATTAAATCTGATTCTGATTCAATGTATCCCATTATCAGATCAATCACCGGATAAGCTTCGATATCTTCTTTTACATCTTGGTATTTCATTAACGAATTGAGATTGTTATTTAAAGTTTCACTTAAAGATTTCAAAACTGAAGTTTCATAATGATTTAGCAGCTCATATTTATCAGTATAATGAGCATAAAAAGTACTGCGATTTATTTTAGCTACATCAGTAATATCTCTAACAGTTAAATTATCAAAACCAGCTTTCATCAATTGGATGAAGGCTTTTTTTATTTTGTCTTCTGTCTTTGTGTTTCTTTGCATAATTTCGCCCCGCTATTTCAACATAGTGTATGATTAGTTAACTCACCAGTTATGCTTTTATTACTTCAAGCTTCATCTAAACCAACACAATGTCTATATAAGTAAATTGTATCACGCTTAAACGCTAAATAAAGTCTGAATAGACAATTATGCACCTTGCCCTACCTAAATAGATCTGCCTAAACTTAATAGAAGGAATTACTTTATTTACTATTATCCTTTAATCAAACATTCAAGCATTAAATAATCTCAATACTTTAAAAAATATTAAGGTCTAAAAAAGCAGTGCTAATTTAAGCACTGCTATGATTGCAAATTATGAATTTGAATGATGTTGCACTTGAACTTGACATGTGCCCGCACTTTTTTACTTCTAATATTTTTTGTTATGTAACCTTATTCTTCTTCCAAAAATTCATATATACGTTTATCGTGAAAATAAACATAAACTCCATTTACTCCTCTTTTGAGTAAAACATTCATCGAATTCAAGATAATTTGTTTCTTAGCTTCATCAATATTACTAATATCATTCAAATGACGCTTCTTAAAGGCCTCATGGTCTTCGTATTTAGTAATATCAATTTTAACTTTGCCATTACCATCATAAATAACAGACGGTCCAATGATCACTGCTACATAATTTAAGTCAAATCCTTGAATCGTGTAGATCGACCCTACTTCGCCTATCGTAGACTCCTTTTCGGCCCAGGTGACACTAGAATAGTTGTACTGATCCCACGGTAAATGAAAATCTCCTTCATTGATGTAATGTTTCTTACCATCCAAAGTGGACGGATAGTCCGCAGTCGCAACAATTCGTGATTTTTTGACAGTTTGATTATCAAGCTTTAATTGTTGATACATTTTTTCTGCGTCTTTAAATACTTTAAAATCATAACCTTGATAAGTTCCGCCCAAATAGTTATCAGATTTCTTAGTAACCTTATCTAAACATAAATTATCAGTTAAATCGTCGATCCATTGAATTATCTGACGTGGAGCTTTCATTCTCATTTGAGTATGAAGTGTACTTAGATGATATTTTAAATTATATTGATGAACAAATTGATCAATGATCTTTTGAGACCAATAACTCTTCATCTTTAAAACTTGTCGCTCATCATAAACGATAACTACTACTTTGCTTAGTTTAATAATTTCTTCTAATTGGTTATTGTGTGAGAAGTTATTGTAGCGATCCGCCTCACTAAGTAGTAAGTGTGCTTCATCGATAACTACAACATCTGCTTGTTTATTTGTCTTGTTCATTCGATTAATAAATGTTGTTGAACGAAGAAATCTATTCTTACGTAACTCAGAAAACTCGCCAGCATTATCCTGATAGACCTTTAATAACTCTGGATGATTAACTAAAAAGTAATTATCGGTATCTGACTTTTTAGCATCTTGTTCAAGTTTTAAAAATAGTTGGGTTAAAATAACGCTCTTTCCCGTACCAGCGTCACCATTTAATTGAAATAATCCTTTTTTACTAGTATTTATAGTGTTTTGGCAGAAATCTAAGACTTCATTTAAAACATCTTGTTGCTCATCGGTAAGATGTTTATTTGGTAAAACAGAATCTAACATATTAAAAAACTCCTCAAATAAAAAAATCCGCATCGATAAAATCGACACGGACATTATTAATATCTATTCGTCGCTCTTAAGAACGCCACCAACTGCATAGCGATCTTTCTTCATCTCATTCAAAACAACATGAATGTTTTCTTTTGGTGCACCAACATTCTTAGAAATAGCTTCTGTAACGTCCTCAACCATTGATTTTAATTGTTCTTGGCTGCGTCCTTCAATTAGTTCAATATGTACTAATGGCATAATTAACATTTCCTTTCGAAATTGAGATTTTAAAGTATATCTTCCTCTAAGATAGAGTATAAAACAGTTTTGAAGTAATTTGTAGATATTATTTGAATTATATTCGAGTAGTTAGAAAAAAGCACTTAAACCTTGATAAGTTTAAGTACTTTTGGTGGTTATTGATTATTCTGTAGTTGTTGATTCGTCAGTTGATGGCTTTACTTTAACCGTTATTACTGTCTTACCATCTTTAGTAATTGTTTGATCTGCAGAATTATCAGATGCATATGTATAACCTGTTGGATTCTTATCTTCATTTGTTA
>NZ_AZDG01000008.1:0-43697 GCF_001434665.1 Companilactobacillus tucceti DSM 20183 | reverse complement strand
GTGTATATGTTTTACCTATATCTCCACTAACTTTCTTGTCAGATAATCCATCAATTGTAGCTCCATTTTCATCTGTATAATGTAATGTTACATCTGCTGTTGTTACTTCGGGAGTATCTGCTTTTAATGTAACAGTGATTGTTAGTCCATCTTTTGTGATTTCTTTTCCATCATTGTCAGCTGATACATATGTATATCCTTCAACTGTTTTATCTGCATCTGTTAGCGTATATGTTTGACCTACTGTTCCTTCTGTTGTTTTATCAGGTGCTGAAGCAATAGTTTTACCTTGGTCGTCTACATATTTGATTGTTACTGGTGCTTTTGTTTCTGTCGGAGTAGTAGTACCACCACCATTATTATCACCAGAACCATTATTGTTATTATCCGTATCTGTATCAGTATCCGGCAATGGCTCAGCATCTGGATCATTTGCTATATAAGTTTTATCGGAACGTGATGTTTCAGAAATTAAGTTTGAGTCCTCTGCTTTGACCCATTCGTCAGTTGAAACTCGATAGTATGTAACACCATTAACTGTCACTTTACCATCTGTCTTCCAATCAGTATTGGCTGCTAAAGCACGGTTAGAAATCGGTTTAGCACCTTCCAATGGATTACTGTAAAGTTGAGTATTGTTACCAACATGAACAACACCACTCAAGTCTTGTTTAGATGTTTCATTTTGAAGATCCATTTGGTTGATATTAGCGTATTCATTAGTACTTACTTGGACATAGGTATTGCCATCAACACCGATAACGGCTTTGGCTGTCTTCCAAGATGTTCCACTTTGTAATCCTCTATCAGATCTATGTATCTTATTTGTAGTTACGTCATTCCACAAATGAATTGAACTACCTGATTTTGCGTTAACTACAGCAACATTATTAACTGCTGATGCATCAACTGTCTTTTGTCAAAAAATTGATATACCAAATAAGGTTACAAATGTTAACCCAACGGCTAACCAACCTTTCTTACCATGTACTAACTTAACACGATAAGTTTTCTCCTCTAATGCTTTTTCTAGACGTTTTCTCTTAAAATCCATATGTATTTTCGTCCCCTCAATAAAAAATTTGAAAAATTTAAACAAATTGTATATACGACCCACACACAACTAATATATTCTCAATGTCATACGTACTTTTCATCTAACTTTCTCTGTATACATTCTAGTATAATGCATAGTAGTTGATAAATGAAGACCCTTACAAGACAACAATTAAACAAATATCCAATAAAAATTTTCAAAAAAATGAATAATAACAATTTAATGTAAAAAAACTGATTTTACCTTTTTTAAAAAGATAAAATCAGTTTTTTTAATTATTAGCATAATCCTGATAAGCTTGCGTTAAATCAGGATCAAAAACAATGTCATGACCGTTATAAAGTTTTCCATCTGAAGAAATACCAATATTCTTTCCAGTATCAGACATTTCATTTCCTTCTTCAGCAATCGAATAATAGAGTCTATAAACCATCGGCAAAGCCTTCTTGTTTCCATTATCATCCGTTACTGGTAATGTGGCGCCATCCCCTGATTCTAATACGTGAAAGTTCTCGTAATATTCATCATCTTGGCTTTGATAATAATCTGTTACCCAATCAGCAAAGTCTTCTTTAGTTGGGAATACATCTTTGACTGATCCACCAGAACCATTATCAGTACTTGAACCTTTATGCATTTGTGAATCAAAAGCTGCTACTGAATAACTACTAATATAGTCATCATACTTAGGTTGGCTTTGTGTAGCGTCATTAGGGTAATTATCTTCCATATCCCAACTATCAAATGCATTGCCTATCAAGGCCAAAGTATTATTTCTATATCTTAGTTTAATAGTATTTCCGGCCAATGGACTGCCGGATTTTTGATACTCAAAACCACCTAATTTCATCAAATCACCATAATAAGAATTTGATTGGTTGACTACTTTTAAAGTCATAATTTTATTGTTTGAGTTATATGAATATGTTCCTTGGAAAACTGCCATTACAGCAGAATCCTTACTTGTTGATTTGGCATCTTGATATCCATATCTCCAAATAAATTTACTATTTTTAAATGCAATCGCATTCATTGGTGTATCCATTCCATTAGATGTAAAGCCGTGATCTGAAAACTTATTATAAACATCATCATATTTTCTTTTTTCACTTTGATAATGTTTGTTATATTTTACTGTTTTTTTATCAGTTGAATACAATTTAACTTTATTTACTGTACCTAATAGATAAGTTTTCTTATTTTCTATTTTAATAGGATGATCTTCTGCAGCATTTAATGTATTACCTTGTCTTTGAGCAATACTTATTGGTGCGATTCCATCTTGTAAATCACTGTCACTATTAAATCTTTCTTCTGTGACACTATCGATATTCATCGTAATATCGCCACTTTTATCAATCGTATATGTACCCTTCTCGGTAAATCTTCCAGCAAATCCCTTTGAACTGATTATATCCTGAACAAAATTACCATCTTTTCCAAAGAACATCGAATACTTATAATCTGGATCTGCCGCAGTTCCTTTACCATGGTGTATACCTTTAAAATTGTGACCTTTAATTATTAAATCCCCATTTGAATTATTAGAGCTATCTTTAATAATTGGTTTACTACTGCTACATCCCGCTAATATTAATAAAAATAATATGCTAAAAAATATTAAAAGATTTCTTTTACGTCTCATACATTCCCCTTAATCGTTACTATAATCTGAATATGCTTGCGTCAAATCATCATCTAAAACATTGAAATGACCGCTATAAATCTTCCCATCGGAAGTTATACAAACGGCTCTACCAATATCAGGTACATCGCTATCATCAGTAGTTATTGAATAGGACAAACCATAAACAACAGATTTCTCAGTTTGATCTCCATCTAATGAATCTCTTACTGATACTCTGCCACCTTCAGATAAATCATTTACCTTAAAATCTGGTTCATCTCGTTCATTTTGATAGTAATCTGTTACCCAATTAGCAAAATCCTCTTTTGTCGGAAACTTACTTTTAACTGACGATTTTTCAGTATCCTCTTTATGCATCTGAGAATTAAAAGTAGCTACGGAATAGCTATTGATATAATCTTCATACTTAGGCTGGCTTTGAGTAGAGTCATCTGGATAATTATCTTCCATTTTCCAACTCTTAAACTTATTACTAATAAACAATAAGGAATTATCAATATATCTTAATTTTAATTTACTTCCAGCCAATGGACTGCCTGACTTAATATATGAAAATCCATTAAGTTTCATTAAATTACCGTAATATGAATTAGATTGATCAGCAATTTTCAAAGTTACGACTTTATTTTTTGAATTATAAGAATATGTACCTTGAAAAACTGCCATTACCGCATTATCCTTATCAGCATTCTTACCTAAATAAACATATCTCCAGATAAACTTATTACCTTTAAATGCAATAGCGTTCATCGGTGTGTCCATTCCATTTGAACTAAAACCATGATCTGAAAATTTATTATTAGTGTTGTCATATTTCTTCATCTCACGACGATAATGCTTACCATAGCTGACTGTTTGATTATTTGTAGGATACAATTTAACGTTATTTACGGTTCCTAGTAAGTAAGATTTCTTATTCTCAATTTTAATAAGGTGATCCTCGGCTTCATTTAGCGTATCACCTTGTCTTTGAACAATACTTACTGGTGCAACTCCCCTTTTTAAATCTGAGTCATCATTAAAACGTTCTTCAGTCACACGATCGATGTTCATCGTAACATCCCCATTTTTATCGATCGTATAAGTACCCTCTTCGGTAAATATTCCAGAGAATCCTTTAGAACTAATAATATCTTGAACGAAACTTCCGTCTTTATCAAAATACATTGAATATTTGTAATCAGGATCTTTAACAGTACCATTACCCTGATGTAATCCTCTGAAGTTATGACCTTTGATTACTATATTGCCACTAGAATTATTTTCATTTAAATCGTGCGATGAATTATTGTTACAGCCAGCGACGAAAAACAAAAATAATAAACTAATGAACATTAATAGATAACTTTTGTGTCTCATACTTCCCCCCCTCAAAAAATAATTACAATAGCAAAAACACAAAAAAGACAAACGCAGTGACATGTCTGTACATAAATATGTCAGCTACATTCGTCTTTTTATAATTCTACTATTCATATACACGTAGTATATACCAAAATTATTAATATATGAAGTCGTTTAAAATTTTATAGGAAAATATTCTTGTATTAGGAATTAGGTAATCCATCTACTAATGACCAAAAAATCGTCCCTGTATAAGCACCTGGAGAGTTGCTTTTTCCTGACTGAAGCAATATTCCACTATCGTCCGTCCATTTGCTTGCTACGTCAATTTTTTGAGTATCTTCAATATTTTTTGTATTCGAGAAGATCGATTGATAATTCGATAAAGAATGAACAAATCCATCTGCGCAACGATAGACAATATTACCATTGAACTTATGTCCATTGGTTTCATCAATTAAATCAGTGGCTTTTGCTTGAAGCGTCCAACTTCTTCCGATACTACGACCATCAATGATTTCCATATGCCAACCATTTTGTCTTTTTATAAATACATCTGACTGGTTTTGCTTAACATTTTCAAAAAAAACCATCCGGTCAAAATTACCAAACTCTAAGTTACCAGCCACAGTGAAAACTATTTGTACTTTACCTGTTTGGCGTCCAACATTGTCCGTAGCATAAACTGTTAAAATATTTTGCCCCTTGATCAATTCAGTTTTAGGAATATCAAAATCAAATGTTGCTTTTGTTCCATTGTATTTAGTCAATTGAAATTCATTATTATAACTACCCATATTTGCATGAAGAGTTACATTACTTGGAACGATTGAATTTCCATTTGTATACCAAACATCCCCATTTATAGGAATTTGATCAGGTATTTGATCCATCGAAGAATCATCGATATTAACTAGTGATCTGGCACTTATCATCATTTCAGGAATATCTATGATAAAGTCCTGATTATCATCATCAATAATAAAGTTATCACTCTCAAACTTCACGTGAGTAGAAGGTACTTTAGTTTGCGAATCCACCATGTTAACAGTTGTATGTAATTCAATTTGAGCGTGATTCATATTATTAGATAATGATTTACCTAGAAGATGTTTGACTTGATTGTTGCTATATTCTTTTAAAGGAATTACTTCACTTGAACCATCTTCGTAATGGATAGTACCAGAAGTGAAGGTTACTTGTTCTGGTAAATTCATCTTAGCTAAAATGTCAGACCAATCTTTAGAACCATTTTTATAATTCAAATCATATATAAAACTAAGATCATCGCCTGAATCAACGTGCTTATCAGTTGAAGTTAAAACTTTATTTTTAGTATTATCTTTTATTTTAGTATTGGAATCAGCACTAACAAATGACGGTATACTCTCAAATACAATCAAGTTGTTTTCCATATACTTACCAGTAGAGCCAGTAAATCCCCATCTCAATTTATTACCACTTAATTTGAAGTGAGACATGTCTAATTTTATTGATTTACTAATAGGATTAGGTATTGACGTTCCAGTAGTATTATCTTTATCGTCAAAAGTATAAGAAAGAGTGCTAGTTGAATGATTAAATTTAACTGTCATATGATGCCATTTACTATCGGTTAAACTTAATCCATCAACCAAATTATTATGATTCATCATATAATAGTTTTTTGTACCACCAACATCACTAGAAGAAAATGGCATATACGTCTCTGGTCCATCTGAATCAAATGACTTATCTGCCTCTGTCCCATCAGGATAATCCATATTAATATGTTGACCATTTATTGGCTTACCAAATCTAGGGAACCTATAATCAAATGATACCCCTTCCCCACTTATATCTTGATACTTATTCAAAACGTTTAAGAAAGTATCGAATTCTATGGCAAAACTATTTTGTATAGCTGTTGGTAATATGCCATAAGGTTTTACGTAATTTGACTTATCGTTGTCCATATCAGCACCCCAAACACCTAGAGTCTGCCCAGGAGCAGGGTTTCCTTTAAACCTTGATATTGCTCTTATACCACCAAGGGGATTTTGAATATTAGTTGGATCATCTTGGGCATTCTGCAATACAAAGGCCATACCATCCCCTACTTCCTTTGGATTATCAGGATTTATTGGACGTCCGAAATAAAGCCACATCGACATTGTTTGGTCTTTTGAAATGTCAAGAAAATTAGATTGATCTATATTACTCCAAATAGAACCTAGTTGGTAGGTTCTATGAGTAACTCTCAAAATGCGCGTATTATCAGCTGGATCAGAATCGTTCCTTTTGATAACTTTTGAGGCATTCATATTTTCAGATGATCCTACTTTAGTGAAAAAACCTCTTTGAAATGTTGGATCTGAAATATCCAATCCTCTTGGAGCCGTGGCTAAAGCATTATGTAAGTCGTCAGGATCTTCTGGAGGCTCATCCACAGGCGAAACCCTCTCTGTTGAAGCTGCATTTATACTTAAATGATTATTATCAAGCAATTTAGTCGTTACCAACGACAATAATAATAAAAATATAAACAACAATTTTTTATTTTTTTCGCCTACGTGCATAAAATATCCCCTTCACTATTATCAAAAATCAATTTTGCAAATTAATTGTATCAAATAATGAATCTCATCTTGTATACGATTATTTTATAAAATAGCATAAAAAAAACGGCACTTTTAAAGTGTCGTTTTTTATATTTAAAACTCTTATTTATCAGCGTTACTGTTAAGTTTTATAATTTCGAGAATAACATCGACTGCTTTTTCCATTGACTCTTCGGCAACATATTCAAAACGTCCATGCATATTTTCTCCACCAGCAAACATATTTGGTGTTGAAAGACCCATAAATGAAATTTTAGAACCATCTGTTCCACCACGAACAGCTTCCTCATCAGGTTCAATATTCAGATTCTTCATAGCCCTTTCAGCAATTCTAACCACGTCCATATGGTCTTTGATAACATCGACCATATTGTAATACTGATCTTTCATATCAATTTTTACTGTTCCCTCACCATACTTATCATTCAAATTCTTAACAATTTGATTAATTTTATTCTTACGATCTTCTAATCCTTCACGTTCAAAATCACGAATAATATATGAAAGATAAGCGGAGTCGACTGTACCTTTAATTTCTAACAAATGGAAGAAGCCTTCACGACCTGAAGTTTTTTCTGGAACTTCATCACTAGGTAATGCATTTTGAAATTCGTTAGCAACACCTATGGCATTGATCATGATGCCTTTTGCAGAACCGGGATGTACATCTTTACCTGTAATATAAACCTTTAATCCCGCAGCACTAAAAGTTTCATACTCAAGCTGACCAACGGGACCGCCGTCAACTGTATAGGCAAAATCTGCACCAAAGTCTTTGACATCAAAATTATCAGCACCAGTTCCAATTTCTTCATCAGGACCCAAACCTATTTTTACTTTTCCATGCTTAATTTCAGGATGATCTATCAAGTATTCCATAGCAGTGATTATTTCACTAACGCCAGATTTATCATCAGAACCAAGCAATGTATCGCCACTTGTTGTGATCAACGTTTGACCGTGATATTTGTTTAATGAAGGAAATACTTTAGGATCAAGTGTATATTTACCATCATCATCTAACTTTATAACGCCACCGTCATAATTTTCTACAATTTTAGGCTTAATATTTTCAGAATTAAAGTCCGCAGTATCAACGTGAGAAATCAATCCCAAAACAGGTACATCATAGTCTAAATTTGAAGGGAGTTCTGCTGTTAAATAAGAATCAACAGAACTTATCTTTACATCTTTTAAACCGATGCTCTTTAATTCATCTGCTAATTTATTAAGAAAAATAGTTTGTCTTTCAGTTGATGGAACAGATGTTGAGTTTTCATCCGAGCGAGTATTTTGCTTAACATAACTCAAAAAACGTGGAATCAACTTTTCATATTTTACTGCCATGACTTTCACTCCCTAAATAAAATTATATGGTTCAGTATTAACCTTTGATTCAATAATATTTATATCCCACTTATTAGCTTTTTTCCAGTCATTTAATAAGCGAGCCATTTTTTCTATAAAGATAGCTTCAATATGATGACCTGGATCAATGACATTCAATCCATTTGACATCATATCATGAGCCGTATGGTAATAAACGTCACCAGTAATAAATGTATCAGCACCGGCTTTTAATACTTCAGGATAAAACTTACCAGCATCCCCACCAATAATGGCAACTTTTTTAACAGGTTCTCCAAGTTCTGATTTCACATAACGCAAATTTGGCAAGTTATATGTATCTCGTACTTTTTTTGCGAAGTCTAATAGATCCATTTCTTCAGGTAGATCACCCATACGTCCAATTGAATAATCATCATTAGGATCAAGGTAACGTGCAATTTTTAGTTCCAACTTTTCCATTAACCAATCATTCATACCACCATGGGCTTTATCCATATTAGTATGTGCTGAATGAACTGCGATGTTATGTGATAACAAATCTCTATACATCTTATTTTGTGGAGATGATAAATCTAGATTTCTTGCTGCATGAAACATGATGGGATGATGTGCCATAATCATATCTACGTTCTTTTCGATAGCTTCTTCTACAACTTTAGGACGAACGTCTAAAGTTGTCATAATAGTATGAACTTCTTGATTACGATCCCCAATTTGAAAACCTGTTGGGTCTCCATCTTCTTTGATAGCTAATGGTGCAAATTCTTCTACATGATTAATTATATCTTGTACTTTGACCATTATAAAATCTCCTCAACATATTTAATGTATTGCTGCATTTTATTTATCTTGTCATTATCGATTTTCTTGGCATGTTGCATATTATCAATTGCCTTTTTATATCCACCTAATTTTCGTTGCCATTTTTTTAGAAAGTCAGCAGATCTTCTTTCCATTAAAACGGGCCCCATTAAGTATTGAGCATCAGTTAGTATTTTAGAATTTTTAGTTCTATTAGCTTTAATGATCTCATAATCATGATGCTCATCTTCTAAAATATTTTCATCAACTATTTCAAAACCATTATCGACCAACCAATGTCTTACCAGAGGTTCTCCAATATTTGGCTGTAATATTAAAGTATTTACATTTGATAATTGTTCTTTAGTTGCCCGTGTCAAAATATCACAGATAAGGATTCCTCCCATACCTGCAATAACAACAGTATCTATTTTATCCGCTGAGTTAATAACGGCTAAACCATCACCTAAACGAACATCAATTTTCTCACTTAAGCCAAATTTATCAATATCTGCTTTAGAACGAGACATTGGTCCTGGTGCTACTTCTCCAGCAATTGCATAATCAATTCTTTTATCTTCAATTAATTCCACTGGCAAATAAGCGTGGTCAGAACCTATATCTGCCACTCTAGCATTAGTATCAACCATTTTAGCTACGGCTTGCAGTCTGTTTGATAGTAAAGTCAAATTAAACCTCTATTCTGCAGTCTTACGATCTAAGTCTGTCATATATTCACGTGTCATTGGCATTTCTGTACCACTTGGTCCATTTGTTAATAGATATTGAATCACATCGATATTACCACTTTCAAATGAAGCAGCACAACCTTGAAGATAGAGGTCCCACATACGTACAAATCTTTCGCCGTACATTTCTTTAACTTTATCTTCAACCTTCAAGAAATTATGACGCCAGATTTCAACAGTTTTTTGATAATGGCGACGTAGTGGCTCTAAATCATCAATTTGTAATTTTGCATCCATGATGTGACCAATGTTTTCTTTAATATCAGGAATATAGCCACCTGGGAAAATATATTTAACTAGCCATGGATCAACACCCAATCCTTCATGTTGACCTGTAATACCATGGATCAATGCACTACCGTTTGGTTTAAGCATCTTCTTAACTGTCTTAAAGTAACCCTCAAGGTGTTTTTCACCAACATGCTCAAACATACCGACTGAAACTACATGATCAAATTTTTCATCAATTTCACGGTAATCCTCAAGAATAACTTCCATTTGATCAGTTAGATTTTCTTCTTCGATCTTATTTTTAACATAGTCATATTGTTCTTGGCTCAATGTAACACCCTTAGCTTTTAGACCATATTCTTTAGCTGCAGTGAACATCATTGTTCCCCATCCACAGCCAATATCAATAATGCTTTCGCCAGGTTTTGAGTTCAATTTATTTAAAATATGATGAACTTTATTCATTTGTGCTTGTTCTAAGGTATCCTCTGGAGTACGGAAGTATGCACATGAATATGTCATTGTTTTATCAAGCCATAATTTGTAAAAGTCATTACCAATATCATAATGCTCTTGAATTTATTTTTTATTATTTTCTTCACTATGACTAAATTTAGGAACAATTTTCTTTAATTTGCTACTCGACATAAAACTATCTGATTGTGTGTAAGCAGATGTAATAAGCTTTTGAATCGAACCTTCGATTTCAATATCCTTATCCATATAGGCTTCACCTAAAGTAAGTGTGGCATGTTTAACAACTTCGGAAATTGGAATTTTCTTGTTGAACTTAATCGTTATGTCAGACTTTCCTTCTGGTCCATAGTTTTTTTCTTTTCCATCCCAAAAAATAACCTTAATAGGTATTGTGAATGAATGTGAAAAAATCTCGTCATAAATCTTTCTATCTAGCATATAAACCCTCCAAAAAGTAGATATATTAATGTTAACGCAACTTGTGAAAAAACATAACAATTTAACTTAAATATTTTAGAAAAAATAAAAAGAACAGCAATTTATATACTGTTCTTTTCTTAGTTTTATTCCAAAAAGTCTTTTAATTGTTTTGATCTTGATGGATGACGTAACTTTCTTAAAGCTTTGGCTTCAATTTGACGAATTCTCTCACGAGTAACACCAAATACTTTACCAACTTCTTCAAGGGTTCTTGTTCTTCCATCATCTAAACCAAAACGTAAACGAAGTACATTTTCTTCACGATCTGTTAATGTGTCCAGAACATTTTCTAGTTGTTCTTTTAACAATTCATAAGATGCATGGTCTTCAGGACTTGTTGCGTCAGAATCCTCAATGAAATCACCAAGATGAGAGTCATCCTCTTCACCAATAGGAGTTTCCAATGATACAGGTTCTTGAGCAATTTTTAGAATATCTCTAACCTTACCAGTTGCCATATCCATTTCTGCACCAATTTCTTCAGGTAATGGCTCACGACCAAGATCTTGAAGTAATTGACGTTGAATTCTGATCAATTTGTTGATAGTTTCAACCATATGAACAGGGATACGAATTGTTCTAGCTTGGTCAGCAATAGCACGCGTAATAGCCTGTCTGATCCACCAGGTTGCATATGTAGAAAACTTGAATCCTAGACGGTAATCAAATTTTTCAACGGCCTTCATCAGACCCATATTTCCTTCTTGAATCAAATCAAGAAATTGCATACCACGTCCAACATAACGCTTAGCAATAGAAACAACCAAACGTAGGTTAGCTTCAGCAAGCCTTTGCTTAGCTTCTTCATCACCTTGTTCGATTTTCAATGCTAAATCAACTTCTTGTTGAGCGTTCAACAAAGGAACACGTCCAATTTCCTTTAAGTACATACGAACTGGATCGTTTACCTTAATATCTGTTGGAGCTGGAGTTTCTTTTTTAGTTTTCTTAGCACTCTTTTCTTCTTTTAGAAGTGAAAGTTTACTTGGATTACCTTTATCATCAACAACACCAATACCTTGGTCTTCTAGTTCTTCGATAAATGTATTAAGGGCATCACCCTTAAGTTTATATGGAGTAATGATTTTTTCTGTTAAGTCAGTTTCTGTGATCTTACCAGTTTTCTTTAAATCTTTAACAAGCTTTTTTGTAGCATTTTTAAGCTCTTTTGATACTGTTGTTTTTTTAGTTGCCATGTATTTTCCTCCAGTATGCTTCTAATTACTAGTTAACAATTTTCTTAAATTAATTAATTGCTTTGTTAGCTCTAATTGTAATTTATCGTCACCTACCATTGCAGCTTGTTTAAGTTGTTGATTGATATTAGATACCTTATCTTCCAGACCAGAATTATTGACATTACTAATATAATCATCAATTTCCTGTTCCGAATATTCTTCAGGCATCTTCATCATTACTAATTCAGCCAATAAGTTTTTACTGTTATCATCTAAACCATTCGTAAAGTCAGACATTTGCACATTATTATCAATATCACCAAATGCTAAAAGTGCTTCATACATCTTTTGATATTTATCATGAACAAAATGAAAATCATTTCCTTTAAGATTAGCTTTCAATTCCGGGAAGTTGATCGTCCAATAAAGTAAGCAACGTTCAGACATCTCAATTCGATTGAACTTGGTTGTTTCAGCCGATGCTGTTGACCTTATTAATGATTCTCTTTTTACATTATCATTATTATTGGCCGGTGCCTTAATTGCATTACTTCGTCTCAAAGCATCTAATTCTTTATTAATAGACTCTTTTGAAACATTCATTTCATCAGCAACACGACCAACGTACATATCAACTTCAACTGGAGAATCCAATTTAACGATTTCTTGAAGAGATTGATTCAAAAACTCTAGCTGGTCATGTTCATTGTTGAGATTATAATGTCTGCGGAAATAATTAAGTATAAATGATATTGGCGTTTGAACACCATTTTTGACTAAATTTCTAAACTTCTCTGATCCTTCACTACGAATATATTCATCTGGATCCTTTTTATCAGGAACACTAATAACTCCGTACGTAAAGCGATCATCATTAAGCTGTGTTAACGCTCGATAAGTTGCTTCAACACCAGGATCATCGCCATCATAACAAATATTAATTTGATTAGTCAGTCTACTTAAAGTATAAAGCTGCTGATCGGTCAAACTAGTACCCATTGAGGCGACACCATTAGTTACACCAGACTTATAAGCACTTAAAACATCCATGAAACCTTCAAATAAGATGACATTCTGATTATCTCTAATACTCTTTTTAGCATTACTTAAGTTAAAGAGAACCTTACTCTTACTGAAAATCTCTGTTTCAGGACTATTTAAATACTTAGCCGTACTAGCATCTTTATCTAAAATTCTACCTGAAAATGCAACAATATTACCAGCCTCATCAGTTATGGGAACCATCATTCGATCCCTGAAACGGTCGAATAATTGTCCTTGCTGATTTTCAGCAAATAATCCAGACTTTTTCAGAATATCTTCTGAAATGTCTCTGTCTCTGAAAAATTGAAGTAATAAATCTGAATTATTAGGAGCATATCCTAAATTAAAAGTTTCTATCAAATTTTTATCAATATCACGATTGTTTAGATACTTTAAAGCTTTACTTCCATTTTCTGTTTTTAGCAAAATATGGCTGTATAACTTTGCAGTTTCCTCGTACATTTTCAGTAAAGTTCTACTATCTGAATTTTGGTAATTTGTATTTTCGGTTTGGTAGCTATCAGGAATAGGAATATTCCCCATTTTAGCCACTTCAATTACAGATTCTGGGAAGGATTTGCTTTCCATTTCCATAATAAATTTATAAACATTTCCTCCTCGACCGCAACTAAAGCAATGAAAGAATTGTTTTTCTTCGGTAACGGTAAACGAAGGCGTTCTTTCCTCATGAAATGGACATAAACCTACAAAGTTTTTTCCTGCTTTCTTAAGTTGAACGTATTTACTTATAACATCGACTATATTTGTCTTCGAGGTAACTTCATCTATAAATTCCTGTGGAATTCGAGTTGCCATGGCTGTCACCTCCTCAAAAATGTTTATAAAAACAGTAAACTATAGGTTAACACATGGATTTATAAAATACAAATAATATAACTACTTAACTACAATTTTAGATAGATTTCCTAATTTTGCAATTAAATGGTTTGCAATCACTAATTGAGTAAGACGATTTGTCTTTACTGCTTCATTTTTATCCATAATCATATTTTCATCAAAGTAACTGTCGATAACTGGTTTCAAACTAGCTAATGCAGTATACAACTTTTCAGCATCACTAGTATCAGATTTGCTTATAGAATCAATTGATTCATTTAATTTACTTTCAGATGGATTTTCAAATAATTCAGAGTTGACTGTTAATTCTTCACTAAACTTAAAGTCAGCTTTTTGTGATAGATTAACGATTCTACTTAATGCTTCGATTACTTGCTTGAAGTCATCATCCTCAACATGATTTTGTAAAACTTTGGCAACATTTATCATAGCAATTGGATCAACATTTGAACCTTCACTAACAGCATCGATAACATCATTTCTAATATCTGAAGTATTTAATAATTGACGAACACGATCAATCATAAAGTCAGTAAATTCTGTTTGGTTCTTAGATAGATCAAGTCCTTCTTTAACATCTAGTCCTGAAAGGAATGCTTGAATATCATTAAGATTTAATGACCATTGATTTTGATCTAAAATTCTAACAACACCATAGGCCTGTCTTCTCAAAGCATAAGGATCATTTGAACCACTAGGGATAAGATCAACTGCAAAGAATGTCTTCAAAGAATCAATCTTATCAGCAAGTGCTAAAGTAGCTCCAACTTTTGTCTTTGGAAGATCTCCTTCAGCAGAGATTGGCATATAGTGTTCGCTAATTGCTTTAGCTACTCCATCAGTTTCTCCCATTATAGTAGCGTATTTTTCACCCATAGTACCTTGTAATTCTGGGAATTCGTCAACCATATTTGTAACTAGGTCAAACTTATAAATATCACTAGCACGTAGTAAATCTTTTGTTTCTTGTTCGTTTAAATTAAACAATTTAGCCAAATGTTCTGAAATTGCATGAACTCGTTGCATTTTTTCAAACATTGTACCGATTTTAACGTGGAAGTTAACTGATTTAAGCTTTTCAACGTAATCATCAATTGTTTTCTTTTGATCTTCTTTAAAGAAGAAATCTGCATCTTCAAGTCGAGCAACTAAAACTTTTTCATTACCTTGAATAACATTCTCAATATGTTCTGAATTACCGTTTCTTACACCAATGAAATCTGGCTCTAGTTTTCCAGCTTGGTTTCTAACATAGAAATATCTTTGATTATCTTTCATAGAAGTAATCAATACTTCTTCTGGTATTTCAAGATACTTTTTATCAAATGAGCCATAGAATGTTGTTGGATATTCAACAAGATTATTAACTTCTTCAAGAAGGTCACTATCAATATCAATTATCCAATTATTATCATTAGCAATCTTTTTAATTTGATCACTGATGATGTTTTTACGTTCTTTAGCATCAACGATCACAAATTGTGAACGTAACTTTTCAACATAATTATCAGCGTTATCGATCTCTACATCTTCACCCAAGAAACGATGTCCTCTACTGATACGTCCTGATTCAACATCTAAAATCTTCAAAGGAACTTCTTCATTTCCAAGTAATGAAACTAACCAATGAATTGGACGAATGTATTCAAAATCATATGATCCCCAACGCATTCTTGTTGGAAATGTAAGTGATTCAATAACTTCTGTTATATTTCCTAAAATCTCTTCAGCAGTTTTTCCTGCTTCATGTTTTTGGATATAAACATATTCAACACCCTTTAATTCTTCAAAGAAAATATCATCAACTGACATTCCTTGTCCACGAGCAAATCCTTGAGCTGCTTTAGTCCAATTTCCATCAGCATCTTGAGCAATCTTTTTGGCAGGTCCTTTTGCTTTAACGTCAATATCGTCTTGTTTCTCAGCAATATCCTTAATCAAAATTGCTAAACGTCTTGGAGTTGAATACTTTTCAATTGTAGAGAAAGATAAACGATTATCTTTTAAAAATTTAGCTGCTTTTTGTGCTAATTGATTCTCACTCTTAGTAACAACATGAGCAGGCATCTCTTCTAGCCCAATTTCTAATAAGTAATTTTTAGTCATTTTCTTTCTCCTTTGCTTCACTGTTTGCCAACAATGGGAAACCTAATTTCTTACGTTCTTCAACAAAAGCCTTGGCAACTTTGTGGGCCATTCTTCTAATTCTGGATAAGTATGCTGCTCTTTCAGTGACAGAAACAGCTCCCCTTGCATCTAGCAAGTTAAATGTATGACTACATTTCAAAATATAATCATATGCGGGATGAACTAAACCTAGATCCATTAAACGGTTAGCTTCTTTTTCATATTCATTAAAGAAATTGAATAGCATATCTTGATTACTTTCTTCAAATGAGTATTTAGAATGTTCATATTCTGGTTCTTTGAAGATATCACCGTACAATACTCCATCTCCCCATTCAAGATCGTAAACTGAGTTAACATCTTGAATATATGAGGCTAGACGTTCAACACCATATGTGATTTCACTTGTTACAGGATGAACTTGTAGACCGCCTACTTGTTGGAAATAAGTAAATTGAGTAACTTCCATACCATCAAGCCAAACTTCCCAACCAACACCGGCACAACCCATTGAGGGGTTCTCCCAGTTATCTTCAACGAAACGAATATCATGTTCTAATGGTTCAATTCCTAACGCACGCAAAGAATCCAAATAATATTCTTGAATATCTTCTGGAGCTGGTTTCATTACAACTTGAAATTGATGATGTTGATACAAACGGTTAGGGTTTTCACCATAACGGCCATCTGCTGGACGTCTTGATGGTTCAACATATGCAGCATTCCAAGGTTCAGGTCCGATAGCTCTCAAAAAGGTATAAGGACTCATTGTTCCAGCACCTTTTTCAGTATCGTAGGCTTGCATCAACATACAACCCTTTTCACTCCAAAAACTTTGCAATGTCAAAATCATATTTTGTACATCTAATTTCTTATCCATTACTTTCTCCTCTCAGATAGACGCAAAAAAAGCCCTTGCAGGTATACTAAATACATGCAAGGGACGATTGATCGCGGTTCCACCCTTATTCAGGACATAAGTCCTGCACTTTTATATAAAAATTAAGTTTGATTCACCATAGAATTATCACGGCTTTCACTGCCCCGTGTCGCTGTTTTATAATTTAAATAATAACCATTTTTGCAAAAAATGTCAATTCTCTAAATATGCCATGTATGCATATTATCAATAAAAGTTTTACTTTTAGGATAAGATCCAACTGATCCTATATAAATAGAATCTATTGCGTGCTGAATCAAATCTTTATTGCTTTCTTTGAGATTGATACTGCTAATTTGATTTAGAGAAATTTTACTAAACAATCTTAAAAAATAGATTGTTTTTTCTGATAAATGTAAACGATGAACATCCTGATTAAAGTGCTTCGAACACAACAACCCACCTAAAATAACCGAGAAATCAAAACGTCCTGTTTTTTCTCCACCAACTACACAAGAATCCATGTTGGGCTCAACACCAAACACTTTCAATAAATGCATTTGCAATATATTTACAACTATTTGAGCATCATATCCGTTATCAATATAAAGTAAAGCCTTAAAAAAATCTTTATACCAATCTTCCGGAATAACTTCGTTCAAAAAAGCGTTGGACATTAAGTCAAATAAAAATGTAGCATATGCATTTAACTCAATATCTTGAATTATTTCGTCAAACTGTTTTACATTACTTGCTGAATTTAAATATGATAGACCTTCATCTTTGATTAAACCTGTGTAATCTCCATATGAGAAAGGTATGACAGAACCAGATATTTTAGACTTAGGACCTTGAGTACCTCTAACTAAAAAAGTTTTAAAACCATATTCTTTAGTAATAATCGTCACCAACGCATCTTTTTCACGATAACGTTGACGTTTAACGACAATACCAAAAAAGTTAGATGGAAACTTCATTAGTTAATATCCTTAACCGAATATCCTGCACGTGATAAGAATAATGCATCGTCACGCCAATTCTTTTTAACTTTTACCCAAAGTTTTAGATTTATCTTTTCACCTAATAAATGTTCAATCTTTATACGAGATCCGATACCAATATTCTTTAACATGCTGGCACCTTTACCAATAACGATTTTCTTTTGGGTATCTCGTTCCACATAAATAGTAGCTTCTACTTGAAGCTTACCTGTTTCACTACGCTGATTCATCGAATCGACGATTACGGCAACTGAATGAGGAATTTCATCACGAGTATCTTCCAAAATCTTTTCACGAATCAATTCTCCAACAACAAAATATTCAGGATGATCTGTAATTTGATCATCATCATAATATTGAGGTCCTACTGGCAACGCTTTTGTTAGTGAGTCAATTAAGTCTTCAACATTATTCCCATTAGTAGCTGAAATTGGAATAACTTCAGCGAAATCTAATAAATCTTTATATTCATTGATTTGTGGAGCCATTTCATCAGGATTGATCAAATCGATTTTATTAAGAATCAAAAAGACAGGTGCTTTTACTTTCTTCAATTCTTCAATTATAAATTTATCACCAGGTCCCGCACTCTGACCGGCTTCCGTCATAAATAATACAGCGTCTACTTCCTTTAATGCCGAAACAGCTGCCTTATCCATATATTGATCTAATCCATTATGTGGTTTATGAATACCTGGTGTATCCAAAAAGATGATTTGACGTTCATCATATGTATAGATTCCTTGAATTTTATTTCTAGTTGTCTGAGCTTTTGGTGATGTTATTGCTATTTGTTCTTTGATGATACGATTCATAAAAGTTGATTTTCCTACATTAGGACGACCAATTATTGCTACAAAACCTGAACGAAAATTTTTATCCATATTAATCCATATCCTTATCGCTAAATGCTAGCGGCAAAATTTCTTTAAATTTAAATTCTTTAAAATCATTACTATTATTTGAAAGAAACACGGGTGCTGATCCGCCCATAAATTCACTCATAACCTGTCGACATGCTCCGCAAGGTTTAGACATTTCTTTAGTTCCATTAACAACAATGATTGCTTCAATTGAACGCACACCTTCAGAAACTGCTTTAAAAATAGCCGTTCTCTCAGCACAATTTGTGAGTCCATACGAAGCATTTTCTATATTAACACCTGAATAAATTTTACCATTGTCAGCCACCAATGCAGCTCCAACGTGATAATGAGAATAAGGTGTATAGGCATTTTCCATTGCTTTTATTGCAACATCGAATAACTCTTTTTCGTTAATTTCCAATAGTAGACTCCTTATTTTTCTAGGCCATAGGCACTAAGAATCTTTTCTTGTAATCCAATCATAACTTTTTCATCTTCTGGTTTGATGTGGTCATAACCATTAAGATGCAAAATACCATGAACGATAGTGTATCCAAGTTCACGATCAAAAGAATGCCCATAGTCCTTAGCATGTTCATCTACAATTTCAACACTAATAAATAAATCACCTAAATCAACAGGTAGGTCTGGGATCTGGCTCTCAATGTAATCTAATGAATCCTCACCATCATTAATAGCAAAGCTAATAACATCAGTTGCACGATCAACATCACGGTACTCTTTATTTATTTCATGAATCTTATCTTTAGTTACGAAATGAATTGAAAGCTCTGTACTATCTTTTAATTCCAAATCATTAAAAGTAAATTTAACTAAGTCTTTTACCCAATTTTCACGTTTTTCATCAATTAATTTATCATCATTAAAAATTTCTAAATCCATTTTTATCCCCGTATCATTATTCTGTTTTATCTGTTTCGTCATAGGCATCAATAATTTCAGCCACGACTGGATGTCTTACAACGTCGGCTGAAGTAAAGTTGATAAACCCAATATGTGGTAAATTATTTAAGATTTTCTTTGCTTGAACTAAACCACTTTTAGCATTTCTAGGTAAATCGATCTGAGAAATATCACCATTAACTATCATTGTTGAACCAAAACCTAGTCTAGTAAGAAACATCTTCATTTGTTCTTGAGTTGTATTTTGAGCTTCATCTAATATGACAAATGCTTCATCTAAAGTACGACCTCTCATATAAGCCAATGGAGCAACTTCGATGACCCCTCGCTCTAATAAACGGCCAGTATGTTCTGTACCCAAAATAGCATATAAAGCATCATAAATTGGACGCATATATGGATCAACTTTTTCTTTTAAATCACCTGGCAAAAATCCTAAACTTTCTCCAGCTTCTACAGCTGGTCTAGTTAAGATAATTCTTTTAACTGTTCCCTTTTTTAGAGCTGCTACGGCCATAACGACTGCTAGGTAAGTTTTACCTGTACCCGCTGGTCCAATACCAAAAGTTATATCATTGTGCTTAATTGCATTGATATATTGTCTCTGACCAAAGTTTCTAACTCTAACTGGTTTACCACCATAATCTTTGATCAATTCATCTTTATAGAGGTCCTCAAAATAATCTAAAGTTCCACGCTCGATCATTTTTAACCCACTAACGACATCAGGGGCACCTATACTGATCTTATTACCTGATAACTTGATAAGGATCCGTAAAAAAGTAATAGTCTTATTTACGTCGTCTTCGTCACCAGTAACATCTAACTGATCGCCAAAGGCATGTATTTTGACATTCATACCTTCTTCAATAAGTGTTAAATTGCTATCATTGATACCAAATATATTTGCGGCATCTTGTTGGTTTCTAATAGTAATGTTTTGCTTAACTTGTTCGCTATTTTCTGTCAATAACACACACCCTCCTATTATCTTGAATGATAGCACAAGAATGTAAAAAACTTATAAAAAAAAGGTTAAAACATATAATGTTTTAACCCTTTCTTTATATTAACGACGTTTCTTGTTGCGTTTACGAGCAGCTTCTGACTTAAGCTTTTTCTTTACACTTGGCTTTTCGTAAAATTCTCTCTTACGATATTCTTGAAGTGTACCACTTTTTGAGACAGAGCGTTTAAAACGACGAAGAGCATCATCTAGCGATTCATTTTCACGAACGACTGTTTTTGACATATTATGATATCCCTCCTTCCGATTTAAAGCGTAACTGTCTATTTCTTTCACAGTTCATATGTTATTATAACAAAAAGAAGGTAATGTTCAAACAATTTTTTAAATTTTTTAGGAGGAATTTGTTATGTCCCAACGAGTTGATGTATTTGCCCTATCAGATGCTGCCGGAGAAACGGCTGTACGTGTTGCTAAAGCAGCGTTTGCACAGTTCCCGCAATTGGATATTGTATACACCAAATATCCTTTCGTAAAAAATGATGACCAATTAAAAAATATTTTAAACCTGGCGAATGAGAAAAGAGCAGTTATACTGCATACAATTGTTTCTAAGGAAATAAGTGAGATCATTAATACATATTGCCAAGAACACCAAATTACTTATTATGACATTCTTAACCCTATTATTGGTACTTTTGGTCAGATAACTCATGAAGAGCCCTTACGTCAAAAGGGACTCATTCATGAACTAAACCAAAATTACTTTGATATGATCTCAGCTATGGAATTCACTGTCAATAACGATGATGGTAAAAATTCTAAGGGACTTTTAGAAGCTGACTTAGTTCTATTAGGAATTTCTAGAACATCTAAGACTCCTCTATCACTTTACTTAGCAAACAAAAATATTAAAGTTGCTAATCTCCCACTGGTACCAACAGCTGCAATACCAGATGAGTTGTGGAAAGTAAATCCTAAAAAAATCGTCGGACTAACAAATGATATGAACGTTTTAACAAAAATTAGACGTCAGAGAATGATAGCTTATGGATTAGATCCTGATACTACCTACTCAGAAGAAAATGAAATTCAAAAAGAATTAGACTATTCTAACAAGATTTACAAAGAACTTGGTTGTCCAGTTATCAATGTTGCTGATCGTTCCATTGAAGAAACTGCTGCACTCATTATGGAACAATTAAATATTAATGGATACACAAAGAGCTAGCCTTTGGCTAGCTCTTTTTTAATTTCTCTTGCATTTCTGGATCAAATTTCTGATTACGTAACATCTCAATTTCTAACTTATATGGTGCAACGCCCTTTTTATCATCTTCATTTTTCTTAACATAAGGAGTTTCCATTATTTTAGGTACTTCTTCTAACTGGGGATGATGAGCAACATAATTTAAAGTATCAAATCCAATTGTTCCAAAGCCAATGTTTTCATGTCTATCTTTATGTGAACCTTGTTCATTTTTAGAATCATTCAAATGGATCACTGAAATTTTATCAATACCTAGAATATGATCGAATTCATTTAAAACACCATCAAAATCATCTTTGACATTATAACCAGCATCATTCATATGACAGGTATCCATAGTTACAGACAATTTATCATTATGCTGACAATGGTCAAAAATCATTGCTAATTGTTCAAAATTTATTCCTACTTCTGTACCTTTACCAGCCATTGTTTCTAAAGCAATTGTAACTTTTTGATTTTCATCGATTGCTTCATCTAAGGCTTCTGCAATTTGTTTTAAGGCAACTTCTGGACCTTGTTTCAAATGAGCTCCAGGATGAAAACTGAGTGCCTCAATTCCCAAAGCATCCGCACGTTTTATTTCATCATGCATAAACGAAATACCAAATGGAAGATTTTCAGGTTTAACTGTATTTCCCAAATTAACAATATAAGGAGCATGACCAATTATATGGTCAATGCCATATAATTTTAATAATCTTTGCCCTTCTTCAATATTCATTTCCGAAACATCTTTACGGCGAGTATTTTGAGGTGCTCCTGTAAAAATCATCATCGCATTTGCATCGTAACTGTGCGCCTCTTTGGCAGATCCTGCCAACATTTTTGGTGCTTTCATTGCAACGTGTGATCCAATTATCATAATTAAGCTCCTTTTTGAAAAGATATTCTAATTTTAAATCAAAAAGAGAAAAGCTAACAGCTTTTTTCTTTTATTATTAATAAATATGTTTTTGATAGAACCTACCCATAATTTTAACTGTATCAGTAACACTAACAAAGGCATGTTGATCAGACGCTTCCATAGCTGTTTCTAAATCATGTAATTCTGATCGAGAAATAATTGTAAAAAGAATTGTCTTTTCTTCATGCTTATAGGCACCTTCTGCATCATGAACAATTGTTATACCTCGACGCATTTCACTTTGAATTTGTGTAATTACGTTTTTGGGTTTTGAAGTTACGATCATAACTTGTAACTTTTGATCCTTGTTATAAACCATATCTATAACTTGACCATTAATAAAAATACTTACCGCACTATATAAGGCATGAACCCAGCCAAATATTAGTCCAGCACAGGAGATGATAAAGATGTTGAAGATAATATTTATTGTCCCAACACTCTTTCCCGTCTTCTTTCTCAAAATAATTCCTAAAATATCAATTCCACCGGTAGATATACCGTTTCTAAGGGACATCCCAGTACCAAATCCATTTACTACACCACCAAAAATGGCACAAATAAGTGGATCAGCTGTAATTCTAGTACCTGGTAATAAATGCATCATTGTACTGGCTAAAGCGACTGCAACCACTGTAAAAAGGGTGAATTTGTGGTCGATCTTGCGCCAAGACAAAACAAATAATGGAGCATTTAATGCAAAATACATGACAGCTGTAGAAATATGGAATGGGAACCAGCGTCCAGTGACCGTTGAAACCAACTGTGCTGCACCGGTTACTCCAGAACCATATATCCCACCAGGAGTCCAAAACATATTAACGGCAATTGAAACCGTAATTGAATATAAGAAAGCTACTGAAAGTTTTGATAAGTTTTGATGCCTCTCAATTAACTTATCTATTTCATCCATATTAAGATTACTCCTATAATAATTTCATTTTCACCAATGTAATCTTAGCACAGATACGTCATTTTTCAGCTTATTTGCTGTGTTTTTTGATAAAATCTCCTCTTCCACCTTTTTCTTCCATTTCAAAACGCTCTGGATTCTTTTTATAGAAGTCCTGATGGTAATCTTCAGCAACATAAAACTCTTTTGCAGGTAAAATTTGAGTAACAATAGGTTCATCAAATTGGCCTGATTCTACTAAAGCCTTTTTTTCGGATTCAGCAATTTCTTTTTGTTCCTCATTAGAATAATAAATTACTGGTCGATAACTATCACCACGGTCTTGAAACTGACCCGTAGCATCTGTTGGATCAGCAACTTGCCAATATATTTCTACTAATTGCTTGTAAGAAAAAACATCAGCATCATACGTTATCTTGACCGCTTCAGTATGACCTGTTGTACCAGTACATACTTGCTCGTATGTTGGGTTTGGTACATGTCCACCTGTATATCCAGAAATAACCGAGATTATGCCCGGTTGTGTATCAAATGGTTTTACCATGCACCAAAAACATCCGCCTGCAAAAATAGCTGTTTCTTTTTTCATTATTTATCCCCCTCGTCAACGTACTTCTTAAATTCACCGTAGCCTTTTTTGTCCATCTCATCATATGGGATAAATTTTAAAGCAGCAGAGTTAATGCAATATCTTAGTCCACCTAGTTCTTTTGGACCATCATCAAACACATGTCCTAAATGTGAATTTGCAATTTTACTTCTTACCTCAGTTCTTTGAACCAACAATGAATTATCCTTATTTTCAGTTAATCTAGCAATTGGTTGACTGAATGATGGCCATCCACAACCAGCATCAAATTTTTTTGCAGATGAAAATAGCGGTTCTCCGCTTGCAACATCAACATAAATACCCTTTTTATAAAAATCGTCATATTCACCACTAAACGGTCTTTCTGTAGCGGCTTTTTGGGTAACATTATATTGAATATCATTTAGGTTCTTCAGATCTTTTTTATACTCATTTGCCAACCATATCACTCCTAACTGTATTATTTAGTATAACCAAGTATATTTGTATTTCTATAATTTAGCTCATATTTATTAAATAATTATTAAAAAAGAGATGCTATAAGGGTAATCGCCCCTTAGCATCTCTAATTTTGAACTAATTATTATTTATCATCTGTTTTTGAAACTTCGATACCTAGATCAACCAATTGATTAGGATCAACAGCTCGTGGAGCATGTGTCATTGGTTCTGTAGCATTTGAGTTCTTAGGGAAAGCAATAACATCACGAATATTATCTTTACCTGAAAGAAGCATAGCAAATCTATCCAAACCAATAGCCAAACCACCATGTGGTGGACAACCGTATTGTAAAGCATCTAATAGGAATCCAAATTGTGCATAAGCTTTTTCTTTAGTAAATTCTAGAGCTTTTAACATCTTTTCTTGGATTTCAGCATTATGAATACGGATCGAACCTCCACCTAATTCATAACCGTTCAATACGATATCATAACTTTGAGCATATGCCTTATGTGGATCTTCATCAAGATAATGAATATCCTCTTCGTTTGGCATTGTAAATGGGTGATGGGCTGCTGTCCATCTCTTAATACCTTCGTCATACTCAAATAGTGGCCAGTTAACGACCCATGTAAAGGCAAATTCATTAGGATCATATAGTTTTAATTCTTTAGCAATTGCTGTACGCAAGTATCCAAGTGAATCAGCAACAACTTTCTTCTTGTCGGCGACAAATAATACTAAATCATTATTCTCAAGGCCTAAACGCTTAATTAAAGCATCTTCTTGAGCAGTAATAAACTTAGCAACTGGTCCAGTGATCTTATCATCATTAAACTTAAGCCAAGCTAAGCCTTTAGCTCCAAAACGTTTGATGTATTCTTGGTAAGCTTCGATATTCTTTCTTGAATACTTGTCGGCATTATTTTTAACTACAATGGCCTTAACATGTCCGCCGTTATCAATGGTTCCCTTAAATACTTTAAATTCACTATCAGCGAAAACATCATTTAAGTCTTGTAATTCCATACCGAAACGAATATCAGGTTTATCTGAACCATATCTAGCCATAGCGTCATCCCAATCAATTCTTGGGAATGGCAACTTAACATCAATACCCTTTTCGTCTTTCATAACACGAGCAATCAAGCCTTCTGTAACTTCTTGGATTTCCTCAGCAGACATGAAACTCATTTCAAGGTCAATTTGAGTAAACTCTGGTTGACGATCACCACGAAGGTCTTCATCACGGAAACAGTGAGCTAATTGATAATAACGATCAAATCCACCCACCATCAATAATTGTTTAAACAATTGAGGTGATTGTGGTAAAGCATAAAAATGTCCAGGATAAACACGAGAAGGAACTAAGTAATCACGAGCACCTTCTGGAGTTGATGGTGTTAGATTAGGTGTTTCAATATCAATGAATCCATTATCATGTAAATATTCATGAACTGAATGCTTGATTTGAGCTCTTGTTCTAATAGCTTTTTGCATTTCTGGTCTACGTAAATCAAGGTAGCGATACTTTAATTTTGTTTCTTCTGATGCATCAACATCATCAGTAATTTCAAATGGTGGTGTAACTGATTTATTTAAAAGTTCAACTGTATCGACAACAACTTCAACTTTACCAGTTGTCATTTTGTCATTAATGGCACTTTCTTCACGTAATCTAACTGTACCCAATACATTGATAACATATTCTGAACGTAAAGTTTCAGCGACTTCCAATACCTCTTTATGATCAGTATTGAAAACTAGTTGAACGATACCTTTGTAATCACGAAGATCGACAAAAATCAATCCACCTAAATCACGTCGTTTTTGAACCCAACCGTCTAGAGATACTCGTTGACCAACATATTTTTCAGTAATGCTGCCACAGTAATCTGTTCTCTTTTCCATTATTATCCCTCGATTTTCTTCAATTCTTCAGCCAAATTATCCAAGGCTACACTGATTTGATCACCAGTAGCCATATTTTTAACATTGGCTGTATTATTTTCAATCTCGTCGTCACCAATAGTAACTGTATATTTAGCTTGCAAATGATCAGCAGTTTTGAACTGAGCCTTGATCTTTCTTTGTAAGTAATCTTTATCGGCTGTAAATCCAACTTGTCTAAGATTAGATAGTATCTTTACAGAAGCTTGCTCAGCTTTTTGACCAATAGTTACAAGATAAACATCCAAATCATTATTAATAACAAGATCTTCATCCTTTAATAACAACATCAAACGTTCAACACCTAGTCCAAAACCAATACCAGGTGTTTGTGGTCCACCTAACTCTTCGACTAATCCATTGTAACGACCACCAGCTAGAACTGTAATTTCTTTATTGTCAAATGCTGGATCAGTTACCATAAATTCAAAGATCGTATGGTTGTAATAATCAAGACCACGAACCATTGTAGAATCAACTTCATAATTTACATTCAAATCATCTAGAAGTTTCTTTAAATACTCAAAACGTTCTCTTGAAGCATCATTCAAATAGTCCAAAATTGAAGGAGCATTTGCAACGATTTTCTTATCATTTGCGTCTTTACTATCTAAAATTCTTAATGGATTCTTTTCCAATCTAACTTTAGAATCATCACTAAGTTGGTCCTTAAATGGTGTGAAGTAATCAACTAAAGCTTTATGATAGCTGGAACGAGATTCTGGATCACCTAATGTATTAATAGCTACTTTAAGGTTTTTTATTCCTAATTCATTCAAGAAATTAAGACCCATTGTAATAACTTCTACATCAAGTTCTGGTGAATCTGATCCAAACGCTTCAACACCAATTTGATGAAATTGTCTTTGACGACCTGATTGAGGACGCTCATATCTAAACATAGGTCCCTTATACCAAACTTTATATGGTTTGATATGTTCAGGTCCATAAAGCTTATTTTCAACATAAGCTCGAACAACTCCGGCTGTTCCTTCAGGACGAAGAGCTAAATGACGATCACCCTTATCTTTAAAATCGTACATTTCTTTTGAAACGATATCTGATGTATCACCAGAAGAACGTTCAAAAACTTCATAAGATTCAAAAATTGGAGTTCTGATTTCAGAAAAACGATAACGACTAAAAATTCTTTGTGCAACTGATTCTACATATTGCCACTTTACTGATTCACTGGGTAAGATATCCATCGTACCCTTAGGCTTTTGGTAACGCATAAAATTCTCCTTTTTTTGATAACCGCAGAAAAAAAGCACTCTTGCCAATAGACAAGGGTGCTTTTTGCACGGTACCACCTAGTATTTTTTCTACAGTTAACGCCTGTCAAACGATTATAAAACGTCACAATCTGATTACTCACCTGTTCTCAGCCCGCAGGTTCTCTGTACAGTAATTTTTGATCTGATTAAGAATATAAATATAAACTAATCAAAATAAGGCTAATTGTCAAGCTGGTTTTAGTTGAATTGAGTATAGTAAGCGGTTTAGAAAACTGTTTTTTTCTTATTTTTCAACTATAATTCATTTTAATTAAGATATTTTAAATAAAAATGTCAAATTTCTGTGAATTTTTTACTTTCTATCTTTTAAGTTTTGACTTTTTTCAGTAAGATATACATATGTAATCACTATAGCGACAACAAAGGAATCCTTTAAATGAAAAAGATAATAACTTTTTTAATTAAAAATAAGCTATTTGTTGCCATTGTTTTTTTAATCTCCTTATCGAGCTGGTCAACTGTAGCCTTGGCAAATGCCAATTCGGTTGTTGTTGAATCAGATTCGGTTAATGTCCGTGTTGGACCAGGACTCTCCTATTCCAATATGGGTCAAGTAAAAAAAGGCGATAAATTGGCCATTTTGGCTGAAAAAAATAAATGGTATCAAGTTCGTCTTTCCGGCGATAAAATCGGTTGGGTTGCAAGTTGGTTAATCGATAATACCGAGGTCAGTTCAGCAACTAATAAAGTAGGAATCGTAAAAGTCCCTAATACAACTGTTTTTAAGAAAAATAACTCTGATAGTGAAGTCCTAGGAACTATTGAACAATCTCAAAAAGTCACCGTTATGTATCAAGAACAGGATTGGTCTCAAATTCTTTATAAGGGTACTGCTGCTTGGGTAAAAACACAATTTATCCAAGGTACTCAAGAGACATCGGGTTCCTCAAATAGTTCAAACTCCAATAATGACATAAAAACAGTAACTGTAACCCAAGCAAATACTAAACTACGTATTGAGCCTAATGACAGTGGCCGAATAGTCAAAAGTGTTTCCGTTGGTAAAAAATTTGATTATTTAAGTAAATCTGGTAACTGGTACAAAGTTCGTGATAGTGATGGATCAGTGGGTTATGTTGCCAGTTGGCTTGTCACCATTTCTGGAACTAAGAGTGCTGTGAAATCAGCCGCCACAAATATTTCAGAAGCTACGATCGTTATTGACCCTGGACACGGTGGTACTGATGTCGGTGCAGAATCTCAAAGTAAAACTTATGAAAAGAATTTTACATTAAAATATGCCAAAGCTATTAAAGCTGATCTAGAAAAAACTGGTGCTCGCGTTGTTCTAACGCGTCCTGGTGATAATACTAAATCACTTGGTGATCGTGCTAGACTTTCAAGTAAAATCGAAGCTGATGCATATATCAGTTTGCACTTTGATTCAAGTGATCAATCTGATTCAGGTTCTGGTGTCACTACATATTATTATGAGAAAAATAAAGATGGACAGTTGGCAACAGACATTAATGATCAATTAAAGAATTTAGCTATTGATAATCGTGGTACTCAACAAAAAGACTTATACGTACTTCATTACAATAGTCAACCTTCTGTCTTGTTGGAGCTTGGATATATTAACTCCTCAAAAGACTATAAGCATATTAAATCTGATAGTTATGAAGAAAAAGTTGCTCAAGATGTTACAAATGGGCTAAAAGAATATTTTAAGTAAAAAAGTCATTCAATTAAGAATGACTTTTTTTACACACTTTTCTCTAACATTAATGCTTCATACGGACGTAACTTCACCATATTCTTATTTGAATCAATATCTCCATAATTACCTAAAATCAAATCATAATCACTATGGATTGTTCTTATTTGTTCTTCTTCAGTAAAGTTTGCCATAATTAATACTTTATTATCACCCTTACTTCTGACATAAGAATAAACACTATTATCATCATGATCGAGTAGTTTATAACTTCCTTCAATTAAAGTATCATTTTTCTTTCTTAACTTTATCAATCGTTGATAAAACTCAAAAATATTATTGGGAGATTTTCTGACTGCTTCAACTGAATAGTTATCTTTTTTGATTGCTTTTAACCAAGGTATACCTGTCGTAAAACCATAATTTTTACTTGAGTTCCATTGCATTGGTATACGTGCATTCTCACGGGACTTTTGTTGCAATACTTTAATTGCTGTTCCCTTGTCTGTACCATTTTTTATCAAATCATGATAAGCGTTGATCGATTCATGATCCTTATACTGTTTGATATCCGTAAAATAGGAATTCTTCATTGCTATTTCTTCACCCTGATAAATATAAGGTGTTCCCTGAAGTCCAAACTGTACTATTGCTAACAATTTGGCTGACTCATCACGATATTTATTGTCATTTAGGAATCTTGAAATTGCACGTGGCTGATCATGGTTGTTCCAAAACAATGCATTCCAACCATTATTTTGATGCATCTTTACTTGCCAGTCACTTATGACACTCTTTAAATCAGTCAATTTGTAATTGCCTAGAGTCCATTTCTTGCCATTGGTATAGTCTACTTTTACATGATGAAATGTAAAAGCCATTGATAGTTCTTGTCGTTTAGGATTAGTATATTTGACTGCCTCACTAATTGGTGTAGAGGACAATTCTCCTACTGTAACAAAGTCATTAGGTCCAAAAACTTTACGATACATTTCATGAATATACTCGTGAACATGTGGACCATTAGTATAAAAATTACGACCATCATCTGTGGGCGTTTCAAAGGTGTCATTTGGCATTCTTTTATCTTTAGAAATATTATTAATTACATCTAATCTAAATCCATCAATACCTTTATCAGCCCAAAAAGTTAACATCTTAAATATGTCTTGACGAAGTTTAGGATTACGCCAATTTAAATCAGGCATTGTTACATCGTATAAATGTAAATAATATTGATTTAATGAAGGAACATATTCCCATGCACTACCACTAAATTTAGACACCCAATTATTTGGTTCATGACCATCCACTGGATCTTTAAAAAGGTAGTAATCATGATATGGATTATCTTTTGATTTGATAGCTTCTTTAAACCATTTATGTTCATTTGAAGTATGATTTAATACCATATCCATAATTATCTTTATATTGCGTTTATGTGCTTCTTTCAAAAGATTTTCAAAATCTTTCATAGTCCCAAAAATTGGATCAATTTGATAATAATCAGCGATATCATAACCATTATCATTGCCTGGTGAAACGTACATTGGTGTGATCCAAATCAACTCAATTCCCAGGTCATGTAAATAATCCAGACGTGAGATAATTCCATTTATATCACCAATTCCATCCCCATTTGAATCTTGAAAACTCCTTGGATAAATCTGATAAACGGTAGATTTCTGCCATTGTTGCATTTCTGTAATTTCCTCGATTTCTTTCAAACACATTTTCACAAGTATATTACGATTTGTCTAAACATATGTCAACTTTGTTGAATTAACTTTTCTTCCTTTTTAGGCACATAAAAAGCAGAACTTAACAAAAGTTCTGCTTTATTCTAATCAACTAAGCAAACTCCAACACCAACCAAACCAGGTCCTGTGTGGACTCCAAGTGCGGGACCAACTTGTCCAAAGAATTCTTTAGATCCATTAATACCCTTACTGTCTAACAAAGCCATCATATTACCACCAGCAACTTCATCAGCACCGTGTCCAACTGCTAAAAGATAATCTTTATGGTCACCTATGAACTTGCTGACCATGTCTAACATCATCTTTTGACCTTTTTTCATACCACGTGCCTTAGCAGCGGTTGTATAGATACCATCGGAATTACATGTAATAATTGGTGCCAACTTGAGCATACTACCAACTACAGAGGTAACTAGACCTATTCTTCCACCAGCTCTTAAATATTCAAGAGTCGGAATACAAAAATAAACAACGGTATTATCGATCATTTTTTTAGTTCTCTCCAGAACTCGGTCATAGACTACTCCGGAATCGATAGCATCTTTAGTTCCAACGGCAATAAGTCCAGCCGCTACAGCAACTTGTTTTGTATCAAATGATGTATAGGTAAACCTACCATCATCTTCCAGTAAAACTTTCAAAAAGTTATAGGTTCCACTCAACCCCGATGAAATCGATATTGAAATAATGTGAGTATATCCATCATCGTAAATTTTATCTAAAGTCTTTTGAATAACTTCACCTGATGGCAAAGATGTCTTTGGTATTTCTGATTCCAGATCATCATAAACTTCAACAGCCGAAATATCTACTCGATCAAGATATGTTTTATCTTTGTAAATGATCTGCATAGGTATTTCATAAATACCATCTTTTTTTAAGTATTCTTCTGGTATATCACAGCAAGAATCTACCAATACAGCAATTTTTTCAGTCATTATTTTTTACTCTTTTCTTCTGATACTCCATTTTCAAGCATTAATACTTTACGTGTCATCCACTTGGTGGCAAAAGATACAGTAACCATTTCAACCATCAAGTAGGCTGATGTTGAATTATCTTCAGAAATCTTCTGTTCTTGATTTCGATAATTTAGCATTTTTAATGCTAATTCTTGTTTTTCACAAAAGAAATCAAATGCCTTTTCAATACCACCGTTTAAATCAGTCATAACTTGTAATCCTGACTTAATTTCATTAATGGAAACAACTTGCTTTAAAAAGGTAATGGCAATCAGATATGCCAAATGTTCTCTGGTATATCTTTTCTTGATTGGATGTGGTAATAACCCATTTTTTACATAATTGTTAACCATTGATGTAGTAACAATTGGACCATCTTCGATCCAGATTGGTTTTAAATATTTATCGAGCAACGTTAATAATTGATCTCGATATAAATCTAATTCTGGAAGTTCATTCCATCTAGGCAATTTGAATTTTTCTAGATTATCTAACCATTTTTGCAATTCGTCCATTAAAAAGCACCTCTTTGTGATTACCAATACAATTTATCATAATATTAATTACTATTCAATCTAGTTTTAAAAACTAGGTGAAAAAATATAAATAAAAAAACTATGATAAAAGTCATAGTTTATAAATTTTGCTGAAACGATAAATCTATTAAATCTTCAATTTAAAATTGTGCTCTAAAATCAGTTGGATTCATAGGTCCACCATTCTTAGCAAACTCTAGCAATTGCTTTAATCGATTCCAATTATCTTGATCAAGTTTTGTTTTATTAGACGCATTAGCTAACATAATTCCATTGACCGTTTTTGAAGCAATTATTTGTGGTGAACTTTTTTTATTATTTAAATAAGTAGCAGCAGTAATTAAAACTTTTAAAACGTCTGGATCTGAATCGGGATTCTTCGATAAAGAGTTATACATATCGTCAACAACTTCAAAGACCTGCTCATAATCTGTTCTATTCATATTGGACCATTCTCCTTATCTACGTTAAATATTTTATCCAATACAATTATACCAAAATAAAAAAGCTGAGATTTCTCTCAACTTTTTTATTAGTCTTCTGTTATTAAATCTCGTTCATGCCAACCGATGGCAATAATAACAAGAATACCGATAACACTTAGTCCGGCAACCATAGCAATGTTATTAGCAATCTTTGATCCACCTAAATATAGGTCACCTACGATAACTATTAATAGCGCACTTAGAATACCTGTCCATTGTAAACGTGTAAAGGCAGAACCAGTCTTACTTCTTTCTTCACGACGAGTAACATAAGGCATGATCGTACCCAGACCTATCAAGACAATAATGGCAACAAAGTTAATAATTAATTCATACCACCATGTACTTGTTCCAAAGGCAACGTCTTGTGGTCCGATACCAAATATAGTAGCAATAGCAGTAACGACCAAGCACCACCAACCTACAGCTAAAGCGGCCTTATCATTTTTAATATATACGTAATCTGATGGGAATTTCTTGCTATCCATACGAATTTTAATGAAAGCAAAGAATATCCAACATGTAACACCTGGAGAAATAATACCGTTAAGGTTTAATAGCCAGTTGAAAATATCATTCATACTTGGTAAAAAAATACCAAGTAACATTATGAATGCACTTAAACCACAAGTTAATAGATAACCATTTACAGGTAATCCAGATTTATTCTTCTTACGAAGAACTTTAGGCATAAACTTCGCACCAGTATCAGAAATCAACATTCTTGTCATGGCATCAAGTAAAACGGCTAATAGTGCTGCTAAATAAAATACCTCTGTCCATGCAAAAATATACATCAAAGTACTTCCCATATGGAATTGCTCACCTAGAGCTAAGAAAGCATAATATGAACCATTCATCTTCAAATCATTTGGCAAATGATAGGCATTAAAGAAAACACCTAATGAGAATGATCCAAAAATTGTTAAGAAAGCTGTCATAACAGCTAACATAATCATTGCTTTAGGAAATTCGCTCTTTGGTTTACGCATCTTAGTAATGAATGGTGCAATAAGTTCTGCCCCGTTCATGGCATAAATCAATAGTCCTAAAGTAGTTAAATAATGTAAATCAAATTTCGGAATAATTGTATGAATATTCATTGGTTGAGTGGCGATATGTCCACCCATACCTAGAGCAGCAAAAGTCATAAGAACGAACAAAACTGTCATTCCAAACATTGCAACTCCACCAATAGTACTTAGAAATTCCAAAGAATGCTTGAAACGTGATTGAACAAATATAAAGACAATAAATGTTATAACTGTCCAAAAAGCAAACCATCCATTAGACATAGTATTCTGTAATTTACCATTTCCATACCAAGCCCAACCTAATCCAACAACAATTGAATTGGCAGTATCGACAACGTATGGAACAGAAGCAGCCCAATAAGTCCAAGCTGTAAAGTATCCTAGAAATTCGCCACTAGTTCCACGAACCCAAGATGATAATCCACCACCTTCGTGGTTAAAAACTGATCCCAACTGTCCGACCATAAGTGAATATGGGATGACATATAGGAATAACATGATAACCCAAGAGGTAATAACACCCATTCCTTGGTTTTGAAAGTTATAGGTTAAGTCATCAAAACCAATTACCGTAACGAAGCTCATTAGGGCCAATACGGGCCAACTAATGAAGGACTTCTTCGGTTCTAAACTCTCCATAATAAATCCCCCGATAATAAAATATAAAATATATAACGTGCAACTTAATATTTTACAACTTATTGTCAATTAAAGGAGCAGAAAACGTTTTAAAAATTAATATAATATCTAAATAATTTTGACTTTAGATACCTTACTAAAGATAAACTCATTACGACAAAAAAAGACGCGCATTATTTGCACGTCCTTAATTATAGAATTCCATTTAAATCATTTAAACTTTTAATTTGATAATCTGCATCAGTTTCTTCATCCTCACTTAACAAAATTGTCTTTGCAAGAACACTCTTACCGAAATCAATATCGATCTTTCGATCACCAATAACAAACATATCTTTAGGATCAAGCTTATATTTGTCGATCAAGTAATTTAGCATTTCTGGATCAGGCTTTCTATTAAAGTCATCACTAACACTAACCATTTCTTCAAAATAATCAGCTATGCCTAGTTTTTTTGCTATATCAGAAATAGACTGATCTCGATGTGTAACTATGAATTGATCAAATTTCTTTGACTTCAAATAGTCCAAGCTTATCTTGGCATGTGGCATCAATCTAATTTGATCATGGAATTGTCTTTCATATAAAGTATATGCTTTATAAAAAGTATCTAAATCGTCCGCAGAAGTATCATCATTTTTTTCTAGTAAATCAGCCACAAATTTTCTGATTGAAGTTTCTTTTATACCATTGTAAATGGTATCTTTTGAAATTTTTATTTTGAAATTTTCAGCCAATGCCTTTTGCGTCGCCGCAACCATCCCTGGATAACTGTTGGCTAAAGTTCCGTCAAAATCCCAAATTATACTTGTCATTTTATCGCTCCATTATTATTGTTACTGGTCCATCATTAGTTAATGCCACTTGCATATCAGCACCAAATTCTCCAGTTTCAACAGTTAGATCATAGCTTCTAAGGGTTTGGTTAAATTGATCATATTTTTGACTTGAAGAATCAAATTCTCCCGCACCTACAAAACTTGGTCGGTTACCCTTTTTAGTATCAGCATATAAAGTAAACTGTGAAATAGACAAGATGCTTCCTCCAATATCTTTAAGAGAAAGATTCATCTTACCTTCACTGTCAGTAAAAATACGCATATTAGCAATCTTATGAGCCACGTAATTTAATGTTTCTGTTGTATCTTCATCTGCAAAAGCTACTAAAAGACAAAGTCCTTGATCGATTTGGCCTAGAGCTTCCCCCTTCACTGAAACTTTTGCATCTGAAACTCGCTGGATAACTACTTTCATATTATTCTATCGTCCTTTTTATTTCATAAACGTCTGGAATATTATTCAGTTTAGAAATTATTTTATCAAGATGTTCTTTATTATTCACCCCAACACTAACGTGTATAATTGCCATTTTGGCTTTATCCAAACGGCCATTAACGTTGTTTAATGAATTGGTTGTTGAATTTATAACTTGCAATACTTCATTTAACAATCCATTCCGGTTAAAGGCATAAATATCGAGTTCAGCAGAATAACGTTTATCTTGAGTAACATTATCCCAACTAACTTCAATAAATCTACGCTTAGCTTCTTCACTTTGAACATTTGGACAATCTGCTCTATGGATAGTTAATCCGCGTCCCTTAGTGATATAACCAACAATATCATCTCCAGGAATTGGACTACAACATTTTGCCAATCTGATCAAAAGATTATCAATTCCTTGAACTGAAATACTATTGTTAGGATTGTCTTGCGTTTTTTTAACTTGCGTACTTTCAGTTTGTTGAGGTTTCTTTTCATCGTCATCTGTTATTAAAGATTCCTCAAGCTCTTTTTTCTCTGCTTGCTTCTTACGATCAGGATCTTCACTTAATAACTTATGAACCACATTGATTGCAGATAATTCTCCATAACCAACGGCATTAAATAATTCGTCAGGATCTGTAAAATTAAAGATATCCATTGCTAATTCCAAGTGCTTTTTATCTAGATACTTCTTAGAAGACAACGAACGATTCTTTAATTCCTCTTCAATCGACTCTTTACCAATATCAATATTTTCATGACGATCTTTAACTCTAAAGTAACGTTTGATCTTGTTTCTCGATCTGGATGTAAATACAACATTCACCCAATCACGACTTGGTTTAGCATTAGCACTAGTCATGATCTCAACAATGTCACCATTTTTCAACTGATAGTTCAAAGGAACCATTCTAGCATTCACTTTAGACCCGACAGCATGATTACCAACTTCAGTATGTACTTGGTAGGCAAAATCTAATGTCGTAGAACCCTTTGGTAACTCTACAACTTCACCTTGAGGCGTAAATACATAAACACGGTCATTAAAAATCTCACCCTTTACTGACTTCATAAAGTCAGCTGCATTATCAGAATTCTCTTGTAATTCTAGAATTTCCCTAAAGACATCGATCTTCTGTTCATTTTCGTCTAATTTGACACCTTCAAAGTTACCTTCTTTATATGCCCAGTGAGCAGCAACACCATATTCAGCAACTTCGTGCATCTTATATGTTCTGATCTGTACTTCCAAAGGCTGACCACCAGGACCGATGATAGTTGTGTGAAGTGATTGATATCCATTTGCCTTAGGGACGGCAATATAGTCCTTAAAACGTCCCGGAATAGGCTTCCACTTCGAGTGAATTGATCCTAGGACAGCATAACAATCTTTAACTGAATCAACCACGATCCTAATTGATAACAAATCATAAAGTTCAGAAAATTGCTTATGCTTATCACGCATTTTCTTATAAATCGAATAAATATGTTTTGGACGACCGTAAATATCATATTTAATACCTAGGGCATCAACACTAGTTTTAATGTAATCAATAGCTTCAGCAATATAAGCCTCTCTTTGATCACGTTTACTATTCATTAAATGAACGATTCGATAATACTGTTGAGGATTAATGTAGTGAAGTGATAGATCCTCAAGTTCCCATTTAATTTTACTGATACCTAATCTATCAGCTAATGGAGCATATATCTCCAAAGTTTCTGTGGCAATTCTACGTTGTTTATCGGGACGTAAAGCTTTAAGAGTGCGCATGTTGTGCAATCTATCAGCCAATTTAACCATAATAACACGCAAATCTTTAGCAGTTGCTAAGAGCATTTTACGGTGATTTTCGGCCAATAATTCCTGATGTGAATGATATTTATACTTACTTATTTTCGTAACACCATCAACAATCGTAGCAACTTGATCCCCAA
Source organism: Companilactobacillus tucceti DSM 20183 (assembly GCF_001434665.1). GTDB lineage: Bacteria > Bacillota > Bacilli > Lactobacillales > Lactobacillaceae > Companilactobacillus > Companilactobacillus tucceti. The sequence continues at coordinate 5,469 of NZ_AZDG01000008.1, read as the reverse complement.
ACAATTCATTAACATCACCTAGTGTGATATTAGTATCTTCAACAACATCCTGTAAATAGCCTGCCGCTACGGTATATGGATCCATGTGTAGCGATGCAAGAATTTGAGCTACTTGTGTTGGATGAATGATATAAGGTTCACCGGTTGCACGTTTTTGTTCCTTATGCACATAAGCAGCAAATGTATATGCCTTATTGACGAAATCGACATGTTCGTCATTCATATATTTGCGACAAATATCTAGGACTTCATCAGGAGTATAATCTCTATTCTTTTTCAATTTTGTCCCACCCCTTCTACAATAAAAAGCACTCTACGAGTGCTTTTCTTTACGTATTATTATGCTTGCTTTATTGACAAAAAACAATTAATTTTCCTTATCAAATAAGAAATATATCAAAATACTTAAAATTAAATAGATTCCCGCTAAAAAGTATCCATATCTTCCATACTTTATAAAAACACTAATCACAAAAATAACTGGGAAAATTATCATGTTATAGAACGATAATTCATATTTTCGACAAAACCAGCCAATGAATCCTGAAAAGAAAATATTAATAACAAAAAATAACCAAATAATTCTATTGGATTTACCTAAATGAAACATATTAAAAATTATTGGCATAATAAAAACCAAAACAATAGAGATAAGCGATATATACGTTGTTTTTGAATGTTCCGCTTTTTTTAAAAGATTTTTCAATTTTATATTCCTCATTTTGATGATAATTCATAATTATATGATAGCACTGAAAGGAAGTACATAGGAGCTGTTTCCGCCCTCATGATCCTTGGTCCTAAACCAACGGATAAATAATTATGCTCATTCAATAAATCTACTTCTTTGGGTGAAAATCCACCCTCTGGTCCAAATACACCAATTATTGACTTTGCTGATTCCTTATCTAAAGATCTAACCAACAAACTACTCTCACCTTTTTTAGCAGATTCTTCATAAGCAATAAATTTTAAATCTGAATTATCACCTATTAATTTACTCAAATCACTTAAATAGATAACTTCTGGAATGATTCTTCTTTTTGATTGTTGTGCGGCATTTTTAGCAATCTCTTGTAATCTAGCTAGTTTTTTCTCAACTACATTTTGTTTCCAATGCATGATTGAATATTGAGAATTAAAGAAAATTAGCTTAGTAGCTCCTAATTCCGTTGCTTTTTGTGTGATCCATTCGACTTTATCTTTTTTAGAAAGTGAGCAAGCAACTGTAACTTCAACCGGAAGTTCTGTGGAGGGTTTGTCACTTTTAACTAACTCAAATTTGATGGTCTTATTATCTTTGTCTATTTCTTGAATAGTTGCTAAGTATAATTCCTTAAGTTTATCAACAAAATAAATTTGATCTGATACTTTATGACGTAAAACTGTAACAACATGCTTAAAAATTTCAGTGTCATCAATTGTAACTAAATTAGTTGTAAATGTTTGATTAACGAAGTATTGCTCCATCTTGTAATTCAGCGTCCTTTACTCTTTTACAGATCAAAGTTGACCATCCCTTAAGATGAAAGGCCTCTAATACTGTAAATCCATGTTTTTCCATTTCAGATGTTATTAAGGTTTCTTTCTCATTAATTATACCTGATAAAACTACAAATCCATTATTGTTTAAGTGACTGTCAATATCAGGAATAAATTTCATAATAACATCCGCCAAAATATTAGCTACTATTACATCGACTTTACCATCTACACCATCTAATAATGAATTTTCATAAACTTCAATGTCGTCACAACCATCATTTAGTTCTAAATTCATTTTTGCGGCTTCAACAGCTTCAGGGTCTAAATCAAAAGCCTTTATCTTAGAAACTCCAAGTTGGCGCGCCTGAATAGAGAGTATTCCTGAACCAGTACCAACGTCATATAATGAGTCGGCATCTCCTAAGATAAGTTCTAGCGCCTGCATACAAGAATAGGTAGTTGGATGGGTCCCTGTTCCAAATGATTTACCAGGATCCATAACTATTAAATGTTCATCTTTATATTTGGGTTTGTAATCTACCCAATTAGGAACAACAGTTAAATAACGGCTAATATGAACTGGATGGTAGTATTGTTTCCATTCATCGACCCAACTACTATCATCAACATCACTTTCCGAAACTTCTACATCTGAAATGTCAAATCCAAAATTGGATAATTTTTTTATTTCATTTATTAATTCATCTTTTAATCCATCTCGATAACTATCTTCATTAAAATATGAATTTATCTTTGTTGAAACTGATTCATCTTCATCATCAACTAGCTCAGTACCGTTAGCACCAATTTTCATGAAAACATCAGAAATGATTTCTTGATCAAAATCATTAGGAATTGAAACACTTAATTTTTTCCAAATCATAAAAATTCCTCCGTAATTACTATTAAGGTTACTAAAAATTGGGTATAAAAAAAAGACGTTTTTCACGTCTTAGCCGATATATTTACCGATTGTTTCCATAAATTTCGATTCACAATTCTTAATTTTTTGTTGTGCTTCAATAGACAATTCCCTATTTAATACATTATGTTTTTGATCCATACAATCTAAACCATTGATCAACTCAATAAAATAGCTATTTAATGTTTGATCCAATTTAGAACTCTCAAGATGGTACTTAGTAATGTACGAATTGCAAAGTTGGCTGAACCTTTTAACATTGATTACATAATTGTAAGTTAAACGAGAATAATTTTCATGTGTCAAAGCTTCTCCTCGTTCAATTAGATTCATTGTCTTGAAATATTCAACGAATACCTCACGATATGTTAAGAATCTTTCCACGAATACATTAGTTTCCAATAATTGACCTCTAGCAATTGTTTTTCCCATTTAAAACACCTCATTTCTGTTTTTTATAATATATCATACATTTTTACTTATGCAAACTATAAGTTATAAATAAAATAAAAATATTTGTAAAAAAAGACGTACTGACCATTTTTGATCAATACGTCTTATATAACAGTCTTTTGATGACTATTCTTCTTGTTTAAGTTTTTCTTTAGCAGCGACTTTTCTTAAAGATTCATTATCCTTAAATAGCTTTTGTGCTTCTGATAACTTTTCTGGGCTTTTTTTGATTTCTTGAGAAATTTTACTGAAATCATTTTTAATAGGATCATTATCCTTTTTATTGCGTTTAAAAAAACTCATTCTTTTCGCTCCTTCAACTATTAAACGTTGTTATTATATAACAAGTCATTAGAAAATTACTCATTTTTTTAATTAAAGTCAAAAATAATAATAAGCAATAAATGCTTATTCCTTTCTCAGATTATTAAAAGTTTATATTATTTGTTATGATGAAGAAAGTAATCTATTAGTCTGGTGAGGAAAATGAGTAAGAAAAAGAAAAAGATTTCAAAAACTTTAGTAGAAAAAATTCTTGATAAGGAAAATGTTGAATATAAAGCAATGACATTCCCAACAAAAGCCGAAGGCGATACTCAAGAATTAGTTCATGACGGAAGTATGCAAGATGGATACAAAATATATAAAACGTTAGTTTTGACTGGAAATAAAACCGGACCATTAGTCGGCATGATTCCCTTAGATAAACATCTTAGTTACAAAAAGTTAGCTAAAATATCTGGAAATAAAAAAGTTGGTATGGTTCCTTTAAAAGACCTGATAAAAACAAGTGGCTTTGAGCATGGAGCTAATAGTCCGGTAGGTATTCGCTCATTACATAATTACCCTATTTATTTTGATAATGAGGCTGAACGATCTGAGAAAATAATCGTCTCAGCGGGAAAATTAGGTCAGTCACTTCTAATTGAACCACATGATTTGGCAAAAGTTGTCGATGCAAAATTTGGTGACTTTGCTGTTGATGACCCAGAATAGACGACACATCATATCATTTTGTGCTTACTCTTATTTGGATTATTTAATAAAAAAAGATAGAATTAAATAATATTTAACAAAAAGAAGGAGATTATTAAAATGGAAAAACGCATTCAGGGCTCATGTACATCGATTTTAGTTGGTAAGGATGCTTCTATCGATGGTTCAACAATTATTTCACGTAATGATGATGGTCATGAAGCTCTTGACCCACAACGTTTTGTAGTTGTAAAACCAGAAGATCAACCAAGAGAATATACTTCAGTTATAAGTAAACTTGAAATTGATCTTCCTGACAAACCACTTAGTTATACATCAATTCCTAATTCAATTTTAACTAATGGAATTTGGCCTGCTGCAGGAATCAATAGTAAAAATGTTGCTATGTCAGCTACCGAAACTATCACAACTAATCCTCGAGTTTTAGGATTGGATCCACTTATTGACGGTGGATTAGGTGAAGAAGATTTAGTTACAGTGGTTCTTCCATATGTTTCAAGTGCTCGTGAGGGTGTTAAAAGACTAGGCTCCCTATTAGAAAAATACGGAACTTATGAACCAAATGGTATTTCATTTTCTGATAATGAAGAAGTTTGGTGGTTAGAAACAATCGGTGGTCATCACTGGGCTGCGGTCCGCATCCCTGATGATGCTTATGTAGTAGCTCCAAATCGCATGAACATCGATAATTTTGACTTTAGTTCTGATGACACTATGTGTTCAGATGATCTTAAATCATTGATTGATGAAAATAATTTGAACCCAGATTTTGATAAATATAATTTGAGACATATTCTTGGTAGTTCTTCAGTCAAAGATACTGTATATAACAACCCACGTGCTTGGTACGGTCAAAAATTCTTCAGTCCTGGTACCACACCTGAAGATCCAATGGATCAAGATTTACCATTTATCTGCCATGCAAATCGTAAAATCTCAATTGAAGATGTAAAATTTGTTTTGAGCTCACACTTTGAAAATACAAAATATGATGTTTATGGAAATGGTACAGAATCAGAAAAGAAATTATTCCGTCCAATCGGTATAAACAGAAACCATAACGTTCATATTTTACAAATCAGAAATAACGTACCTGATTCAATCGCAGGTATCCATTGGTTAGCTTATGGAGCAAATACATTTAATACTGTTGTACCTTTCTACAGCAATGTAACTGATACACCTGCTTCATTCAAAAATGCTACTGGTAAATTTAACATGAATAATATGTATTGGTTAAGTTGTACAACTGCCTTACTTGGCGATACTAATTATGATTTCTATGTTGATATGAGAAACGATTACGAACTACAGGCAATGAGTGCCTATCATAAGATCCAAAACGAAACTGATAAAGACATTGATAACCATGACAACGTAAATGAATATTTAACATCAGCTAATGAAAAATTAGCCAATGAAGCATTTGAACGTCAAACAGCTTTGCTTGGTAACATGGTTATCTCTGGATCTGAACAAATGAAGTTAAGATACAATTTAAATGACTAGAGAGTGTGACAACACATTGTCAGCTTTCGAACATTAGGTAAATAAAGAGAGGCTGTGACAAAAGTCCTAAGAAAAAAGATCAGAACGTGGAAATCGTAAGATTT
>NZ_AZDG01000007.1 GCF_001434665.1 Companilactobacillus tucceti DSM 20183 | reverse complement strand
AGGAAAACCAACAGTTCTAACCTGCCGTTTTCCTACATTTTACGGGTGCCTTTTACAGTTGTCCCATGATACGCTTTGAATTCCATTAATTTTAGCCCTTACTAAACGCAATATATTCGAGTAAATTAAAATAACTTATTTCCAATTAATTATATCGTACATACGTTCTTTATGAAAGACTACGAAATTCATATTACGATTTCCATTTTTTTAATTTAATATTCAGTTACTTCACTAACAGGAACAAATTCATCGGTCGAAACTCGATAGTATTCTTTACCATTAATCAAAGCAATTCTGTCAGTTTTCCATGTACTACCAGACTTTAATTTACGATCAAGATCTCCACCTAAGTAATCAACCAAGTCACCATTTTTATCATCGTTAACTTTGATCTTGGCAACTTTATCAGTATAGACATAAACGTCTTTTGCCTTAACGTATTCATCACTTGAAACACGATAATACGTTATGCCATTAGATTTATAAACTACATCACTCTTCCAAGCGGTATTAATTCCTAAAGCTCGATTAGTAATTAACTTACCTTCGTCATTATACAATTTAACAATTTTTGTCGTTGTAGCAACTTTTTGATTCTTTGAAGTCGTCGAAACAGTATTGCCAGAAGAATTAGAGTTACTGCCATTATTAGAACTAATTGGCTTCAAATAAAAATCATGTGTTGTATTGGTGCTAGTTAAGTCGATATATTTAGAACCATCGGTCACAGAAGTATTATATCCGGGATAATCTGGTTTCAAATATACTTTTCCATCTTCTACACCACTACCACTGACTGTTCCTAGTAGTTTCTTAGTCGAATTATCATAATAATTAATCGTGTAATCAACTTTTGGTTTATCAGTAAGAGTCCATGTAGTCGATGTTCTAGCATCGGGATCTGTACTAGTATTCTTGTCATAAACGCCTTCTAGCTCATCGGTATTAAATAAGTGAGTGCCATCAGTCCAACCAGTATACTTACTAGAATCTACATCTGGTAAATACGTATTTTTTAAAATTGTATTATCTTTAACTTTTAAACTAGTTAAGAAATTTAGTCCTCCTAGCATTCCATTTAAATAAACTAAAGGAATTTTAGATAGATCGACAAATGATGTTAGGTCCAAGCTCCTAAGACTATAGTCATCGTTGAACATGCCAGACACTGACTTAGAAGGATTTAATGAAGCACCTGAAAAATTAATGTCCGTTAAATTACTATCATTAAGAAACACATGTAAAAGTTCCCTACCATTAAATTTTATATTTGAAAAATTTACGGTTTTAACTCCACTGTAACTAACAAAATCTGTAAATTCATCAGCCTTCGCTAAATTCCAATTAGATATATCCAAACTTTCTAGATTTGAAGTAAGACTAAACATGGAATTAAAAAATACAGTATTGGAAACATCTAGTTTACTAACATCTACATTCTTCAAATTACTTAAATTGTTGAAATAGTTTTCCAAACTTCTTCCAGCAACTGCACCTTCATCAAAAACTACCTTAGTTATATCATCGGCATATTTATAATTGGCCCACACTGAATCACTTTGTGGACTATCAATTTCAGGCGTTGTCGTGTAATCGGGATTATCTACATCACCAGCACCAATATGCAAAGTTCCATCGTTATCAAGATACCATGAACTACCATTATCACCTTGAAGTGTACCTTGATGGTCTTTAGCAATGCCCTCAGGTATATCTAAAGAAGTATTCGTGGATTCCACTTGGGCAGTTTGATTAGTAGCATCAGCATGTACGACATCCGTTGTACCTAATAATACCAAGCCACTCGCAAAAGAAAGCAACGAAATTACAACTATCTTTTTACTAAAAATATCTTTCAACCTCATATCAAGAACCCTCCCATTAATTCCATAATACTACCATTATAGAATAATCAATAAAATATATCCTAGAAAAAAAGCATCTCATAACGAGATGCTTTAGGGTCGATTAATATTCAGTTACTTCACTAACAGGAATAAATTCATCAGTTGAAACACGATAGTATTCTTTACCATTGATCAATGCAATTCTGTCAGTCTTCCATTCACTACCTGACTTTAATTTACGATCCAAATCTCCACCTAAGTAATCAACTAAATCACCATTTTGACCGTCATTAACTTTAATATTAGCAATTTTATCAGTATAAATATAAACATCGCTGGCTTTGACGTATTCGTCAGTCGAAACACGATAATACATTACACCATTAAAGTTATAAATAGCATCACTCTTCCAAGCTGTATTTACATTCAAACCACGGTTAGTGATCAACTTACCATTAGCATCATATAACTTAACAACGCTTGTCGTTGTGGCAGCTTTTTGGTCTTTCAAAGTAGTTGAATTGTTATCGCCAGAATTATTATTATTGCTTCCAGTTCCAGGTTTAGCTTCATATACCAAATTTAATGAACCTGTCCCGTCATTACTACCAACAAGTTTAGCCACACGGTCAATTAAATCACTAGCAGTTGCATCCTCTGGAAAGCCTGTATATTGACCATCTGATGTAAGACGCCACAAGATTTGACCAACAGTATACCCACTAAATGTCGACATATCATTTAGTTTCCCACTAATACGAGTTCCACCGAATGATATATCAACAGACGTTTCATCTAAAACTAAAGTTCTATCTTGAGCCAAATTATCCTTAACTTTAGATATTGCGGCATTATTAGCATCAGTATCTCCACTTACTAAGTCTATTTCTTGGCTATTTAAATTACTGCTTGAGCCTTTCTCACTCTCATTAACAGTTACATAACTATGAGGCAATGGTGCTAAATAGAAATCATAGCTTTGATCAGGTACAGTCTGTCCTAAATCAGCCGAAGGCAATATAACAGGCTCATTTAAATCATCCACAGTTGTACTATAACCTGGATAATTAGGCTTTACTGGAAGCTCACCACCTTGTTCACCAGCTCCAGTAACTGAGTCTATCAGTTTCTTTGTCTGATCATCATAATAATTAATCGTGTAATTAACGCTTGGTGCCTTAACAGGAGTCCAGGTCGTTGAAGTTCTAGCAGATTCATTTATAGAAGAATTATTCCCATAAACTTTCATTAAATTATCTGAATTATATAGATTAGTACCATCAGTCCATCCTTGGTATTCATTTGGATTAACTAACCCTGTTCCATCAAGAACAGTATCATTTCTAACTGTTAGACTCTTTAGCCGTACTAATCCTCCTAGCATAGAATTAATCGATGCTCCAGAATTAAAAGTAAATTCTGTTAGGTCTAAGCTAGGTAAATTGGCATCCTTATTAAACATAGAATCAGCATTAGTAATATCAGTAAACGTGGTTCCAGTTTGATTTAAACTCTTTAAAAAGTCATCAAGCTCAAAAGCCCCACTAAGATTAGCATTAGTAAACTTTAAACCCGATAAATTTAAAAATTGAATTCCACTGTTATTTAAGAAATTGCTAAAATCAACCCCATCAGACAATTTCCAATTTGATATATCCAATTTGATTATACTGTCGGTGTTAGCAAACATTCCACTAAAGTCAGTAGTCTTAGAAACATCTAGATTACTTACATCCAATGTATTTAAATAAATCAACCCATTAAAATAATTTTTCAGACTAGTCCCTGCCACGGCACCTTGTGAAATATTAAGAGTATCTATATCTTTATAATATTTATAATTACTCCAAACCATATCACTATTCGGATTATCAATTGAAGTGGAGGAATCAAAAACCGGATCAGTGATATTACCAGGACCAATATTCAAAGTATTGTGATCAAGATACCACGAACTACCACCATCACCCGACAAAGTTCCCTGATGGTCAGCAGGAATATCTGCCGGAATAGCAAAAGTCGTATTATCCGCATTAGTAGTTGTAGTAGCTTGAACCGGAGCTGCTACAGCGTAAGATACCGGACGACTAACATTTGTTGGTTTATAACTAGTATTATTATTAGACGAATTCTGCACATTTGGTTGTGTAGAATTATTATTAGTCGTACCATTATTTGAATTTGACGTATTATTTTGATTTGTATTATTACCGTCAGTACTGTTAGTAGCCTGGATATTATTAGTACCTTGAGTATTATTTGTAGAAGTTGTAGAGGTATTAGTTTGCGTAGCAGTAGAAGAACTAGTATTTTGATCTACACTAGCAACGACGCCTGAGCTACTTCCATCACTTACAGTATCAGCCTTAGCTATATTTGCATTACCTAATAAAGCTAAGCCACTGGAAAATGATAGTAAGGATATTAAAACTAATTTTTTGTTTGAAACATGTATAAGTTTCATATATAACCCCTCTTCCACGACCATTGTAGTTCCATTACTCACGTTATAACCATCAAAATAAGTTAATATAATTATTATGATTTGAATTGGAGAGGATCCATGGATACCAAAAAGATGTTGAACTATAAATTCAACATCTTTTTTAAATTTAATATTCAAATACTTAAAAATCTTAATAGAATTTTAGGCACAAAAAAAGACTTGCTTTCGCAAGTCTTAATTTAAGCGACTAAGAATTAGTCAGCTAGTGAAACACCTTCACCGGCTTTAACAAATTCGTCTGTTGAAACACCGTAGTAAGTGTTACCAGCAGCATCAACGGCTGTCTTATCAACTAACCATGATGAACCACCAGCAAGAGCACGTGTTGTTGACATTACGCCATCCTTGTTGTATACGAAGTATGTCATACCTGGTGTAGCCAAGTTAACAACTTTCTTTGAGTCAAGGTTTGTAACTGTCAATGCGCCTTCAGGAGTTTCTGAACCACCGTTGTTGTTACCGTCATTTACGTTAACACTTTCAGCAGGAACCCATTCGTGTGTTGATACACGATATTGAACATCACCGTTAGCGTTTGTACGTGTCTTGTCATATTGCCATGAAGTATTAGCAGCAAGAGCACGGTTTGAGATAGTCTTGTTGTCATCGTTCTTCAATGTGTAATATGTCTTGTCATTCTTTGTTGTTACAACGCCTGATTCGTCCTTAACAGTCCATGCAGCGTCTTCTTTAGAACCAACGTTGATTGCACGGATATATGTAACTGAAGAAGCAGATACAGTTGCATCTGTAGATGATGGTGTTGAACCATTAATAGTTAATTTGTATGAACCATCAGCATTTACACCGGCAGCTTTAGCTTCTGCACCTGTAGTAGCTGCAGCAGTATCATTGTAACTTGTTAAGAATGTAGCAAAGTCTGAACCAGCAGTTGGTGTTACAGTAACTACTTGGTAATATGTCTTGTCAGCTGTACCAAAATTCTTACCAGCTACAAGATCTGTGTCAGAACCTGTACCCTTAACGGCAGCAGCATATGAATCATAAATTACACCTGGTTCTGCAGTAAATGAAGGAATATCTTTACCATTAGCATCTTTAACAGCAAAGTCTGATGTATTAGCATACAATACATCATCAACACTTGAGTTATAAGCTACATCTTTAGAACCTGTGTATGTAATAGCAGCAGTCTTATTAACATCTGGTGTTGTTGTAGCTGTCTTTGAATATGTAACTGTCTTTGTAACAGGTGTATCTAACTTAACTGTATTTCCATCAGCATCAACATATGATGAAATTGTATATGTAATTACATATGTATCTTGGTTCTTTGCCAAGTTATTATAATCGTTTTTTGATGAAACACCCTTAATTGAAAGTGTTAAGTTAGCCTTTGTGCCATCAGCTGATAGTGTTGTAACAGCTGGACCACCGTTGTTTGCTGAATATAATTTTGTAACAGCAAAAGCAGAAACAGTTGTTTCGATAGTACCATCGGCACCATTAACACCTGGTTTGAAAGTGGCTTGATCTGAAAGATCTGGTAATGCAGCAGCTGTTTGGTCTGCTAAAGAGTTTAACCATGAAGTTGCATTGTCATTAACAGTCTTTGTAGCAGCAGCTGTTTGGTCTGCTGTAAGAGCAGCATTAACTGTTGTTGTATTTGATAGAACTGGTGCTGCAACGGGTGCAACAGCTAGTAATGTAGCAGCAGCTACGCCAGCGTATTTAATTGATTTTTTCAATGTGAATCCTCCCCTGGACTACAAGAATTTATTATTTTAATTTGTTAGTGGGCTATCCCACTGACAATCATTATATGAAACTACGGCTTTTGAATCAACTACTAAATCTGAATTACCGCCATTTGTAACATTTCTGTATTAAAAATAATACAATTGTAATATTTTAACCGATATATGCGTTTAAGCCGGTATTCAAATCTTTTGTATATCAAAAGAACCTAATCCCATAATAGACGATTCCGGGATTAGGCTCAAGTAATATCATACAAAAAATTTAATTATTTTCAGTAAAACCCTAATTAGATTTGCGATTGGGGTATTAAGAAAGCTTAGTTTTAAAAATTTCCGTTTCAGTACGTTGTACATATTTGGCACTAGCCACTTCTGCAAAAAGTTGAACAGTATCCTTTTCAAAAATCTTACTGGCTGTAATTTTGTCCATAGCATTCTTAACCACTAGTGGATCAAGATCATCCTTAACATAGTTCAATACAAGATCACGTCTCTTACCTGCTGCTGTTTTAAAACTTAATTGTAATTTCTTCATATTAAATCATCCACCTTTATTTTTTTATTCAGTAACCATTGCATCATGCTTAATAATTTCTGCTTTTAGAAAAGCATCCCCATCAGACAACATAATCAATCCCTCTACTAATAGGTCGATTTGTTCTTTAGTAGGGTTCGCCACGATATTATTGAAGCTTCTTACCATTTTTCCTTTAGCATACTTATCATTTGTCATTGTTAAATTAATAGATGTTTTTTCCCAGTCCATCAAAACTACCTCGTTTTCTTTTTTGGTAAGGAACTCTGTCGGCCGACCTAAGTAACTTACATAAATAATAACGAGTGGGGACCCCAAAAGCGGAAATACTTTTTTCAATTTCTTTTAACATGTTATAATCTTGGCAGTATTACTATGGAGGAATTAAGTTATGAAGAAAATACTAACGCTTATGATGGCAACCATCGCAGCTTTTCTAGTTGTCGGCTGTTCTAATTCATCATCAAGCAGCAGCAATAATAACAACGACTATAAGACAGAAATGTCTAAAGGTAACAAAGCCGTGGATAACAAAGAATATTCCAAAGCTTTGACGCACTATAAGTCAGCAAATGAAGCTAAGAGCACTACTAAATCTTCTGCATACAAGAAACAAGCTCAAAACCTTGTTAATGCAAAGAAAGAAATGAATAAACGCGAATTTTCAGATGCTAAAACATCATTGAATAAAGTTAAGAACCAAGATAACGGCAACGCCAAAATGACAAAACGTGCTAAAACACTTTTGAAGCAAGTTAAAAAAATCATACGTAACCGTTCAAACTTCAAGATCAACATCAAGACAGCTAAAGATTTGATCAAACAAGGCAGCACAGATCAAGCAACTACCCTATTGAAGCAAATCACTAGTTTCAAAGGTATCAAAGGCAAGTATTACTCTGACATCTACAAACAAGCTAAGAAGCTTTTAGATAACATGCCAAAGAGTACATCTAAATCAACACCTACAGAAAATACTAATAATAGTAGTAACAGCTCAGAAACAACTGCAACAAACAATGATTCAGCTAAAGACACAAGCGATAGCGACAATCCAGCCGATAATGGAGACTTTGACAGAGAAAGCAGAAAATATGACGGTGGTACAATCACCGATGCTGATATCGCCAAAGCTCGTCAACAACTAACAGACGCCGGTGTTAAAGACGTTCCAGCATGGAGTGATAGTGAAATCATCAGAGCCATCAAGAACGCACATAAAGACGGACGTACAACAGTTCAAGAATCAGACGGTAAGATTTCAAATTAGTTTATAAACGTAAAAAGACGTGTAACTCATATGGGTTACACGTCTTTTTGTAGTTTTCTAATTAATTATTATTTGTAAGTACAATACTGTAACTAGCTTTCATATCGTTAAGAGTCTTATTCCTATAAGAAACATAATTATCATTTTGTAATCTTCCAATAAGAATACTGGGCAATATTTTAGAATCGCTTGCAAACTTTACTATAGCGTCTTTACTAAAGTCACCTTTATTTACAAAATCATCATATGAACTCTGTGAAATATAAAAATCAAGGGCAAACTTATCTGCCCTTTTTTCCTTCATTTCATATTGATTCTTATCTGTATAATCAGAATAAAAATCATTATTGTAGATATGCCCTAACTCGTGTATTAATGAAAACCAGAAAATATCTGACTTCTTATTTCTATCAGTTATCAATAATAATACACTACCATTTTTAAATTTCTTAGTTGCACCATTTAAGTTTGCATTAGTTAGTTTAGGTAAAGCCACCAAAACAATCCCACAATCTAACAACAATTCTTCTAAATCAGGATAAAATACCTCAGGTTTTTCCAAAGACATTTTCTTTATTAAAGGTAACGCCTGCTCTAATTTATCTTTTCGGTATTTATTATCCGTAGCGTTCCTTGCCTCATCTATTGCCAATTCCAACATCACATTAGAGTTAACTATTGACTTCTCGGAGAAGTCCTGAGTATTTCTATAGCTAACTGATGAATTAAATTCATATAGACTAGATAAATCAGATACTTTTAGCAACTTTCTAAGTGCTGAAACTTTCTCCTGAATATTATATTTTTTATCTTCAACAAACTCATTTTTTTTGAAATAACTAAAATCAATTGAACGACCTATTCTTTTCTCATCATCATTTTTCTGATTTTGTATTTCCATCAATTTTATATCGTAATTTGTTTGTAAATTCATCCATGTTTTTAAAGATATGCCAGTCAATTTTGCTAATTTATTGGCAATATCACCACTAATATCATCTTCACCATTTATAATTTTACTTATTGTTTTAGGAGATGTCCCAAGTCGCTCAGCAAACTCAGCTTGGGTTATATTAAGATCATCTACTATATCTTCCACATATGATCCGGGATGAAAAGCAATCAAATCCTTGTACGTAACCTCATTACTCATAATGTTTACTGACCTCCTCAATTTTTATTTGGACAATCGAAATAGACTTGCTGAATACTGCTTCAACATCATAACCATCAAATGTAGCAATTAATCTGTATGCTTTTGACCGCCCATCAATATCCATTGCATAAAATCCATCTAAATTACCATTTAATTTGTGAAAATGGTAGACCGGATTATTAATGACTGATTCCAAATTCTCAGCGGCTTCAATGAAGTTAATCAGTTTAACCAGTTTCTTGGCAACTTTCTCAGGGAACTGTTTTTTTGCATCTTTAAATGAACAACATTGCTTCTCGACCTTTTTATTTTTGTAGTCAACCCGCATATCTACTCCAGTCTATTACAATGAAATTACCTTTTAGGTAATTTCATTGTAATAGACTGGAGTTTTTACGTCAATAATTTAATCTCTTAACACGCTGCAATTATTAAGTGTCAACAGTATCAAAAATTCCACCAATAAAACTAGTCTTTGGATAAAAATGATGGAGTCAGCTGTGAATGTAGCGTTAGGACGGGCAATCTTCCCGTTTTTACACCACGGACGATTTAGAAATACACAAAGTGTAGTTCTAAATCGAGCTTCAAGACCTTGGCTTGAAGCGGTCCCACAGCAGACGGAATCATTTTTCTCCAAAGACAAAGCCCACTAAAAAAGAGTTCCCCACTATAAGGAAACTCTCAACAATTATTCTCCATCATCAGACGAAGATTTAAAACGCTTGTTACCCTTACCAAGATAAGAATGACGAATACCATAACCAAAGTAAATAACAAGCCCAATAGCAAACCAAATTCCAGCATATGTCTTAGCTTGAACATCAAGACCCCAGAAAACAAACAATGAACCAAGAAAAGCTAAAGCAGGAAGAACCGGATAAAGTGGCATTTTAAACGAAGGTTCAGGTAAGTCTTTACCCTCTCTTCTTCTCAATGGATAAATACCCAAAGAAACAAACATAAATGCAATCAAAGTACCTGCAGAGATAAGTTGTGCTAGAAAGGCAAATGGGCAAAGAGCACCAACGACAACAGCAATAGCTGATAGTGCAAACAAAGCGTGATTTGGCAAATTGTGTTTGTTAAGTTTGCCAAGCCAAGCCGGCAACATACCATCACGTCCAAATGAATAAAGCAAACGTGAACCAGCCAACATCATACCGATCAAAGCAGTAAACATACCAATAACAGCAACAGCTTGAATAACTCCAGCAACACCAGAGTGACCTGCTTGACGCAAAGCCCAACCAACAGGTTCAGCATTGTTAGCATATTTAGTATATTTGAACATCCCCACTAGAACTAAAGCAACAGCAACGAACAATGTAACAGCAATAACCAATGAACCTAAAATACCACGTGGCATAGTTTTCTCTGGGTCTTTTGCTTCAGCGGAATTAGCGGCGATAGAATCAAATCCAATATATGATAGGAAGATCATCGAAACACCAGCATAAATCCCTTTCCAACCACCAAAGGCAGTTCCGTCAGCATTAACATGATACTTGGGAATAAATGGTACATAGTTTTCAATATGAATTGCAGTTAAACCTACAATAATAAATGTCAAAATTGCGAGAACCTTCAAAACAACCAAAACGTTCTCAACACGTGCGGCACCGTTAACACCTCTGGACAATAGCCAAGCAACGGCTACTAAAACAATAACAGCAGTAATATCAATTATCCCTCCATCATTACCTAAAGTATTAGACAATGACTTTGGAAAATTAATCCCCAATGGAACTAATAGCCCTCGAAAATTGGCCGACAGTCCGGAGCCAACAAAGGCTAAAGCGATAAAGTACTCGGCCAACAACGCCCAACCGGCAATCCAGCCAAAAAATTCACCAAACATAACATTGATCCAAGAATAAGCTGAACCAGCAAACGGCATCGCTGCCGCCATCTCAGCGTAAGCAAAGGCTACCAAACCCGCAACGATCGCAGCAATTAAAAACGAAAAGACCACCGCTGGGCCAGCGTGATCGGCCGCAACGACACCTGGTAAAGTAAAAATGGAAGTTGAAACAATCGTTCCGACACCTAAGGCTAAAAAGTCCTTAACCGTTAAAACTCTAACCAGATTTGCATCCTTATCTTCATAAATACTCGGATCTTCCTTCAAGGTCAATCGTTTAAATATCCTACTCATAAACATCCTCCTAATAACTTGCTACGATCTTGTCTGACAAAGTCAGTTCGGGTACAAGATCTCATCCTTTAAATTGAATAATGGAAATATTGATATTCTAATAGTTTTCTAATTTACTTGCAAGCTTTTTCTTGATGATGTAGACGGACATTGGTGGGTTAGGAACCCCTAATTCAGCCACAAATAACTGATGGCGCTTTCTTATAAATTAAAGATTTTTTAATTTATAAGATTGGTTCCGTTTTCTTTAAATCTAACCAATTAGGATTATTCTGTTATCATAGTTTTATAATTACTTGGGGGAAGTGAAAAAATGGTCAGACAGTTCCAACTTTATCGTTGGCTGCGCTTTATTTTTTTATTAGTAGTCGGAATCTTGATCACTGCACAACCGACAAAAAGTGTGAACGCCATTATCTATCTTGTTTCTACTTATATAGCCATCTATGGTGTTCTTTCATTGATCGACGGTTTAAGTATTAGACAAAAAAACGGCGAAAATAATATCGCCATCGGACTTGGTGCCGGTGCGCTATTAGTCGCCGTTCTAGTATTGCTAGTAGCCAAGATATTGATTCAACTTGTACCACCTGTATTAGGAATAATTTTATTAGTCAATGGGATCAATCAATTTAGAGATTCCAATGAAACCAAGAAAAACGTTAACGTCACACCTTGGTTAGATTACTTTTATTCTGCCTTATTGATAGGTGTGGGAATAATCTTTATTCTTAATCCTTCCAAAACGATGATTTTCTTTTATCAATTATTTGGAATTGGGTTGATCGTCTTAGCGTTCTTTGAAATCATTAATTCCAGAATCTATCGAAATTAATCGACTTTTACTTTTTTCAAAGTCATAGTACTTAGACTAGCATTGATGGCACTGCCCTTTTTATGGGTGAAAGCCTGCCAAGTCTGGATATTGCGACCGACTCTCACCGGTGTGGCTTCAGCGATGACAATTCCGTCCTTAATCTTATTAAGTTGATGTGTCATAATATCTACACCAACAGCCGCAAAGCCTTCATCTTGGATATTGAGATTGGCACCAATACTGCCGGCTGTTTCAGCAAGGACAGCATTTAGTCCCCCATGCATGATTTTGTATGGCTGTAAGTGTTTATCTTCAATTGCCATCTCTAAGACAACTTTTTTCTTAGATTTTTCGATTACTTTTATCCCTAAATTTTCTAACAGATTCATAACTTAACACCTCGGAGGTTATTTTAATGAGTAAATGGGAACCAATTAAAGAATACAAAGAAATTCTTTTTGAACGAATGGACAAAATTGCAAAAATCACCATCAATCGTCCTGAAAAGCGTAACGCCTTTACACCTGTCACTGTACAGGAAATGATTGAGGCTTTCAATTATTGCCGTGATGACGCTTCAATTGGCGCTATTATTTTAACTGGACAAGGAGACTTAGCCTTTTGTTCCGGTGGAGACCAAAGTGTTCGTGGAAACGGTGGCTATGTTGGCCCTGACCATATTGCCAGATTGAACGTTTTGGACTTACAACACTTGATCCGTATTATACCTAAACCAGTTATCGCCATGGTTCGTGGCTGGTCTGTTGGTGGTGGAAATATTTTACAACTAGTTTGTGATTTAACTATTGCCGCTGATAATGCCAAATTTATGCAGACTGGACCTAAAGTAGGTAGCTTTGACGCCGGTTACGGTTCAGCTTACTTAGCTCGTGTTATCGGACATAAACGTGCCAAAGAAGTTTGGTTCATGTGTAAAGACTATTCTGCTGAAGAAGCCTTTCAAATGGGTTGGATCAACAAAGTTGTTCCCCTAGCAGATGTAGAAAAGGTTACTATTGAATGGTGTAACGAGATCTTGAAGAAATCACCTACTGCTATTCGTTTTATCAAAGCAGCTATGAATGCAGATACTGACGGGATCGCTGGATTACAACAAATGGCTGGCGATTCAACAATGTTATTCTACACAACTGACGAAGGAAAAGAAGGTCGCGACGCCTTTTTAGAGAAACGTGACCCAGATTTCGACAAGTTCCCTAAATTCCCCTAGAAAGGAAAATGAACTTTGGAAAATTGGTTAAAAAAACAAGCTCAGCTTAATCCTAAAAAAACGGCATTGATCCTAGAACATTCTGATTTCACCTTTAAAGAATTAGATGATAGTGTTCAATTATATGCCAGCAAGCTATCAACATACGGCGTAAAGCAACATGACCGAATCGCTATTTTTATTACTAATAGTTTTAACGGTTATATTGCTATATTAGCCTTACAACAAATTGGTGCTGAAATTGTTTTTTTAAACACTCGCTTATCAAAAGATGAATTAGTCTTTCAACTTAGAGATTCAAATGCCAAATTTTGCTTAAAAGATGATAATGCAGACTTGTCAGAAATCGAACAAATAGATTATCCACAAGTGCGTATCTCCAAAACTTTGTCATTAGTTAATGATAAAAGTTATCAACCTGTGGAAGAATTTAATAACGACGATGTTACTTCTATTATGTATACATCTGGAACTTCTGGACGCCCTAAAGGTGTGTTACAAACCTTTGGTAATCACTTTTATTCTGCAATCGGTACTTCTTTAAATCTAGGAATAAATTACCGTGATTCATGGGTTTTGGCTGTTCCGCTATTTCACATTTCTGGATTATCGATTGCTATGCGTTCTCTCATCTATGGTATTGGCGTTTATCTAATACCAAAATTTGATGAAACCTATATCAATAAAATACTTATCAATGAGCGCGCCTCGATTATTTCACTTGTACCAACAATGTTGAAACGGCTATTAAACAATTTGGCTCCAAAACAAAAATACAACAGCAATTTCCGCTGTGTTTTACTAGGTGGTGGCCCAATCGATAATTGGACACTTTTGCGTTGTAATATGCTGGCAATTCCTGTTATTCAAAGTTATGGCATGACAGAAACTGCATCTAACGTCGTTGCTTTAAATAATCGCGACGCTCAAAGAAAAGTTGGCTCATCTGGACAGGCATTATTCCCCGTTCAATTGAGGATCACTCAAAAAAATAACGAAGGTATCGGAGAAATCGAAGTCAAAGCTCCTAATGTGGCCAAAAGTTATCTCAATATGCCTGAATTATTCAGGCAAAGAATGACTAAAGACAATTACTTTCGTACCGGTGATATCGGCTTTATTGACGATGAAGGTTTCTTATTCGTTAAAGGTCGCAAAGACGATATGATAATTTCCGGTGGAGAAAATATTTATCCAGAAGAAGTGGAAAATATTTATAGCAAAATAAAAGGTATCTTAGGAATGCTGATAATCGGCAAACGTAATGAAACCTGGGGACAAGTCCCTATTGCCTATGTAATTCTGGATGAAAAGGCTTATTTAACAGGTCAAGACTTGATCGATTACGGTCGTGACCACATGGCACATTACAAAGTACCTAAGGAATTCAGACAAGTAGATCATTTCCCACAAACATCCAGTGGAAAAGTTTTACGTCGTAAAATATATGATCTACCTTATAAACTGATTTAGAATTTTGACGGATTTATATCTGTGGAAAAAGAAATAAATAGACAATCCAAAATTGGATTGCCTATTTATTTTGCTTAAACTAAAAATATGTTTTATCACATATAATATAACAATATTATTTTTATTCATCGTCTTCTGATGTCTCCTTTAACCAATCTTCAACATCTTTTCGACTATTTAGTTCTTTAACCGGAATATCTTTGGTTGCTTCTGTTAACTTTTTAGAATCTTTTTTATCCGTATCCTTTGGAGTCATTAAACGTTTTCCTCATTTTTTTAGCATGTATTAATCTTTTATACTTACAATCAAAACCTATCTACCACAAATAATACTCAAAAAAGTTAGCGATTTTATCCATCAATGGTGGCTCTACCAAATGGCCAGCTTTGTAACCAGTAATAAAAGCCACTTGCTCAGCGTAATCATTCCCTTGAATTTTATCAAAGAAATCTTTGGACTCCTCATAAGGAATACGCTCATCAACGGTACCGTGCCAAAACAGTAGCGGACGTTTATTGATTTTTTCTGGTTGCAAGTTCAAATCATAATTATCGATCCAACTTGTTAGCATCTTCATATCTCTAGGTACATAGATGCCATGATTTTTAGCATGATATCTAACTAATTTGGCATAGGCATTCAAATTAGGTGTTCCCATAATAATTGTGGCAGCGGTGATCTCTGGGTGTTGTGTCATCAAGGCACCTGTAGTCATTCCACCCATAGAGTATCCACCAACTCCAATTTTTCCATCTTTTATCAAGTCTCTCTTTTGATAAAAGCCTACGATCAACTCAAACTCAGATAAATTGCCTTGAATACTATTCCAAAAAGTAAATGAAGGAATCGAGGAAACATCCTCCAATCTTTTACCATGATTCATAGCATCTGGTAAAACCACTCTGATATGTTTAGCAGCTAATTTTCTAGCTTGCGTTAATACTAATTCTTTTTCAGAACGCCAACCATGATAAAACACAACTAACGGAACTTTTTTGTAGCGATACTCTTCCTCAACTACTTCAAGTACCGGAACATCCTGAAAGTTTCTTTGATAAATTTTAACCATCAATTTCACCTCATAAATATAATATCATGGCGCAAAAAAAAGAGTGTGACAAAAGGCGGTTTGCCACCGGAACATAGTCTAGAATCACGAATGATTGGTACTATCAATCATTTGTGGTTCGTAACTATGTGGAGGTTGCAGCCTTATGTTACACGTTTAGGCCATAAAAGAGTTTGGAACAAAACTATTATTATCTTCAAATATGCAGCATAAACGTGGAATAAAACATAGCTTTTTCCGCTTAAATCAAATAGCGCCAGCAATCCAAATTCGGATTACTGGCGCTATTTGCCTTAATGCTCGAAAGCTGAACATGTTTTGTCCCACTCTCTAAATAATTCGAGAATCTATTTACAATTCAAAAGATAATTGATCTTAAACAACAATTCCTCAACATCACGCTTATTTTGATCGTCCGTTTGTAAAGAATAGTAGACTAAATCACTGCGTAAATTTGTTAGTGGCATTTGCCAGTCAACTTGTTTATTCATTTTAAATATATAACTCATAACCAGTTCAATTAGAACTTCTTCTGAATTGATGTTAAAAGTCCCAACAGATTCTTCTAATTTGCGAACAACATCGTCGCTCTTTATAGACATACTTTTAAATTCCTCCAAGACTCATACCGCCTTCAATTCATAATTAGAATATTTTTTCTATCTGCAATGATTATCTAACATTATTCAGGATATTTATAACCAGAATTATAAAATTGGATTGTTTGAAATTGACATATTGCAATGATATAGGCATTTATAGCATTTTTACTTCAGAAAAAACTTATCGATAAAACCATGATATTATATATTGATAGCGCTTAAGTTCCTATTAGTTGCAATATTCTGTTATTGATTTTAATTAAAATGTTTTTTCACAAAGTGTGGAAAAAACATAAGTAAAGCTTTATAATGAAGATGGTTTATATAGGCGGGAAATATGAACCTAACTTCTTGTTATTGTTACATGTAGTACTCCTTCTCAACTGCTTGTAAACAGAGTTTGTGGTAGGCTCTGGATCTCTCGCAATAAAGGCTAGTGGTAGGCCTTTATTTTTTTTATCTTAAAATAAATAACCGGTTTTAAACCAAAATTTGGACAAAAAACCTAGTAATAGCAAAAATCAATTGGTATACCTCTCTATCAAAAAAATATATTAAAAATATTCAATAAAAAAAGTTCAAAATCTGAAATTGATTTTGAACTTTTTATTTTTTTACTAAAGAGCTTTAGTGTAAAAAGATTGTGATTCTAGGACATCAAGCATCCCATAAACTGTATCAATAGCTGTGAATAGTGTTACTCCATGAGCGATTGCCAAAGTTCTGACATATTCTCCATGATCTTTATCATCGATCACAGTATTGATAACAACGTCTATATTTTTGTCAAGCATCATCTGGTGCAATTCCTTAGGTTCAAGTTTTTTAACATTTAAACCTTCAGACATCAGATAGTCAGCGGTATGGCCGGTTGCCAAGATCAAAAATCCTAAGTCACGGAATCTCTTTGCAACTTGATAACCTTCTTTTACGTCTGAATCCTTAGTTGTAATCAAGACTTTACCGTGATCTGGGACGTGTAATTTAGCACCTTCGAAAGCCTTATAAAGTGCTTTTTCAAATGTTTTATCTGTCCCCATAACCTCACCTGTCGACTTCATTTCAGGTCCTAATAATGGGTCTACACCATTCAATTTTGAGAATGAAAAGACCGGTGCTTTCACGTGAACTAATTCACCAACAGGCTTCAATCCATATTGGTAACCTTGGTCATGAAGTGAGTTTCCAAGAATAACATTTGTGGCAACTTGTGCCATTGGGATATCAGTTACCTTACTTAAGAACGGAACTGTACGACTGGCACGAGGATTTACTTCAATGACATAAACTTTTTCTTCATGAACTACGAACTGAATATTCATCATACCGATACAATTGAGGTCTTTAGCTAACAATTTAGTATAATGAACGATCTGATCACAGATGGCATCTGAGAAATGTTGTGTTGGGTACACTGACATGGAATCCCCTGAATGCACACCTGCACGTTCTATATGTTCCATAATACCTGGAATCAAAACATCTTTTCCATCACAGATCGCATCGACTTCACATTCTTTACCTATTAAGTAATGATCAACTAAAACTGGATGATCGTGTGAAGCTTTAACGGCATTATGCATATAGTAATCAAGATCTTCTTTATGATGAATGATTTCCATAGCACGTCCACCCAATACATAACTAGGACGTACTAAAACCGGATAACCAACTTTATCAGCAATAACAAGTGCATCTTCAGCATTATCAGCTGTATCTCCTTGTGGATGAGCGATATTAGCTTTATTGATGACTTTCTCAAATTCATCACGATCTTCAGCACGATTAATATCTTCAACACTTGTACCAAGAACCTTTACCCCATGAGCCAATAATGGTTCAGCCAAGTTGATAGCAGTTTGACCACCAAATTGTAAAATAACGCCTTCTGGTTTTTCTAACTCAATTACATTCAAAACATCTTCCAAAGTTAGTGGTTCAAAATACAATTTATCTGAAACTGAAAAATCAGTTGAGACTGTTTCAGGATTACTATTCATGATAATTGCTTCATAACCAGCTTTTTGGATAGCCTTAACAGAATGAACTGTAGCATAATCAAACTCCACACCTTGTCCAATTCTGATAGGACCAGATCCAATGACTAAGATAGATGGCTTATTGCTGACAATACTTTCATTTTCTGTTTCATAAGTTCCATAAAAGTATGGTGTTTCTGAATCAAATTCACCAGCACAAGTATCAACCATCTTATAAACTGGTAGTAATTTATTATCAGTTCTGAATTTACGAACTTGGTCCTCAGTCTGATTCCAAATTTCTGCGATCGTTGCATCAGAAAAGCCATTTTTCTTAGCTTCTAAGAGCAATTCAGAATCATCAACATTATTTTTTAATTCGTCTTCAATTTCAATTATATGAAGTAATTTATCTAAGAAGAATAAGTTTATCTTTGTCTTATCAGCTAATTCTTCAATCGTCATTCCTCTTCTAATTGCCTCTGCTAGATAAAACAGACGATCATCTTTAGCTTCAACTAAACCTTCTTCTAAATCAGCATCTGAAATTTGATGAAGTTTCGGTTCATCAATGTAATTTAAGCCGATCTCAAGTGAACGAACAGCTTTTAAGGTAGCTTCTTCGATATTACGGCCAATTGCCATAACTTCACCTGTTGCCTTCATTTGTGTTCCTAATAAACGGTCTGCTTTAGTAAATTTATCAAATGGCCATCTAGGAATTTTGCAAACGACATAATCAAGAGCTGGTTCAAATTCAGCATAAGTTGTTCCAGTAACTGGATTGATGATCTCATCTAGAGTTAATCCGATAGCAATTTTTGCGGCTACTTTAGCGATTGGATAACCTGTTGCTTTAGAAGCCAAAGCACTAGAACGACTGACACGAGGATTTACTTCGATAACAAAATACTTGAAACTCTTAGGATCAAGTGCCAACTGTACGTTACAGCCACCTTCGATTTTAAGAGCACGAATAATTTTTAGAGCAACGTCTCTAAGCATTTGAAATTCACGATCACTCAAAGTTTGAATTGGTGCATAAACAATTGAATCCCCAGTATGAATCCCGACTGGATCAAAGTTTTCCATACCACAAACAACCATGGCATTATCATTTGCATCACGCATAACTTCAAACTCGATTTCTTTAAAGCCGGCGATACTTTGTTCAAGCATAACTTGTGTAACTGGTGAAAGTGTTAAACCACGGTCAACGATGCGACGTAGTTCTTGTTCATTATCGGCAATTCCGCCACCTGTTCCACCCATGGTAAAGGCTGGACGGACAATTAATGGATATCCGATTCTATTACCAGCTTCAACGGCTTCTTCCATCTCATTAACGATTGCTGATTCAGGAACTGGTTCGTTTAATTCATTCATTAAACTTCTAAACTTCTCACGATCTTCTGCTTGGTCGATCGCATCTAGTTTTGTTCCTAACAATTCAATATCAAGGTCTTCTAAAATTCCTGACTTGGCAAGTTCCATCGCCATATTCAAACCTTGTTGTCCACCTAGTGTTGGCAGAATTGCGTCTGGTAATTCTTTTCTTAAAATTTGAGAAACAAATTGATAAGTAATTGGTTCAATGTAAACTTGATCGGCAATTTCTTTATCAGTCATGATCGTAGCTGGATTTGAGTTGACCAAAACAACTTCATAACCAAGCTCTTTTAGGGCCATACATGCTTGTGTCCCCGAATAATCAAATTCAGCAGCCTGACCAATAATAATCGGACCGGAGCCAATTACCATGATTTTATGTATATCAGTTCTTTTAGTCATGAGAAACTTTCCCCTTTTCCTTATTTTCATCGATCATTTGTATAAATCTATCAAATAAATAATCAGCATCGTGAGGACCAGGAGCTGCATCTGGATGGTACTGTACAGAAAAGGCCGGGTAGATTTTATGTTTTATCCCTTCAACGGTTTGATCATTGATCTCCTCATGAGTTACCTCTAATTCAGTATCTTTTAATGAGTCACGATCAACGGCATATCCGTGGTTTTGGGAAGTAAAATCTATTCGACCAGTTGCGAGTTCACGGACGGGATGATTGAATCCACGATGTCCGAATTTCATTTTGAATGTATTAGCTCCATTTGCTAAAGCAAACAGCTGATGTCCAAGACAAATTCCAAATAGTGGTACTTCTTTTTCAACACCGCGAATCATATCTAATGCTGTAGGAACGTCTTTTGGATCACCAGGTCCATTTGATAACATGACTCCATCTGGATCATGACTGAGAACATCTTCTGCGCTAGAATCTGCTGGTAAAACAACGATGTTACAATTTCTAGCTGATAATTCTCTTAAAATAGAAAGTTTTAGTCCAAAATCTACCAACACGATTTTCTTACCGATTGCTGGTACAGAATAAGGTTTACTTGTGGTACTTGTAGCAACCTCATCTTTAGGCAAGCTGGCTTTTTTTAGATCACTAACTGTTGTATCAGTTATTTCATCTACTAAAACGGCTTTTAAAGCCCCTTTTGAACGAATGTGTCGTGTGACTGCTCTAGTATCGATACCGCTGATACCAGGAATGTTGTTTTGCTTCAAATAATCATCTAATGACAGATCCATTCTCCAGTTACTGGATCGTCGGGCCAATTCATGTACTACTACACCTTTGCAAGTTGGGGTTATTGATTCATAGTCATCGCGGTTGATACCGTAATTTCCGATTAGTGGGAAGGTGAACATTAAAATCTCCCCATTATATGATTGATCTGTGATTGATTCTTGATATCCAGACATCCCTGTGCTGAATACTAATTCACCGAATGCGTTAGTATCGGCACCAAATGCTTGGCCGGAATAAATATTTCCATCTTCTAATACCAAGTAACGTTTCATTGTTTCACCCTTTCTTGAATAAATTGACCTAAAAATGATTTATCACTCTTTAATTTAAACCGTGATTGATAAGATTGTACAACTACTTGCTTAGAATTCAAACAGTTTTTTTATAATATTATTAAATTTTATAATTTTATACTAATAAAAAAAGACTTTATTATCAGGTAATAAAGTCCTTTTAATTAAATAGCAAAAATTTAATTGTGTTTATTATACTCAGGATCATCTAAGTCTTTTTCAATATCCATTCCGTACAAATTATTAACCGCTGAATCCTTTGGTGCCGGATGAACGACCAAAATAGTTGTAGCACCTTTGCTGCTGACATACCCCACAAAAGTCGTAACTTCTTCCACATAATAAGCCAATCCATCAGAATGAATAATATATTGTCCTGCCACGGGCATATTTTCAACAAAAACTTTATTCATGCGAATATAGTCGTTCCCTTCGTGTAATACAATCAAAACTTTATACATAAACTCGCCCCTTTGAGACTGTTTTACCATATTCTCAGTTGAAAAAATAACTTTTTATCTATGGTTTATCAATCGTGCCCTCTTTACTTCAGGTATTTCTGCCATCTGCTGCAAAAGTTGCTTTTCATAATTTAAATTATCAACATCTATAATTGTATAAGCAATTTCATTCTTAGCAGCATTAGCCATATTGTTGATATTAACATGTGCGTTAGCTAAAAAAGTAGTAATTTGCCCAACCATATTGGGAACATTTCGATGCATAATAGTAAATCGATAAGGTGCGTTGAAGGGTAATTTCATACTTGGTAAGTTGATCGAGTTGACTGTATCCCCGTTTTCCAAAAAATTCATGATCGTATTAGCTGCTTTAATAGCGCCATTGTCTTCAGCCTCGATAGTCGATCCACCAATGTGTGGTGTTGTGATAACTTTTTTATTATTGGCGATCACATCATCTCCAAAGTCCGTACAGTAAAACTGAATCTTATTAAAGTTATCAACCACTGCTTGATTATCAACGATACCTAAGCGCGAGTAATTGAACAAAATAGCATTATTTTTCATAGCGGCAATTTCTTTAGTTGAGATAAGACCTGTTGTCTCTTTATTTTTAGGAACATGGATCGTCACATAGTCGGCGTTTTTCAAAGCTTGATATAGGTTAGTTAAACGATGCACCCTATTATTGATTTTCCACGCTGAATCAGCCGATAAATACGGATCATATCCACTAACATTCATTCCTAAATTAACGGCCTCATTGGCTACTAAAGAGCCAACATTGCCAAGTCCGATCACTAGGATATTTTTTCCAAATAATTCTGTCCCATTAAATTTTGCTTTATCGTATTCAACTTGCTTAGAAATGTCAGCATGAATGTTTTGATATGAATAATCATAAGCCGCAAAAACTTTTCTAGATGTTGCTATCATCATTGAAATAACCAACTCTTTAACCGCATTAGCATTACTTCCCGGTGTATTAAAAACAGCTATTCCATCATCAGTAGCTTCTTTTAGAGGTATATTATTGACTCCCGCTCCGGCTCTAGCGATAACTTTTAACGATTTTGGAAACTGGACCTTTAATAGATTTACTGAACGAATCAAATATGCGTCAGGATTTTTTTCTTGATTGATCGTATAGTCATTTGTAAAAGTGTTTAAACCCTTATCAGCGATTGCATTAAATGTTTTTACTTGATACATTATTTAGTCCTCCAATTGTCTCTTTCAAATTTTTCGAGAAAATCCACTAAGGCTTCAGCACCTTCATAAGGCATTGCATTGTATAAACTAGCTCGCATACCACCAACTAGCCGATGTCCTTTAAGATTAACCAAATTATTCTCTTTAGCTTGCTCAATAAACTTATTATCTAACTCGTCATTACCCGTACTAAAAACAATATTAGTCAATGAACGAGAATCCTTTTTCACCGGATTATTAAATAGTTTTGAGTTATCCAAAAAGTCGTATAATAAGCCTGACTTTTGACGATTTCTCTTCTCTATTTCTGCAACACCACCAAGGTTCTTAAGCCACTTTAAAACTAAATTGGCTGTATAAATTGCAAACACTGGCGGTGTATTTAGCATAGAGTTCTTCTTAGATAAGATTTGGAAATTCCACATACCTGGTAAGTCATTTTCAGTTATCAGATCTTTACGAACAGCGACTATCGTAAGTCCTGCGATGCCTATATTTTTTTGGGCTCCCCCATAAATAACATCGACATTTTTAAATTGATAGCTCTGTGCCAAAAAATTGGAAGAAACATCTAAAACTAACGGAGTAGTTAAATTCGGTAATTTATTGTAGGCCGTACCTTCAATCGTGTTATTAGTCGTTAAATGAATATAATCTAAATCTTGTTGCGGTTGTTTTACATTAGGGATATTGTGATATTGATCTGTTTTAGATGAAGCAATCGTATCAACTTTAATACCCGCTCTTTTTGCTTCTTCTTGTGCTCTAATTGACCAATGTCCAGTATCTACAAGTCCGATATGTTTAGTCTTTGCTATGTTCATTGGAATGGCCGCAAATTGAGTTGTTGCACCGCCTTGAAGAAATAAAACTTCATAATCATCAGATAGATTCAGTAATTCTAATAAATTAGTTTTGGCCTCATTGATTATTTTTTCAAAGAGATCAGATCGATGAGAGATTTCCATCACACTCATACCTGAATCATTAAATGATGGCAAATCACTTTTTATTTGATTTATAACACTTGCTGGCAACATGGCAGGACCTGCTGCAAAATTATATACTGACATATTCTTCATCCCTTTCAAAAATAAAAAAAGTCCCCACAGACAACTGCGGGGACTACGTCAGTATACTTATTGCCCCACAGTTTCAATTTCTTGAAATCCATGTGGCTTAACGCTAAATAGGCCTACACGGATAACCATGTAGACAAGGAGGAGCTTATTAAGATAAAATGAAATTGTTTTAACATAATTAGTAAACCTCCAATTAACTTAAACGAATTTTAACAATGAATAATTGAAGTGTCAATATCAAGCCATAGAAAAAAGAGGAATTTACATGACGGAATTTTATTTAGTAAGACATGGGCAAACTAACGCTAATGCCACTGGAATCAAACAAGGAAGTATCAATAGCAAGATGACCCATTTAAATGACGTAGGGAAAAAGCAAGTTGGTGATCTTCATAAAACTTTTGATATTTCTGGGTTCGACCGAATAATCAGTAGCCCTTTATTTAGAACTTTAGAAACAACAGATATTTTGAACGATGGTTACGATTTGCCTATCTCTACTGATAAACGATTGATAGAAATTTCATATGGTCAATGGGATGGGTTAAAAAATGCTGATTTAAAGGCCGCCTATCCCGAATTATTCGACCAATATATAAAAGATGTTTTACCAAGTTATGTAAAAAGAGCTACACGCGGTGAAACTTTTGAAGACGTTTCCAGCCGTGTCAAAGAATTTTTAGTTGAAACTGCAAAAAAATATCCCGACGAAAAAATATTGATAGTAACACATGGATTCGCTATAAAAGCTGCAATGCTAGGTTTATTTGAACCTAAAGACCCCATGATGATTCCTGAACCAGATAATGCCAGCGTCAGTAAATTGATTGTCTTAGGAAAGAAGCACAAATACTATTTGAAATATTATAATCGTCAGAAAGCGTAAGATAATATGTCAGAAAAAACTCTTCAAATTAATAGTGATATATCTTTAGAAGATGCAAAAGAACTCATTTTAGAGCCTGAACTGGAAAAAATCATCGTTGATTCTAGTATCGCATCTGATTATTTACCTATTCTTTATCACATTTTTAGATTGAATAGAATTACTGTTTTGGGTAACCAGAGAGCTATTGATATTGCTCCTAATATTATTTTAGATACTGATGTGGATGGTTATGATGAACGGGCTGTTTTTGTTGAGGTTTAAGTTCCTGATTTGAATGCCGCTTCCAGTAAAAAGATTTAAGCCGGCTGTGTGAACGGCTCAAGCCAAGGTCTTGAGCCTCGATTTTTAACTTTGCAAAGACCGCAAATTTAAAAATTCGTCATGTTATGTAAGAGCTAAAGCTCTAACATAACTGCCACAGCTGGCTTAAATTTTTTACTTACAGCTCATATACTTTAATCTTATGTCATACTCTGTATAAAAAAACTGTCACGATTTAATTTCGTGACAGTTTTTTTATGACTTTTTAAATGTTTTTCTCAAATAACGATTCTGAAATATTAAATAATATGAGCCTACGATCGCATACAAATTGTAGAAGACAAATACTATTAACCATGTGATTTTTTGAATGTATCCAGCTGATAATAGATTTTCTAGTGATTGTTCGACTGATGCATTGAATGTTTGTCCAATTTGAACTGAAAAAACTATCATTATTAAAATTGATACTAATATTCCAGCAAATTGATGTACATTAACGAATTTGTCCTGCAAATCTTCGTCCATATTTAGTCGATCTTCTTTTTTCGCTAATCTTACGTATTTTAATTCTAATAGGCTGCGAACTAAGCTTAATCCTAAAAATACTGCTGTAACTAACATCCAGACGAATGTTAGTATTACTAGAATTTGGTTCATTATGACCTCTTATACTAAAAACGAGACTGCATTATTACAGTCTCGCTTTTTTATTTTTTTGCTTTTGGAAACGAGTCTCAAAAGACAGCTTCCTGCGCTTACTACGATTAGCGATTGCACCAACTTTGTTGGCACCATCGTTAATCTAGGTAATGCTCAGAAGCTAACCGTCTTTTGATACTCTCTTATACATAAACGAGCTCCGGGAGGATAGAACTCTGTGCTTACTACGCCTAGTAATTGCGCCAACTGCGTTGTCACCATCACTAGTCTAGGTAATGCTCAAGTTCTGGGCGTCTCTTTTTGAATCCCTCTATGCTGAAACGAGCTCCGGGAGGACAGAACCCTGTGCTTACTACGGATAGCGAGTAT
The DNA here is from genome assembly GCF_001434665.1 of Companilactobacillus tucceti DSM 20183. Taxonomy (GTDB): domain Bacteria; phylum Bacillota; class Bacilli; order Lactobacillales; family Lactobacillaceae; genus Companilactobacillus; species Companilactobacillus tucceti. Next base: position 71,621 of record NZ_AZDG01000007.1, on the reverse strand, counting down.
GGCACAATACGCCATTCTCGTTATCCTAGGTAATGCTCGAGTTCTGGACGTCCTCCCTGCGCTCTCTAGTAACCTTTACTATAATTTACCAAATTTTCAACTACTTCACCATTTTCAATGTATGACTTCAAATTCTTTTTAAAGATCTTGAAGGCTCTTTCTTCATAATGTACGCTTCTTCCTGCATTATGTGGTGTTAAGATAACGTTCTTCATGTCCCAAAGTGGACTATCTTCATTTAATGGTTCTGGATCTACTACGTCTAAACCGGCTCCGGCTATTTCTTTTGTTTGTAATGCTTCTACTAAGTCATTAGTATCGGTTGATTTACCTCGTCCAATACTGATAAAGTAGGCTGTTTTAGCCATTTTTTGGAAAAATTCTTTATTAAACATTTTTTCTGTATCTGATGTATCTGGTAATGAATTTACGACAAAATCTGCTTCTTTTAGATGTTTGTCGATATCTTTCATTGCTACCATTTTATCGATATTAGGTAACGATTTATCTGAATGTCTTACCCCAATTGTATGCATTCCTAAGGCCTTGGCGTATTGAGCTAGTTGGCTTCCAATATGACCTACTCCGACTAACATAACTGTCTTGTTGTAAACTTCATCATATTTCTTTTCACGATGCCAAACTTTTTTAGTTTGATCCCAAGTAGATAAATTCATACTACGTTCAAACATCAACATGTATGCTAAAGCTTGTTCTGCGATATTGATTGAATTTGCACCTGATCCGGTTGATAGCAGAATTCCTTTTTCATCCAAAGCTCTCAATGGTAATGCATCAACTCCGGCACGAATTGTTTGAATCCAGTTCAATGTATCACTTTTTACAATGTCATCTTGGAGTTTCTTAGACCAATCAAATAAAACTTCTACTCCCTTTAAATCTTCAGCGGTCACACTTTTGGCGGAAACAACATTAAGGTCAACGCCTTTGATCTCCTCTAATTCTTGTTTTTGTTTATCTGTTAGATCTACTAAGCTTAAAACTTTCATTATGCTTCCCCACTTCTTAGGAATATTTTTAATACGATAATACTTATTGGTTATTTCTATAACCAGTCTATAACATTTGGTGGTGTATGATACAATAAAATGCGTAACTCAAATATTTGCTTTATTTCATTCATTATGTTAATAAAACCGATTGCCCCTTACGGAGCAATTTTTTATTGTATAAGTAATGTTATATCACTAAAGACAAGATGTTTTAACGAATTTATTTTATCTAATCCCATTTCTGATATATTTTTTTAACTAATGAATAATTAAAGTTGTTTTGAGAAATAATATTACTGGGGTATATATAGTATGCACTATTCATTATTAACACGCCTAATTGCAGAATTTATCGGTACTGCAATCATGGTTGCTTTAGGTAATGGTTCAGTCGCCAACGTTGAATTAAAGGGAACAAAAGGTTTCCACGGTGGCTGGATCCTTATTGGTTTTGGTTATGGTATTGGTGTTATGATTCCTGCCATGATGTTTGGACCAATCTCTGGCGGACAAATTAATCCCGCTATGACTTTAGCATTAGCTTTCAACAACGAATTTCCATGGGCCGAAGTTGGTCCCTATATTATCGCTCAATTTTTAGGTGCTATTTTCGGTCAAGCAATGATCGTAGCCGCCTACAAACCTTACTACGACAAAACCGACAATTTAGAATCAGTTTTGGGAACATTCTCAACAATTGATGCAGTCGACAGTCGTCTTAATGGATTTATCAACGAATTTATTGGAACATTCCTATTAGTTTTCGGTGCTGTTATGTTAACATCCGACAAAATAGACCCTCGTGCCGACTTTATCGGATTAGGATTCTTGGTTATGTGTTTAGTTGTTTCATTCGGTGGACCAACAGGACCAGCCCTGAACCCCGCCCGTGACCTTGGACCACGTATCTTACATGCATTATTACCATTGAAACATAAAGGATCATCACAATGGAAATACAGCTGGGTCCCAGTTGTAGCTCCGATACTTGGCGCTGTCTTGGCAGTTAAAGTATGTAGTTGGTTCTTTTAAGAGCATAAGAGAGCGGAGAAAGACGGTTAGCTTCTGAGCATTACCTAGACTAGTGATTGTGCCAACATAGTTGGTACGATTGCTAGTCGTAGTAAGCGCAGAGTTTTGTCCTCCCGCAGCTCATTTCAATACATAATAAAAAATCCCGTACTTCGCAAAAAAACACGAAGTACGGGATTTTTCTATCCATTGTCATAACGTCTAAGAACCTACCCAATCAATAAAACACCTGTAAAATAATAATCAAGTCGTAAACAGTTCTTGCAAAACTCAATTTACGACCCAGCAAGATTTTTATGACACCCCACCCCTCATTCATTCTTATTTGCGGGGGTGGGAGTTATGGAAAAAAGAATCGATAGAGGGATATTACGGTCAATATAGCCGCAACAATTTGGATCCTATCTTTAGCATATTTAAACTATGCTAAAGCAAAATGGATACTAAAAAAGCTACAGTATCTGAAATATTTTTCTTAAATATGCAGCACAAACGTGCGATTGTGGTTATCGGACTGCACGCCGGTAGCCACTTTTCATTTGTAATAATACTTAAAATAATTCACACTTGCAAACTATTTATTATAGGACAATCCACGTTTGAATCTCTTCCAAAAACTGGAATCATCTGTCTGCAACATCAATCCTTGATAAATTTTACTAATATAGAAAGTTAATAAAACAATACTTAAGACTAGTATTACAAGAGATATTGATATCTCAACTGGCCCAGCTTCGGAGTTAATAACTCTCATCGGCATAAAGTATGATGAGAAGAATGGTACATAGGATAATATCTTAACTACTACAGAATCCATATTATTTTGGAATGGAAATGTCATGAATAAAGCCAGCATACTAAGCATTATAACCGGTTGTGAGGCTTTAGAAGCATCCTCTGCTTTAGTTACCAATGCGCCACTAAATGCGGCCATAATCGTGTAAATAACCACTCCTAGTAATAAGAATACTAAATTTATACTTAAAAGATTATGTAGAACTGAATTGATCAATGTGTGATATTGTGCGATTACATCTTTTGTGATCGAAGCTTTTTGAGCAATCATATATCCGCCCCAGCCACCGACTAGGTAAATTAAGATCTGTGACAAAATTACTAACAATACTCCTAGTATTTTACCGATAAAATATTTACTAGCTGTCGTACTAGAGAATATTATCTCCATAATCTTAGTCCCTTTTTCAGAAGCAATCTCTTGTGCAGTTATTCCTGTGTAGGTTACTAGAATCGTATAAACCATCATAACTGTTACCCAAAAAGAAATTAACTTGGCCGTTTTAGCGGTACCTGTTTTCTTGGCAATATTTTGTTTGAAGACTGGTTGTTGCTGTAATTGTTGTACTTGTTCGAGGGTCATCCCCGATTTGGCATAATTTAATTGTTGCTGAATTTGCGTAGTAAAAGCTAATACTTTGCCCTTTAAAGAATCATCTATTGAACTAGTCCCATAATAAGTTGCCTTAACCTGATTTTCATTTGTGTTTAAAATCAAATATCCTGCTAAATCATTCTTATGCATAGCTTTTTTGGCGTCAGATACTGTTGTGATTTTCTTATCAACACTATCTTTATTGTTTTTGATAAATTGTTCTCGCATAACAGTTTCCTTACTGATAACCGCTATATCTGAACCACTTTCGGCACTATTAGCACTAATATATCCAACACCCATACTAATTCCAAAAATAACGAATGGTCCTAAAATCAAGGCCACAAAACTCCAAGATTTTATTTGTCTCAAAAAGGTTTCAAAGGTTACTATCCAAAGTTTATTCATTGATCACACCTGCCTTCATTCTAAATATTTCATTTAATGATGGCGGTTGTTGACTGAATTCTTCGATATATTTACCACCTGTTAATCGTTCAAAAATCTCTTTACCCGCATTCTCATCAGCTAACTGTAATAAATATTGATTTGTATCTCGTTTAGTTACAGAAACAACTTGAGGCAGCTCTTCTAATTGTTCTTTTGACCAATCTGTAGTAACGAATAAATGTGTTTTCCCAAAAGAATTTCTAACCTCACTGACAGTTCCGTCTAATACTATCTCACCATTTTTTAGCATAACTAATTTGTCACAAAGTTCTTCAACATTTTCCATATCATGACTGGAAAAAATAATCGCTGCGCCTTTATCTTTAGCTTCAAAAATAGCTTGTTTCAATAAGTCAGCGTTGACTGGATCAAGGCCACTAAATGGTTCATCCAAAATAATCAACTTCGGTTCGTGGATCATAGTACAAATCAATTGAACTTTTTGCTGATTACCTTTAGACAAAGATTTTATTTTATCTTTTTTAGTACCCTTCACAGCAAACTTCTTTAGCCATGCATCAATTTTGGGTTTTATTTCTTTTGCGGAACGATTCTTCAATCTGGCCAAATAAACAATTTGTTGTTCAATTGTTAATTTAGTCATCAAACTTCTTTCTTCTGGTAAATATCCTATTTGATCAAAAACTGTATCTGTTATAGGTGCATTTTCCCAGGTTATTTCCCCATCATATTGCAAAAAATTTAAAATACTATGAAAAGTGGTCGACTTCCCCGCCCCATTTTGTCCAATCAAACCGAGTATCTGACCATTTTCAACAGTAAAATTTATATCATTCAATGCTTTAACCGTTTTAAACTCTTTACTGACATGCTTTACGTTGAGCATTTCGATCCTCCCTGTAATCTTTTTTTAAGTGTACCGTATATCCTTTTTTTCACCTAATTTTGTGGTAACATTTATTTTATTATTCGGGGGATATAAAATGTCTAATAAACAAAAGGGGTTCTTTTATGCCATCGCTGGTCCATTCCTGTGGGGGATATCTGGTAGCGTGGCGCAATTCTTATTTAACTCGCAAAAAATTCCTACACACTGGCTAGTCGGATTACGACTTTTAGTGGCAGGATTCTTATTAATAGTTTGGTGCTGGTTCACCTTAAAATCAGAGATATTTGAGATATTAAAAAGGCCACGATATATTTTTCAATTACTGTGTTTTGGCCTCTTAGGAATGTTGCCGGCACAATATACTTACTTCATGGCAATAAAATATGGAAACGCTCCAACAGCTACCGTTCTACAATTCTTAGGTCCTTTGTTCATCATCTTATACTTGTCACTTCGCCAAATGCACATGCCAAGGCGTATAGACGTTGTCTCAATAATTCTAGCTCTACTAGGAACATATCTATTAGTAACACACGGTCATATGAATCAATTAGCTCTATCACCTTTAGCAGTTTTGTGGGGAGTCGGGTCTTGACTTAGCCAAGCTTCCTATACACTTTTGCCCAGAGAACTGTTAAAAAAATTCGATGCCAGAATAGTTACCGGTTGGTCAATGTTACTCGGTGGAATCGTCTTTGCACCAGTGGCTCACCTAAGCCAAGTACCCAGTCTAAATATGACTTCTTGGATTGCAATTATCTTTATCATTACTGGTGGAACAATGTTTTCTTATTTATTCTACTTACAAAGTTTAAATTACTTAACCGCTTCAACAACTGGAATGTTAAGTGCATTCGAGCCACTTACAGCAACGATTATTTCTGTAACGATTTTAAATACTCATATTGGTCCAGCTGAAATTAGTGGTGCAATATTGATTTTAGGGATTACCTTTTTACAAGCCTTGCCTAAACAGCTGTTTGTTAGAAGACATAATCAGGTTCATTCTTGATATCCCAATTAAATTGTATTTGACATTGTGGCAATGGAACTCCATCTTTTAATAATTTCAGAATATACTCTACCCATTAATATCGGGGGAATTTTATTATGTTAAAACCTGAAAAGAAGGATTCTATAGTTGTAACACTGATTTGCTTAATGCTTATTTACGTTGGATTATCTCTTATTTCAGGATTCATTTTTCAAGTAATATTAAAAATAAATAATTTCTACATTCCAAGTAAAATCATTGTTTCAATTGGGATACTGTTCTACTTAACGTATACAAAAAAAGTTACTATTTTCAAAAATGGTAATTTCAAATATGGATTATATACCATTTTAATGACGGTTCTTTTGACACTCTTATTAAATTTTCAAATTCAAATACCCACACTCAACCATCTTAATAGCTTATTGTTACTACCGATAAGTTCAGGAATATTTGAAGAAACTATTTTTCGGGTTTTAGGAATTTATATAATTGGTTATTTCAGTTCTAATCTATATTTAAAGATCTATCTTAGTTCAATCATTTTTGGAATAGCTCATTTGTTAAACATAATTAGTCTGCGACAAGATCTATTTCAAACTATAATTCAAGTTGGTTATGCCATAGGATTAGGAACTATCTTTGCGATTTCTTATATTTCAACCAAAAACATTGCTTTTGCTATGATTGCCCATGTACTATCCGATTTTATTTCCGGACTAAATGGGCTTTCGTTTAAAACAAATATCGTTTTTAATTTTACTTCTGTAAGTTTTATATTACTTTTTATCATGGTTGTTATCATCTTGAACTACGGATTTATAAAAAATAACCCAAAATTAACTAATGGTTAAAATAAAAAGGGATCTCCAGATATACATTAATGTATTATCTGAAGATCCCTTTTATGATATTTGAATATAATTATTTCGACATACTAATTTGCATAATGCGTTGATAAGATTAAATAGTCACTTATTTCCTCTATGATAGATTGGAGGATAAAAATCATGATGACTTTCCTTAATCAGCTCATTATTGGGTGTTTGATTGCTTTATTCAGTTATTGGTTAGATAACCGAACAAAGAAAAAATAAGATGACATACTAACCCACCACTTTTAATATTAACTAAAAAAAGGCCTCAGCGGTAGCACCCGCTGAGGCCTTTGGTGTACCATGATAACTTTCCTTTGATTGCAGATTTATTATAGCACCAACACAAAGAAATCAGTATTTTTTAATCGTATAATAAAATATCACTTTTCTAATTAAGCTTGTTTTGTAGGATAGATGGTAAATTCATTAACATTAACTTCTTCAGGTTGGTCGATTGCAAAGTTTACAACTCTAGCAATTGAAATTGGAGCTATTCCGACCTGATCATACAATGCATCCATTCCCTTTTTAGCATCTTTATCAGTAATTGTATTCAACAATTCTGTGTTGATAGCTGCTGGATAAAGTGTTGAAGTTCTAATGTTTGTTCCTTCTTGCGCACTTTCAGTTCTAATAACTTCCATCAAGTTTCTTACAGCAAACTTAGTTGCACCATAAACTCCAGCTCCTGGGAAGCTCTTAATTCCTGCAACGGATGAGGTTGTAATGATATGGCCATGTTTTTGGGCTACAAATTCTGGCATAACAGCAGCAACACCATTCAAAACACCCTTTAAATTAATATCGATCATGTCATTCCATTCATCAGTATGCAAAGCGCTGATTGGTGATGTTGGCATAATTCCAGCATTATTAAAGATAACATCTAATGTGCCAAACTTATCTTTAGCCAATTGTACTAATGACTTAACTTCTTCTGGATCACGCACATCTGTTACTTGATAAGCCGCTTCTCCACCATTTGCCTCAATATCTTTTACGATTTTATTTAGCTTTTCTTCACGTCTAGCGCCTAAAACAACCTTGGCACCATTACTTGCTAAAAGTTTAGCTGTAGCTTCACCGATACCTGATGATGCACCTGTAATTACTACTACTTTATTTTTTACTGTCATTTAAAAATCTCCTTATTAACCTAATTTGTTATATTCTTCGTCTGTAACCTTTTCTAACCATTCTGAAGTTCCCTTGGTGATAGCGACATGGCTGAACCAACTATCTTTAGTAGCACCATGCCAATGTTTAACACCATCATGAATTGCGACTACATCACCTTGCTTCAATAATTGAGCTGGCTTGCCGTCTTCTTGATACCAACCTTCACCACCAGTTACCAAAAGAATTTGAAATCCATCATGATGAATATGCCAATCATTACGACAACCAGGTTCAAAAGTAACATTACCAACATTTACATCGATATTGTCATCTGATGATACCAAGTTCTTTAAATAGCTTTGTCCAATAAAATATTTTGCATAGGCTTCATTTTTATCACCAACTGGAAATACACCTTCATTTTTTAATTCTTCAAATTTTGCCATTATTTATATACTTCCTTTTTCGTCTACTTGATTACGAAATTCATTAAACACCTTAAAGTTAACTTTAAGGCAAGGGTTTATTTGAAATTATTTTATGACAAGGATAAAAAGTAATCCTTTTATCTTCCTTAAACTTGCTGCTTAAACGCGCAACAATGCATAGCTTTTTCTGATTAAAATAAACAGCCTCATCAGTTCAAAATTGGATTACTCCTTTTATTTCTCTCAAACTTGCTGCTTAAACGCGCAACAATGCATAGCTTTTTCCGCTTAAAATAAAGCACCACCAGTAATCCTTGCGGATTTATGGTGGTGCTTTACTTTAATGCTCGAAAGCTGACCATGCATTGTTGCGCTCTTATTCATGATGATTCAATCTCTTAAGATAAGCCGCAAAACTCTCACTATCCTCAATATGTCCATTTACTTTACCTTTGTACCAATCCAACTTATCATTTAAAATTGTCCAACTATTTTGTAAATTCTCAAATTCTTTTTCAAAGTTACTTCTAACTTCTTCCAACAGCTCAACTCTTTTATCAATTGTAGAATCACCTTCAGCACGCCATTTTACATATTGTTTCAATTGCTCGATGGTCATACCTGTGCTCTTCAAATGAAGCAAGAATTTTATCCAATCGACATCTTGTTCCGTATAATAACGCAATCCATTTTCAGTTCTATGTGGATTTATCAAACCTTCTTTTTCATAATATCTCAAAGTGGGACTACTTAATCCTGTTACTTCTGCAAAGTCTCCAATTCGATACTTCTTTTCTATTTTTTCATCCATTTTTATCGCCTCAATTAATTAAAGTTGACTTTAAGTTTAATGCTGATTATAACTCAACTTATTTTATTTAACAAAAAAAGGCTGGACTGAACGTCGCAACCTTTACCTTTAATCTTCTTCTCTTAATCTTTCTTGTAATAATTTATCTACATTACGTGTTGCAGGAACTAAGAATACGAATAAGCCACACAATAACGTTCCAACTCCACCGATAATGAATAAACTATTTACTCCGATTTTATCTGCTATGGGACCGGCAAATATCAATCCTACTGGTCCAGCGATACTCATTAAAGAATTCAAGATGCCTAAAACTCGACCCAAATTTTCGGGTGGGTAACTTTGCTGAATCATTGCCATTAATAATGTATTAAAAAATGGCGTAGCAATTCCAGCAATCGTATTTAAAACGACAAACCAGATGAATCCCCTTTGATTTCCAGGTAGAAATCCACTAGCTCCAAAAGCGATTCCCATAACAAGCATCGACATTAAAATTGGCTTCATTCTATCAGACCAATTTCCTAAAAATCCGATCACAGCTCCACCAGCAAACATACCAACGGAATAAACGACTTCAATAATTCCTGCTTGAGCTACAGTACCTTTAAAATATGACATCGTCATTAATGGATACAAACTTGCTGCTGGCATGAATAACAAAGTAAATACCATACCCATTAGAGTTATATACCAAAGACCTTTATTACCCTTTAATTGACCTAAACCAAATTTAACATCAGACAAAATCTGGATTTTTTCATCAAAGACAGGATGTTCAGGAATTTTGACAAAAAGAATAATTGTTACCCCAATAACAGCTCCAACAACATCTAATAGTATCAACATTGTTATTGGAACGATTGAGAATAAAAATGCTCCTAAAGCCGGTGCAATAATCATATTGGCCGATTGGATCATTCCTAATTGACCATTCATTTTTGTTACTTGATTAGCCGGAACCATTGTTGGCACGATAGACTGAATGGTTGGCATTTGAAAAGTTTGTGCGATAGAACGCATAAGTAAAGAAACAAATATTAACCACAACGGAAAATCTTTATTAACAATTCCGACAACCGCTAAAATAATGGCAATTACTGCCGCAAGCGGAAACCCAACAAAAAAGTGCCCACCGCTTTCGCAGTGAACACTTTTAAAAAATATTTTACCAAATATTTACTCTCTTATCTGGGTCTAGCCACATTCCATCATTTGGTGTGATATTAAATGCATCATAGAACTCGTCCATATTCTGTGCTTGAACATTAGCACGTAATGGACCTGGTGCATGGACATCAGTTGAAAGTAATAATTCATTAAATTGTTTTGTTGCCTTTAGTCTCCAGACTCTTGCCCAGTTAATAAAGAACTTTTCAGCATTATAGTCATCTTCTGATTTAGCTGCTTCCAGTGCACAACGTAGTCCACCATCATCTGCAACATTTTCACTAACAACTAATTTACCATTAACTTTACTTCCGGCATATGGAATGCCATCAAACTGATCGATTACTTTTTGAGTCAATCCTTGGAACTTCTTGTAATCTTCATCAGTCCACCAATTATTCATATTGCCGTATTCGTCAAATTGAGCACCATTATTATCAAAGGCATGAGAAATTTCATGTGCAATAACTGCCCCGATACCACCATAATTTTCACTACTCAATTGGTCCAAGCTATAAAATGGTGCTTGCAGGATTGCAGCTGGGAATGTGATGTCATTTCTTGACGGATCATAACAAGCATTTACCATATGTCCTGGCATCAACCACTTCTTACGATCAACTGGTTTGCTATATTGATCCAATGAATTTTGTCTAAAAATCTTTCTGATTGCAATAACATTTTCATACAATGATTCATTTTCATTTATACTAATTTTCTTATAAACGTCGTCAACCTTGTTAGGATAACCGACTTTAACTTCGATTTTATCCAACTTAACGATTGCCTTTTGTTTTGTTGCTTCACTTAACCAATCATTATCACTAATACGTTGCTCATAAATAGCAATCATCTTTTTGATCATATTAGCAACATCTTTTTTAGCGGCTTCGCCAAAGTATTTATTACCATAATAAACACCAACTACCTGGCTAAAAATACCTGCGGCTTTATGATAAGCGTACTTAGTTCTATTTTGTAATTCTTTAGCACCACTTAAGGCAAGATTATACTCACCAATAGTTTGACGGAATTCTTCATCCAAATTAGAAGCGTTACCTGTTAAGTAATCAACTAACATCCAAGCTTTAAGATTCTCAAATGTATCATCATTAACTAACTTATTTAAGTTGTCCAAATAACGTGGCTCAGTAATAATAACTTTTTCTGGAGTAGCATTGATCAAATCTTCAACTTGTTGCTTCAAATCAAGGTTATCAGATTTTTTAACATACTCTGTAAAGTCCATTGGGTTATAGATCTTTGTATAATCAGCCCATTCCTCTGAACTTTTAACGATTGGCACTAGTGACTTATCAAATGCTAAGGCCTTTTCAACAATTTCCTTAGCTTCCTTTAAATCATAACCAACCATTGAAAGTAAACGAGTAGAAACTTCTGCAAATTTTGCTAACAATTGCTTACCAGATTCGTTCTTTTCATCATAATAAGTTTTATCTGGAAGGATCAATCCAGCCCCGCCAATATAAACAACGTTCTTTGAAGTATCCTTCATGTCAGCATCTACATCGACATCAATTGGTAATGGAAAACCATCCCTTGAAAATTCAGATAGCTTTTCACTCAATTCACTAACATTATTTAAGTCAGTAATTCTTTGAATATCCTTCAAAATTGGTTGATGATGGAACTTATTCAAATGTTCAACGTTATTAGCTAAACGGTATAACTTGACCGCTTGCAATAACAAATCATCATTAATTTTATCCTCATCATTAGCGAATTCATGAAAGTCCTTCATTAAAGACTTCTCAACACCCTCATCGAGATCCATGAATCCACCTGTTCTTGGCTTATCTGATGGTATTTTGGCTTTCTCTTGCCAAGCACCATTAACAGCCAAGTACAAATTTTCTTTATAATCGGTCGGTTTAGCATCAACCATATCGCCAGAACCACCGATAATCTTACTAGTAAACATATATACACCACCATGCGATTTTATAACTACTATATCACTATTTGTTTTTCATTAGAAAAATTATGGGCCGGGGGGCCTACGGATAGAAAGGTATCTGCCTGCTGTTGGACCGGTTCAAGCCAAGGTCTTGAACCTCGATTTTGAGCTTTGCTTACGCAAATCTCAAAATACGTCCGTGGTGTAAGTCGCAAAGACCGCTCCAACACCACCGTAACAGCTGGCGGACACCTTTCTATCCTCCGGCCTTATACATATTTAGATAAATGTTAAATCAGTAAAATACTAAATATGAAAAATCCCCCATACAAATAAATGTATAGAGGATTAAATATATATCAAATTTATTAATTCAAACACAGCTGGAGGTTTCAAGTAATGTAACCAATTGTGAGTGTGGATTTGAACGGCGGTTTTCCGTTCTTACTCCACGGACGTCTTTGAAAATTTGCGGTCTTTGCAAAGTTTCAAAGCGAGTTTTCAGACCTTGGCTGAAAACGGTCCACACAACAGATGGAATTACTTGAAACCGGAAGCGGCATATAAAATACAAAATAAATACTAAGCGGTGACTTTTACGCTCTATCTTATAACACTAACTGAAACACGAGCATTATTAACTATTTTAGCTGCTTGTGAGCCGATAGTATTACGATAACGGTTCTTCTCTTCAACTCCAACGATTACCAAATCAGGAGTGAACTTTGGAATAACCTTTTCAACGATAGATTGACCGGGGCTTCCCTCTGTTACCATTAAGTGAACATTCTTTACACCAAATGTTTCAGCTTTTTTACCGTAAGTTTCGAGCAATTCTTTAATCTGATTACGACGTTCAGATAAGATACTAGGATCTAGTGATTGGAAAATATTTAAATCTCCAATTTCCAATACTGATACGATTCCTAGTTCAGCATTATAATGTTTGGCTAATGAACAAGCATAATTAAAAGCATTCTTAGATGATGAAAAATCATCAGAATCTACACAAATCAAAATCTTTTCATATTCAATTTTCTTTACTTTGTAATCACGTACGTCATCCATTTAAATGAGCCTCCTATTTTTCGAAATCTCGGCCTTTATTTGCTTCAAAATATTCATCAAAACGTTTCACATAATTATGGAACATATATGTTAGTAACAACCAACGCTTGAATGACTTATCTTTGTCATAAAAGACCGTTGTTCCTGTGCGTTCTTGTTTTATCAATTCTTCAGCATAACGCTTGGCATCATTATCAGCAGCGTATTTTCTGAAAACCTTGATTGGTACACCTAACCAAAGTTTATGTTGTGCCTTATTTTTATTGGCATATACAGTTGGAGCATTTTCTAAACTACCTTCAACATAATCTTCAACTAAGTATTGAGCTAAATTATATCCATTCAATGTAACAAAGTAACTACTACGACCTTGTCTCAAATTGATCTCAAAGAACTTAAATGTTTGATCTCTTGAATCATATTTCATATCAAAGTTAGCAAAACCTGTATATTCAATATCTTCAAGGAACTTTTGAACTTGGTCATAAACATCTTGATTAAAATCTGGAACGATTGCTACATAATTTCCGATTGATTGAGGTGTTGGATCTTCCAAAAGCGGATGACCCAAGCACATCATTTTAACATGATGGTTGTGATCAACATAGGCATTTAGCACACGCATGTTGGAGTCATCCCCAGGAATAAAGTCCTGCAAAATCAAATCGGATGTATATCCATTATCGTATATTTTAGCAACAACTTCATTAAATTCTTCATCTGAATGAATAGTAAATGCTTTTTTACGTCCCTCAAAATGAATATCCAACCACTCCACACTATTGGCTGGCTTTAAAGCTACTGGGTAATCAAATGGCACCTTCATATCCTTATCTTGATACATCTTCTTAGTAATGATCTTAGTTTTTGGATGTGGTAGCTTATGTTCATCGGCAATCTTATAGAAATTCTCTTTATTATTCAGTGCCTTTAATTTGTCATAATCGACATATGGGCATACAAAAGTTTTAGATAACTCTTCCTTATGTTTACTGATAAGTTCAGCGTATCCATCCCCGCACGAGATCAATATAACTGGCTCATCATGATTTTCATAAATTTTAGCAATTTCACGCATTCTTTCAATAAATACGGGATCTTCAGAAAATCCTGGATGAATATTTACATTAACAATTTTAGTATAACGAGTAGGAGCTAATTGTGCACTGGCATATGCTTGAACTGCACCACCACCATAAACGTCATGAAAGGCACGCGCCATACCATAAACATTCATGTCACTACCTAATAATATAGGAGTGAATTTCTTTCCTGATTTAGTTTCGATAAGGATCAACCTCTTACTTTTATTAATTCATATTTATAAATTTTACACACATTTCAAACAAAATTATAACATATCAATACAACACTTCGATAAAACGGTAATTAATTATCATTTTCTAAATATTTTTATTATGAACACTAAAAGCGCCCCTATTAATAAGGGCGCTTTCATTTTAATTTACTAATTTAACTTGAGGATCAACATCAGGCTTAGTTCCATTATTAATAAAGAATACCTTGTACCAAATCAAGAATGTGTAAACCGTCCAAATTTTACGACGGTCATCATTTTTACCATTATAAAATCCATCAAGCATTTCTAAGATTTTATCTTGATCAAAGAATTCTGTAACGAAGCTTTCACTGAATAGATCTCTAAATTCTTTATAAACATCTTCAGAATGAATCCAGTCTCTGATAGGAACTGGGAATCCCAACTTTTTGCGTTTAGCCCATTGATCAGGCAAAACTTTTTGGGCAGCGACTCTTAGTGCATATTTACTATCTTTACGGTTTAAAAGATATTTAGTAGGAATTCCTGATGCTACTTCTGCAACTTTTTTATCCAAGAATGGAACTCTTAATTCCATTGAATTAGCCATACTCATTTTATCTGCCTTCAACAAGATATCATTTGACATAAATTGATGTATGTCTAAATACTGCATCTTTTTAACTTCATCATCATAATCAGCTACTTTACGATAACTTCTCATAACAATATCTTTTACAGTACGAGCTTTCTCAAAATCAGATTGAATTATTTCAGAAGCTTCATCTTCACTGAAAACTTTGGCTTCACCGATGAAAAATTCTTCGGCTTTAGCAGTTGATTCGTATAAGTGTAAGCGGCCTGGAAAATTAGGTACTTTATTTAGGCCATGAGCTAATTTATACTTTGTTGATTTTGGTAACTTCTTCAACTCTTCAGCAAAGGCTCGAATAATTTTTGACTTAGAGTGATCACCATAGTTTGCATAACCGGCGAACAATTCATCTGCACCTTCACCCGAAAGAATAACTGTTACATCTTTACTAGCAAGTTTAGTTAAGAAATATAGTGGCACACAAGATGGATTAGCATCTGGTTCATCCATATAATATTGAATCAGTGGCATGGCTTTAATAGCTTCATCTTTAGTAACGATCCCACGAGTATTCTTTAAACCGAGGTTATCGGCTAAGTCTTTTGCGGCACTGCCCTCTTCATAAGTATCAGTATCAAAATCAATAGAATATGTATGTTCAGGCTTCAAGATAGCTGTTATATAACTTGAATCTATACCACTCGATAATAGTGAACCGACTGGAACATCACTAATGGAATGTGCTTTTACTGATTCATTAATAGACTCATTGATCTTATTGACCGTTTCTTCAAAGCTCAATTGATTTTCTTTAAAATGAATATCCCAATACTTTTTAATACTTAATTTTCCTGACTTATAAGTAAAGTAATGGCCTTCAGGAATACGAAAAACATTCTTGAAAAAGGTCTCATTTAGAGCTGAATATTGGAAAGTCAAATATGGCTTTAAAGCTGACTTATTCAGCTCTTTTTTAAAATTAGGATGTTTCAAAAAGGATTTTATTTCGGAGCCAAAAATAAACGTTCCTTGTCGATTGTAATAATAAATGGGTTTTATACCAAAGAAATCTCTGGCGCCTGTTATGTCTCCTGTTTCTAAATCATAAATAACAAAGGCAAACATACCGCGAATCTTCTTTAGTAACTCAACGATTCCCCACTCTTCAAATCCATGGAGCAATACTTCTGTGTCTGTATTTGTTTTAAAAATATGGCCATCTTTTTTCAATTCTTCTCTAATTGAACGGTAGTTATAAATTTCTCCATTGAAAACGATAGCTTTACTATTATCTTCATTATAAATAGGTTGCATACCACTCTTAATATCAATAATACTAAGACGACGAAAGCCTAGTGCAACGTTGCCGTTTACCAGTTCTCCTGAACTGTTAGGACCACGATGCTTGATTGCATCCATCATAGACTCGATCACCGGCTTTTTCTCGGCTATTTCCTTATCTACAAATCCGACAATTCCACACATATTATTTCTCCTATATCTCAAAACTTACATATCTAGTTGCTGCTCCATAACCAAATATTTGTAGTTGCAATTTATCTGGATCAATATTAATGAAATACCCTGATAATTCTGATATTTCATTATATCTTCGATCCCATTTTTTATTATAATCTGTTGTTAAACCATGTTTCTTCCCCATCAAAGCAGAGCAGTTCAATATTATATGATTAATTCCTGTAACTTTATAATATTTTTCGTAATGCATGTGACCACAAATATAAGTCGTTACTTTAGATATTCCTGTTGATGAAAAATCGTATCTTAAGTTAACGCCAAAATCACCTGTGAGCTGATTCTTCAATTGGCCACGATCTTTATTATTGAAAGCTACAAAAAGTTGCTGAATCAAATCACCATTGAAATTCAAAGAACTTCTGCCACTAGGACTAACAATATTAGCATGACCCATGACAACCACATGTTTATCAACGGTATTTTCCAAAACAGCGATTAAATCTTCTAATTGTTGTTCTCTTACACCACGGACTTTTTTAAAGTCATATTTCTTAGAACCATTGTTTAAGATGTAAGGAATATCACTAGTATTTATAAAGATAACTCGAATGTCACCTTTATCAAACCAGCCCACTTGGGAAACGGGATTCAATCTAAATATCTTTGATTGTTCAAAATCATATTTAGTCACTAAACTATCATAGTCATCACGTCTAAAAGAAGCTGAACTGATAAAACGATGTTCATCATACTTGTCATTTTCATCGTGATTGCCTTCCACAATGAAAAATGGTGACTTGCTGTCTTTATAATTCTCCACAGCAAAGCGCAACAAACCACGGCTTATTTCCGGCTTATCACTGCCATCAATTAAGTCACCTAAATGAACATTTAAATCAATTCCAGCTTCATCACTAACAACATTGCTTTCAATTATGTGACGAACACCATTGATCCCATAATAAGAGGCACTAGCAATGGCTTTAGCATGAGTATCTGTCAAGACAGAAAGAGTCATTGTATTGTCAGTTATATGAGGTTTCACATTATTTTTATAAACGTTATTTATATAATCAACCGCAAAAGGTCTTGGTTTCAACCTTCTTAGAAAATTATCAGTTTGTGTTGAGATAAATTCAGATGGTTTTGGATTCAAAACCTTTTTAGCAAAATTTTTAATATTCAATTTTCTGTTCTCCCAATACTTCCAATACTAACATTGTTTAAGTGAAAATAACCAAAAAAACCATCTATCTCGATGGCTTATTCAATACAATTTAACTGTTATTTTAGTAAGATTTGATAGGCTTTTCTGTCACCTTTATCTTCGTCCATAGTAATAATACCTTTTTCAACAAATCCATTTGCTTTGATAACGTGTTGCATAACTAGATTATCTGGATGGGTGTCGATTCTAACGTCCTCATATCCCAAGCTATAAGACATTGTCATAAGTTGTTGGATCAATGCAGCAGATAAGTGTTGGCCCTGATGACCTGGCTCTACTGCAATTCTGTGGATGATCGAATAAGTTACATCTGAATCGCCATCCCATTTACCGTTAGTTATTTCTTGATAGTTTTTATCATAGCCTTGTTGGAGAGCAGCAGTTCCCACAACTTCACCATCCAACAATAAAACATAATTAATACCTTCTTCAAGGTCCTGTTTTAAGATGGCATCATTGGGATAACCACGTTGCCACTGATCGACACCACGGTCGCGTAAGGTTTTCTTAGCACCCTCAATAATTTCTATAACTTTTGGCAAATCGTCTTGTCTCGCACGACGTAAATAAATATTGCTCATTATAGGCCTCCTTGTTCATCAGGCAATTAAAGCAGAAGTTGATGGTAAATAGCAATACTTTTATCTCATTTTTCAAATTTTTTTTGATAAAAGACACCACTAATAGCAAATAAAATAATTCCGTAGACAAATTGCTGTCCAGCAACCGGTAGTAATGCTTGTATTGAATGACCATCTTGCAAGGTTACTATCATTTTAGAAATAGGTGGCAAAATCCAGTTTATATAATAAAGAACGCCACTAGAGCTGTCAGCTAAAGATAAATATATCAAAATAAACATACTAATCTGTCCTACAATGGGATGTTTTTCAAAACGTGGTTTTAAAAGCATAGCCATTGTTGTGCCAACAAAGCCTGATGTTGTAAATAATATAATCAATAACAAATCAGCAGTATTGATGAATGTCAAAACTGCTGTCAAAATATTCGTCAGCAATAATATAACTGTTTGAACTGATATATACAGCCAATAATTACCAACTTTTTGTTTTACATACCGATTATACAACTGATTATTTTTAAAGAAATTCAAACCGTTGATTAATCCCATAAAAAAAGTTAAAACAATCAACAATTCGACATTTTGTGATCCAGATAATCCCAAAATTGGAGCAATTGTAAACTTAAAAATCACCATCATAAATAACATCGATAAATATAGATAATCTCTAAATACTAATTTAAAAAAGTTATCCATTAAAAACTTAATTTTCAAGGACTCTTGCCCCCTCAAAGTTATAGTTTAATTCCAGCATCTCTTTGATGATGGAATCTTTTATCTTCATTGGAACTTTTAACTCGATCAAATTATCAACATTAGTGGATAAATAATGACTAATGTCGCTTGGTAACGCCATAGTATTAGATTTAACAGTAAAAATAAGCATATAATGGACCGCCTGATTTTGATCTGTTACTTTGATCAAACTATTATCTTTCATCAAATAATTGGTATCAAAATAATTAACCACACTATCATCTTGAACCGTACTGGCAATAACTATGCCTGAATGGTTATCACGAAGATCTTTTATAATATCGAGCATGTTAGTTATCATTTCACTGTTTTGAAAGGAGAATGGTTCATCTAAAAGTAAAATATTGGGATGTCCGACTACTGCAGCCAAAAAGCCAACGCGTTGCTTCAAACCTAAAGACAACTGTCTAACCGGTCTGTCTAAATATGGAGACATCCCCATATAAGTGATCAATTCCTTTAATTGCGAATCTCTAACTGCCAAGTTGCCACTTAAAGAACGAACGTCACTCAAATATTTTTTTACAGTTTTAGTGATCACTTCAGGATTTATTTGTGGTAGATAACCAAATCTTGCTTTAGGAGCTATTTCCAGCTTACCGCTATCAGGAGACTTCAAACTTGCCAAAGTGTCTAAGAATTGAGTTTTACCGCTGCCATTATCACCTAAAATATAGGCAATTTCATTTTGATACAAAGAAAAGGTTACATGCTTAAACGCAAAGTAACCTTCATTTTGAAGTGACAGATCTTTTGCTGCCAATAATTCCATAATCTATTGCCATTCCTCGATTGCTTTTGCGGCCAAACCAATTGATAAGACAGCATCATTTGAAAGAGCGTTTCTTACATCAGAAACAATTGTATTATCATAAACTGCTCCAATAACAGTAAAGGCATATTCAATCAAGTGTAAATCTGTCTTAGCCTTATAGTCTCCACCTGCATAAGGGTCTTCATGATTATATGTAAAGTTGATTTCATGTCCCGAAAGTGAACCATCAACGTGATTAACTTGTACACGATCATGCAATTGCCCTAATGTTCCAGTTGGATTTTGCAAAGTCAAACGATGGTCAGACTCATTTTGGTAATACTCTTCTTCAGTCATATCGAAATAATCTTGAATTGGTTTTCTCAATATTTCAAGGTTGTTGATCAAATCATAAACCTTTTTTGTATCTAACTTAGTTGATTTATTTTCAACATCCTTACAATTTTTATAGATCCAGTCAGCAAATTCACTAATAGTATCAGAATTCATAAATTTTCCTCCGTTATTACGTCCCTATTATACTTAATAAGTCTGATTATTTAAAATCGCAACTATCTAAATGATCATTAATAACCCCTATCGCCTGTAAAAATGAATAGACGATCGTTGGCCCGATAAACTTAAATCCTCTTTTTTTCAGATCTTTACTAATTTTTTGAGATAACTCATCTTGAGCTGGGACTTCATCCATAGTCTTAATATGATGAATTATCTGCTTATTATCAACAAAATTCCAAATATATTCAGAAAATGTTCTACCATCGTCGTGCATTTTTCTTATTTGACGAGCATTATTAACGATTGCATTTACCTTTAATTTATTACGTATGATTTTTTTGTCAGTCAATAATTGCGCCACTTTTTCATCTGAATAGTCAGCGACCTTATTTATATCAAAATCATCAAATACTTCTTTATAACCCGCGCGTCTTTTCAAAATGGTTGACCAAGAAAGACCGGCCTGTGACAATTCTAAACTTAACATTTCAAATAAATAACGTTCATCTTTATCGATTTTGCCCCATTCACTATCATGATAAACTTGCATTTCTTTTGAACTATCTGCCCACGCACATCTCATTTCTTCACCAATAAAAAAAGGCTGGGATATGACTCATCTCAGTCTTTTTTCTCCTACTTTATGGATTATTATTTCATTTTACCGTTATCAACAGCTGTTCTAACAATAATAACATCTGTTCTAGCGTTTCTTGTAACATATTCAGATACTGAACCAACTAGTAATCTAGTAACTGCATTCATACCAGTAGAACCGATCATAATTAAGTCATTCTTATATTCTTCAACGAATTCTTGAGAGATAACAGTCTTTGGTTCACCAAAACGAACGTGAATGTCAATGTCATCAGCGTTTGCTCCGTTTGCAACTGCTTCGTCTTTTAATTCATTTAAATATTTTTGAGCATCTTCAGATAGTTGATAAATAACATCCCCATTCAACATTCCACCATGTAAACCGATGAATTGTTTAGTATCGAGAACCGTCAAAACATCAAGATGCCCTTTATTCATTTGTGCAACCTTGACAGCCTTTCTAAAGGCCATTTCAGCTTCCTTTGAGCCGTCAACTGGTACTAAAATCTTTTCATAATCTTGTTCCATAATCTGATCCTCCAATGCTCTTAATGAAAACTCTTTAATGTAAGATTAATGCATTAATGAGTTTTATTCAATAAATAATACTAAGAAAATGCCGTCAACGTACGAGCTAACTGGTTTGCTGCTGATTCGTAATTCCCAAAAATCATTTTTTCGTCTTCACTATCCATCTGTTGATTGACCATTTGAGTTGAAAATATACCTGTAAATAGTTGTTCATAATCCTCAAAGTCATCAACAAAGTTATTACATAAAGCAAATGTAGGAATCCTTACTGTTCCAGCGATTTTACTCAAATGATAAAGGATCTCATCATGCATTGCATCCGCTGAAATAGTTTCAGTAGCAGTGACCAAAACGTCAGTCGAGCGAATAGTTTGATCCATTCCTGTCACATTAGCCACCCATTCAAACGAAGAGCGGAAAATATGAGCATTGATCATTGCAAAAGCTCCCGCTAAAGTTTTGATCGCATCCGAGTTTGGCATCGGGTGTATATCTAAATTATACTTCTGATTTATCTTTTCAGTAATATAAACGAGGTTATCTTCTAAAAAACTTACTTGAGTTTTGTTGAGACATTCGTAATTTTCCTCTGGTTCCATATTTGCGGAATAGTTCAATAAAACGGTGATCTTAGTTCTTCTTGGTAAAACTCTATTAATTCCTTCCAAATTGATTTGATAGGCGTTTATCAACGGATTTTCACCCTCTGGAATCAATTCTTCATTCTCATCATAAACCTTTGCGCCTAAAGCTTGAAGTGCTCCTAATCCTCCATCAGCCACAGCTGTTTTACCTAAACAGATAACAATGTTCTTATGTCCACTTGACACTGCGTCCAGTATGAATTCCCCTACACCATGACTAGTAGCGTGAAATAGATCTTTTCTCTTTTTATTGGCCGCTAAATCCAAGCCTACTATTTGTTCTGAATCTATAATTGCGGTATCCTGACTATCAATGCTCGTTACTAAATAGCGTCCTGTTTTACTTTGCCAAAAGGCGTCAAAAAATTGTAACTCGGCCCACTTGCCTCCAATAGTATGTTTTACTAACGCTGGCATACCATATTCGCTATCCGTGACTGGCATTGTTACAATCTCAGCATTGGGCAATGCACGTGAAATACCGCTATAAATAGCTTGACCAATTTTTCTAGAGCTAGCATGGCGATATTTTCCAGGAGCAATGATAAATTTCATGACAAATCTTCCTTTTGTTATAATTGAAATTAGATTAAAAGATAGAGGGGTTCATATATGGATAACGCTACACAACAAACACATCGTATCTTAGACCTTGAAGCAGGTGTAAACTTCCGTGAACTAGGTGGTTACAAAACAACGACTGGCAAACAAGTTAAATACCACAAAATCATCCGTTCAGCCGGTTTAGATAAATTAACTGACAATGATTTAAACTTTTTAAGCGACTACGGTCTTAAAACAGACGTTGATTTTCGTTCACAATCAGAGATCGATAAGAGTCCAGACAGAATTCCAAATGGCACAAAATACGTTTCCCTACCTGTCTTCCGTGAGGATTTAACTGAAGCTTCGCAAATTAAAGATTCAGTTATTCCAGAAATCGATTTCGACCCATCAAACGGTTATGAACATATGCTTGATGTTTATAAAGAAATCATTACTGAAGATCAATCCAAAAAGGCTTACCGAAACTTTTTCGACGAATTATTAGGTAATTCTAACGATGATGATGTCTTATTGTTCCATTGTAGTGCTGGTAAAGATCGTACTGGTATGGGAGCTGTTTTCTTCTTATACATTCTTGGTATACCTTTATCTACTATAAAACAAGATTATCTACTAACTAATAAAGCAAGCAAGGGATATGTCTCAGAACTTCTAAAAGAAGTCAAAAAACGTGATGCTTCATTAGTAGATTCAATACGTGCTTTAATGACAGTTGATGAAAACTACCTATTAGCAGCTCAGAAAGCCATAAAAGAAACTTCAGGAAGTCTCAATAATTATATCAGAAATGAACTACATGTAAGTGATAATCAAGTTTCTGACCTTAAAAAAATCTATTTACAGTAAATATTGATAATTACTTCTAACTTGCATCATACTTTCTTCACATTTACTGATTATTATATACTTGTAAGCTAAAGGAAAGCGAAGAGCACCTTAACTTATGATTCTCCCTGATATTCTTCATGTAAAAAGTATTAATTCTCAAAAATACAACAAAGCCCAATCTTCCCCCCTGATAGTTGGGTTAAAAAAAGACCGAGAAATATTCTCAGCCAGAACATCGCAATTTTATTGCGGTGTTTTTATTTTGTCATTTTTTGTATATCATCAACCTTTACAAAAGTATCAGTTGAGACACGATAATACTTAATGCCATTGATAGTGACGATTCGATCAGTTTTATATCCTGTATTATTAGGCAGTTTCAGAGTGAGTTCTTTTCCATGTTCATCATAAGTATTAGTTAAGTTAGACGTAACCAAATTTTCAAAATCATTTTCATAAGGTTGAACCGTATCTAATTTTATAAATTCATTAGTTGAAACTCGATAATACTCATTACCATTTATCAATGCAATTCGATCTGTTTTCCAATCAGTTGCAGGGTCAAGTTTTCTAGAGACTTCAGATCCCAAATAGTCCACTATACTACCACTACCATCACTAAAAATTCTAACCAAACTCGTATCGGTATCTTTATATAAATAAACATCCCCTGCTTTGACATATTCATCAGGTGAAACTCGATAATACTTTTGACCATTATAAGTAAATTCTTGGTCACTTTGCCAAGCAGTATTAATATCTAATGCTCTATTAGTAATTAAATTGCCCTTATTATCATATAAATTGACTTTCTTAGTCGTAGTTGCAATATTGTTTACTTTATTTATTACATCAGATGGTGTTACAGGAATACTTGTCGAAGTACTCTGATCCACGAAATCCAAATATGCATTAATTGTAATTACATTTCCTGACCAATTTTCACCAACTGATCCGTTTGGAAACAGGGCATTCATGATGAACTTAGTTATATAACCCATATTTGAGTTTTTAGTATCTAAACCATATAACTGATTATATAGTCCCATTACTTGTGCCGCAGAATCGCTAACTTCTGGACTATCTCCATGTATATCGTCGAAGTTAGAATCAGCAATAATTAGATTTTTGTCCATTATTAAATCTTTATAAAATGAATCACTCAATACACCAGAAATATCAGTATTTCTTATTTTTCCAGAAGGAAATATTGGATTACTAGTACTATCTGGTTGAATCGCAATTTTATCGTTAGATATTATATCCCAATTTACGGTTTTTACTAATTTTTTATTTTTATCATACTCATTGATAGTAATTAAGATACCAGGTTCAATTGGCACCTTAAAAGTCAAGACACCAGCTTCTTCATCAAAAGATATATCATTTTCGTCAAAACTTGACACCTTGTAACCTGGAACAGCATCAGAAGCTGGTATTCCTCTATGATGAGGTGTACTTGGTAATACCCCATTATCATTTTGACCCTTATCAATATAAATTACCTTGCCATCTTGTGGTCCCCCCACGGCAACATAATGAACTTCGTAGTTTTCATCAATTGGTAAATATTGAAAGCCAAAATCTAACTCTTTTCCAGATAAGCTTTCATTTAAAACGTCACTTGATCCTTCATTTTCCAACACCTTTATAACAATATCTGCTGGAGAAGAATTTTCCATCCCTTTAAGATAGTCCAGCGTATTTAAGGAACTGTACCCGTAAGTTGAATTGGCAAAATCAACCTTGCGTCCCTTTTGCATTGTACTCAATTCAGTTTGTACGTCGTTTTTGTAATTACTATCGTTAACTTCTAAAGATCCAACTGGAATTCTATTTAAAGAATTACCGTCACTCTCATTCTCCTTAACACGCAATGTTGCGCCAGTAAGTTTAGTCATTGGTACAGATATATCCTGCTTCTTATCGGCATCTGTTGTGACTGATGCTAACTGATACTGACTACTGGTGTTTTGCTGATAACCTGCTATCGTAGCCGTTGGTATAGTGATTGAAGAACCTCCATCTGCTGTTCCCGTAGTACTTTGCAAAACATTACTGGAGGTGGAATCTACATAATTAATTGTATAATTTACTTGATTATCATTAGTAGGATCATTGGCCGGTGTAGTGGCATTAGTAGTTGGAGTTGTATCCTCGTTACCTGTCTCCGTTTCAGCAGTACCCGCATTAACTGGAATATTATCGGCTTTAATAGTAGTTGTTGAATTAGTTGTTAAAATCAATCCGCCAGCTAATGTTAAAGTCGAAAATAGAATCCATCTTTTCCCATTCCCCTGAAAGTTTTTCATGATAATTTACCTTCTTTATACAAGATAATTTTATTATAGTTCTTAAATACCAAAAATAGACCCTGCAATCCAAAATTGGACTACTGGGTCTATTTTCTTACTTCTAAAAAATTGAATATATTTATTCAATTTTTATAACCTTAATCATGAAGAATAAATGTGTGATGTTTACCGAATATATTTTGAGCATAAACTGCTAAAATGATTGCTACAAATGCGGCGGTTAATACGGCATATCGAATTTGCAACATAAATAGTAACATCAATATTACTACTCCCACAGCAGCTAATGCAGTTAATCCTAATTTGTTTACAACTTGATTTGTCATAATATCCACCCACCTTGTGTTTTTCAATCTTTCTACATCTCGAGAGTAACATGTGAAATTGCCTTTTTCAAGTCCTTACATTCACTATTTTTCAAGTTACAGTAATCGGTTACACCACGGCGCTACAAAGGTCTATCTGCGATGTACAAAATTAAACGTTCTAATTTTCACAATCTCCATTTTCATACGTTTTCATGCTGATTTTGGGATATTTTCTAAACCTATTATTAGATTAGGTTTAAATAATTAATTTTTGGTTCATTTAGAGAAAATCAGTTGAATGTGTCTTTAAGCATGTCTTTTTTTGTTCATTATAAATAGCCCTCAGCAATCCTTTGGATTACTTTTAATTCAAAATACACTTTTCTTTTTTAAGTTTCGCTTAAACGTGTAATCAAACATAACTTTTTGTGCTTAATATAAATAGCAAGAGTGTAACAAAAGACGGTTTGCCACCGGAACATAGCCTAGGACCACGAATGATTGGCACTATCAATCATTTGTGGTTCGTAGCTATGTGGAGGTTGCAGTCTTTTTTTGCACGTTTAGGCTATAAAAGTTTGGAAGCAAAAATGTTAAGTGTAATTTGTATCACAACCACTTTCAAAATTAACTATATTTTTTAAGCTTCGCTTAAACGTGTAATCAAACATAACTTTTTGCGCTTAATATAAATAGCCCTCAGCAATCCTTTGGATTACTGAGGGCTATTTACCTTAATGCTCGAAAGCTGAGCATATTTGATTACACTCTATTTTACATCCCATTTCCAGTTTTCTACTTCTGGAAGGTCTGTACCGTACTCACGGATATATTTATTATGTTTATCAACTTCTGCTTCCATCTTGTCAGCAAAGTCGTCGGCCTTTTCACCGTAAACGGCTGTGGCTGCTTCTTCTGCTAAGTGGAAACGATCCATTTCATTAACAACACGCATATCAAATGGTGTAGTAATATCACCGTTTTCACGGTAACCATGTACAAATAGATTGTGGTTATCACGATCAAAGAAGATGTCTTTAATAATATCTTCAAAGCCATGGAAAGCGAACAATACTGGTTTATCAGCTGTAAAGATGCTATTGAATTCTTCATCAGATAGGCCACGAGGATCAACTTCTGGTGATCTTAGTTTCAATAGGTCAACAACGTTAACAAATCTGATCTTAAGATCTGGAACGTCCTTACGTAAGATGCTGATAGCAGCAAGTGCTTCTAGGTTAGGTTCTGTACCGGCAGCGGCAATAACAATATCAGGTTCACCATTGTCATTTGATGCCCAGTCGATTACTTTAAGACCCTTATCGGCTAATTCTTGTCCTTCTTCAATTGAATAGAATTGTGGACGTGGATGTTTTGAAGTAACTAACAAGTTGATCTTCTCTTCATCATCAAGGATCTTAGGCATAACGGCAAGCAATGAGTTTGTGTCAGCTGGGAAATATTCACGAATGTATTCAGGCTTCTTCTCAGCTAAATGAGTAATAATACCTGGGTCTTGGTGAGTATAACCGTTGTGATCTTGTTGGAAAGCTGTTGATGTAGCAATAACGTTTAGTGATGGATATTTCTTTCTCCATGACAATTCGTTAGCTTTTCTTAGCCACTTGAAGTGTTGTGTCAACATTGAGTCAACAACTCTTAAGAAGGCTTCATAACTGGCAAAGATACCATGACGTCCTGTTAATGCATATCCTTCAAGGAATCCTTCAGCTTGATGTTCTGATAGTTGTGAATCAATAATACGACCAACTGGTGCTTCATATTGATCGTTTGGTTCTTTAACTTCTTCCATCCATTGACGTGGAGAAGCTTCGAAGATGTGATTTAGGCGGTTTGACATAGTTTCATCAGGTCCAAATAATCTAAAGTTATCTTGGTTATTTAAAATAACATCCTTTAGATATCTACCTAATTCGATCATATCTTGAGCTGTCTTTTCGCCTGGCTTGTCAAAGTTCAAAGCGTAGTTCTTATAATCTGGCAATTTAAGAGGTTTAGGATCAACACCACCGTTAACGATAGGGTTCATAGCCATTCTCTTATCACCCTTAGGTGCGATTGCAGCAATTTCAGGCTTCAAGCTACCATCGTCGTTAAATAATTCCTCAGGTTTATATGATTTTAGCCAATCTACTAAAGCATCAGCGTGTTGCATATCGTTTTGATCTACAGGAATTGGAATTTGGTGAGCTCTAAATGAGCCTTCAATTGGTTCTCCGTCCCATTCTTTAGGACCAGTCCAGCCCTTAGGTGCACGAAGAATAATCATTGGCCATCTTGGCATAGTTGCTTCTGAAGCTGGATGTTTTCTAGCTTCTTTTTGAATATCTTTAATTCTTTCAATAGCAACATCCAAAGTCTTAGCCATTGCCGGATGCATTTCTGAAGGGTCATCACCTTCAACAAATAGAGGTTCCCAACCCATACCACTGTAATATTCTCTTAATTCTTCATCATTTTTACGTGAAAGAATTGTTGGGTTAGAAATCTTGAAACCATTTAAGTTAACGATAGGCAATACAGCACCATCATTCACAGGGTTAATGAAAACATTTGAGAACCATGATCCAGCTAAAGGACCAGTTTCTGATTCACCATCACCGATAACAACTGCGGCAATTTGGTCAGGGTTATCTAAGATAGCACCAACACCGTGTGATAATGAGTAACCTAATTCTCCACCTTCGTGCATTGAACCTGGTGTTTCAGGTGCAGCATGAGAAGCAACTCCACCTGGGAATGAGAATTGCTTAAACAACTTTTGCATACCTTTTTCATCTTGAGTTATCTCAGGATAAATTTCAGTATAACTTCCATCAAGATATGAGTTTGAAACCATAACTTGACCACCATGACCTGGTCCTTCGATATAGAACATATTTACACCGTATTCATTGATAATACGGTTTAGATGGGCATATATAAAGTTTTGACCTGCGATAGTTCCCCAATGTCCGATTGGATGAACTTTAACATCTTCGGGTTTAAGAGCACGTTTTAATAGTGGGTTATCTTTTAAATATAATTGACCAACAGAAACGTAGTTTGCTGCACGCCAATATTTGTCTACTAAGTTTAAATATTCTTTTGATGAATAATCTGTCATTACGGCACACTCCTTAGGTTTTTACATATACATAATAACCAGTATTTAATTTTAAGTCAACCATTTAACTAATTGGTACGTCCCAATAAAAATAACTACCTTTTAATTATCTGTCTAAATCAACAAATGAATCATACTTAAAGTATTTGTAATGTAGCTTCATTGTTGAAAATTCAAATGGAGTCCCGTCGTTTAAGAAGAAGATACCTTCCATGATACCTAGAGGTTCATTCTCATTTAAATTCAATAATTTTTGTCCCTCTTCATCAGAAGGCGAAGCTGAAATAGCTAAATAAGTTTTGTTAACTTCTTTTCCAAGCTCAGTTTCCACATAATTAAAAATTGATTCTGAGGCAACTTGCTCATTCAACTCCGGTGCCAACTTAATTGGAATATATCCAGTTTCGATCATAAATGGTTTATCATCCAATAATCTTAATCTCTTAAATGAATAAACGAACTCACTAGGTTTTAAGAATAAATTATCCTGCATATCTTGATCCGGTCTAATAACATCAAAACTTAAAACCTTGATCCCAGGTTTTTGGCCGTTAGCCTTAAAACTATCAGTAATTCCAAGGTTGCTACCACTGTAGTTGAAATAAGAATCCTGCTTCAAATATAACGGATTAATAAAAGTACCCGAACCACGTTTTTTGAATATTATGCCTTGATCTGACATATTGCTTAGCGCACGCTTAATTGAACTTCTACTTACGTCATATTGTTCTGCAAGTGATCGTTCGTCTGGTAAACGCATATCTGGATAAGTATTAGAATCTATTTTTTCTTTTAATGAATCAATAACTCGTTGATAAACTAAATCTGCCATGTTTCCTCCTTTGGAACGTACCAATTTTATATAAGGTAGTTATCAGTCACTTTTATTATATCTCATTTTAAAGATGGATTACATACCAAATGGTTGTTTACTTGCCGCTTACGGTTATGAGTAATTCCACCTGTTGTGAGACCGACTCAAGCCTCGGTCTTGAGTCTCATATTGAAGCTTTGCTACGCAAATCTTCAATATGTCTGTGGAGTAAGAATGGAAAACCACCATTCAACTCCACTGGCACAACTGGTTCCATTACTCATAACCTCCAGCTAATTTTCATCAAAATAAAAAAGCCCCAACTAATACATATATATAGTTGGGAATCGACAATTATTTTATATTTACTATAATTCTTCATTCAAAAATAAACAGATAAACTAGCCGGAAAAATCAAGAAAATCATGTCGCTATAAAAGTGGCGTTAGCACTTTAGTGCTTACACCACGGGACGAATTTTGAAACTTGCGTATTTTGCAAGGTTCAAAATCGAGATTTGAGACCGTACTTTGGCTCAAATCGGTCCCCATAGCGACATGATTTTCTTGATTCTGGAGGCGGCAATTCCCCCGATCTAATTCAACTCATTAAACTCTTGTGTCAATGCAACAGGAAATTCTTTAGGAGTCTTTTGTGCACCAATCATTTCATCAGTCATTCTTACTTTAAAGACAGTTCTATTTCCATAAGGTATGTAATACATGATTCTATTTGTCATATCAAATATAGACTGATATTGAGTATAACTTGGGCCATCTGGCTTAGTATTTGCACCCTTTGGAACATCTACACTATCTAAAATATGCATGATAGTGTTAACAGCTTCAGTAGCGTCGGCTGCTTTTTCAATTACTTCACGATTAAAGGCAGTTCTAACAAAACGATCAACAGCTGTATAACCACCCGGTAAACGAAATGTTCCGTTTTGACCTAATGGTTGAACTTCTAAATCACCAAATTTTTTACTTCCAAAATTATTTGGCTGTGCACCTAAATAATTGGCCAAATTTGTTTCATGCCATTGATAATCTGGAGTATTAGTCATAACACCTGTTTTATCTTCTTGAAGGATCAAGCCATCACCTTCAGGTTCAATGACATATGTTGCTCCTGTTAAATCACTAAATATCCAATGTAGTGGTTGATTCTTACCCATAACACCCTTATCGGATTCAATAATATGCACGTTTTTAATATTATCTTTCAATTCGGCAAGTGATTTATTATTGCCTAAAGCCCACAAAATAAATTCTTCTGATACCAAATTGATAGCTCCATCTGTTGGTTCATGATCATATTCAGCTTTATGAGCAAAATACAATTCAGCTGCTGCCAATCCGTACTCATTAGTACCGTCGGCTACCATATAGTTGTTACCATACTTTGCCCCAGTACCTAAAATGGCATAATCAGCTTTATATGTTTTTTTATCAAAAGAAGATATCCATTCATAATCTCTAGGCAAGAAAGTTGGTCTGCCGTTCAATTCAAATGCAAAGTCCATTGTTCTTGATAAAAACTTAGCTCCATCTAAAGCCTCATAACTTATACTTGTGCACATTGCTACTACTCCCTTTTGGTTCAATTATTAATTAATTTATTCAACGTTTAATTATTATCCTAAATTAGATACAAAATCAACAATTTAAATTTACATTTTTTAAATAATTTTGTACCGATTCCTTATGTTATGATTTGTTTAAATAAGCCTCGGAGGTAAGCAGATGACTATTGATATTAAAAAAGCTCAAGACGTTTATAAGGATGCAGGTGAAAGTGTTATTTTCACAACATTAATGTTAAAACATGAGAACCAAAGTGAAGAAAAAGATGCTATTGCTGAATTTTCTGATATGTCCAACTCAATCATAAATAGCATGCGTATTCGTGACCCTGAAGCCCAAGTTCATGTAGCTTGGGGATTTGGTTCAAATGCTTGGGATTACTTATTCCCTAATTCACCAAAGCCTAAAGAACTCGAAAATTTCAAAGAAATCAAAGGTCCAAAATATACTGCAGTTTCTACACCTGGTGATTTGTTTATTCACGTACGTGCTTCTAAGATGTCAGTTTGTTACGAAATCATTGATCAATTTATGGGTATCTTACGCCCAATAACAACTGTCGAAGATGAAACACATGGTTTCCGTTATTTTGAAGGTCGCTCTATTGTTGGATTCATCGACGGAACTGAAAATCCCGCCGGAGTTGAATCAATGGATTATACTTTGATCGACGAAAAGCAAGATCCAGAATTTGTTAATGGATCATATGCATTTGCTCAAAAATACTCTCATAATATGGATGCTTGGAATGATCTAAAAACAGAGGATCAAGAAAAAGCTATTGGCCGTCATAAATTCTCAGATAGAGAACTTGATGATGACGAAAAACTACCTAATGCCCACAACATTGCCGCTAAAGATGAAGACGGCGGTGTTGAACATAAAATCGTTAGAATGAATGTTCCATTCTCCGACCCCGCAAAGAACTTAACTGGTACATACTTTATTGGTTACTCAAAAGACTTTGCTGTCACTAACCGTATGCTTACAAATATGTTTACTAAAAGCGACCGTTTACTTGACTTTAGTACCCCAATAACAGGTAATTTATTCTTCATTCCTTCAAAAGATACCTTGGATAAGATTGCCGAGGGTGAATATTAATTATAAAAACAAGCTTGACTTTTAAATTTCAACGACTATACTAATCACTAATTTCATTAAAGAAAATTTAATTTAGACGTTGAAGAGAAGAGTAGATCAATTATTAGTTTTGAATAGTGACCGCTGGATAGTGAAAAGGCGGAACGAACACTTGATTGAAGATGAGCTTGGAGTCTTACCTAGGTGAAAGCCAACGGTACGCAAGGATGCGATATCATCCCGAACTTACTTAGTGAGTTGTTGAGGTAGATTTTATCTACGAATTTGGGGTGGTACCACGACCACATCGTCCCCATGTTGACATTAGTCAGCATGGGGACTTTTTTTATACATTTTTTTAATTTATGGAGGTGATTTTAATGTCAAACGATTTTAGACGATTTTCATTTAAGAGGGATTTTCGAATGCCGCAGTTGCGACTAGGCGGCTTTGACAGAAGAATCATCCAACACAACTAATCAATTAAACATGAATTTATTAAAATTTTGGAGGAATCATAATTATGAGTGAACAAGAATATAAATTTGAAACATTACAAGTACATGCTGGACAAACTGTAGACGAAACCGGAGCTCGTGCTGTTCCTATTTATCAAACAACTTCATACGTTTTTAAAGACCCTAAACAAGCAGCTGACCGTTTTGCCTTAAAAGACCCCGGTAATATTTATACCCGTTTGACTAACCCTACAACTGATGTACTTGAGAAAAGAGTTGCTCAACTAGAAGATGGGACATCTGGTGTAGCACTAGCAACTGGTGCGGCGGCTATTTCAGCAACTATTGAAAACATTGCCAAGGCTGGCGATGAAATTGTTTCCGCAAGTACCCTTTATGGTGGAACTTACAATTTATTCAACGTCACATTGCCCAAATTAGGTATTAAAACACATTTCGTTAATTCAGATGATCCCAAAAATTTTGAAAAAGAAATTAACGAACATACAAAAGCACTTTACCTAGAGAGTATTGGTAATCCTGACATCAACCTATCCGATGTTCCTGCTATCGCTGAAATTGCTCACAAAAATGGTTTGTTATTGATCGTTGATAATACATTTGCCTCACCTTATCTATATAAACCACTTGATTTGGGTGCCGATATCGTCGTAGAATCAGCCACTAAATTTATTGGAGGTCACGGTACTAGCATGGGCGGCGTTATCGTAGAAAATGGCAAATTCGATTACCGTAAATCAGATCGATATCCAGAATTTACAACACCAAATCCCCAATACAATGGTTTGGTTTTCGCTGATTTAAATGGCGGTGCTTTTACAACAAAAGTTCGTTCAGAAGTATTGCGTGATGTCGGTGGTGCTATCAGTCCATTCAACTCATTTCTTTTGATCGAGGGTCTAGAAACATTGTCACTAAGAATTGAGAGACACGTTACTAATACTCGTAAAATCATTAAATTCCTTCAAGATTCGCCTAAAGTCGCTTGGATAAAATATCCAGAACAAGAAGACAGCCCTTATTACAAACTGGCCAAAAGAGATTTCCCTAAAGGTGTCGGATCAATCTTTACAATTGGTTTAACTGGTGGTGAAAAAGCAGGTAAAGAATTAATTTCAAACCTAAATATCTTCTCATTGCTAGCAAATGTTGGTGACGCTAAGTCATTGATCATTCATCCCGCTTCAACGACCCATGCACAATTAAATGAAAAAGAACTATTAGCTACAGGTATCACGCCCGATTTAATCAGAATTTCGATCGGTATTGAAAATGCTGACGATTTAATTGCCGATCTTAAGCAGGGATTGGATAAAGTTAGTGATTAGAGAGTGCAATGATACACGTTCAGCTTTCGAGCATTAATGCAAAAGACCCTATCAATCCAAAATCGGATTGATAGGGTCTTTTGTCTTAAGCGGAAAAAGCTGTGTATCATTGCACGTTTACGCCACACATAAAAAATCTCAATACCAATCAACAACCTCATCAATTAATTCTTCAGGTAAATACTTAACCGCAATAATTCGTTCCCCATTACCAGATCGACAATTAAGTCGTAGATGCGCAAATGACTTTTTTGCTAGCCATACACTTTGACGTCTTTCTATTAATTGAATACTCTCTCTAGGAATAAAATAAGTATTTTTAGAGAAGAATTGGTTATTTTGCAAGTATAAGAAATGTTTATCCATTATTGCTAGCCCAGACCTTCTAGCCTTTAAATATGCCGGTCCTACAAAAATAAGTCCAGATAATAAAATAATGACTGCCAACAACCATGTTATTCTGTAAGCCATTATTCCTAAAACAACATCTACTAAAACACTAATAATAATTGCATTACGTAAATCATAATAAAAAGTTTTCGACGATGCCTTTTTAACTTCAAGATTACTAATTGGAATACTGGGAAAAAACTTACCCAAAAATGATTCTAAATTAGCCTTTTCAATTACTGGCATAACTATAATATCTTTTTCGGTATCTTCTTTTTTAGAATTAGAAATTATAACCAACTTAACAGAAGCTATATTTAATAATCTTCGTAAAAGAGTTTGTTTTACAACAACAGCTTGAACACGATTCATAGATATTGTTGTCTTCTTAGTCTTAAAAAATCCATATTCCATTTGAAATTTATTATTATTTTTAACCAAGTTGAAATGATAATACTTAGCAATCAATGACAAAACAGAAATAATATAAAACAGTAACAATACGAAAATAAATCCAGCAATTATAATTAAAATACCTAAATGTTGCATTTCAGCTTCCGCAAACTTATATACCTGTTTATTGACGACATTTTGAATTTTGCCATATGCTGCCAGAATCACTAATAAACCTGATAAAAATGCAGGAGATGTTAGGGCAAACTTCAATAATTCTTTCCATGTTATAGAATATTATTCCCCAGAAAAAGTTTCCCGTGAAACATTTTTAGATTTTATTTCCGTATCAACTTGTTGACGATAATTATTTAGTTCGTTCTTTAGTTCCACAGAAACCGCCGATAAACTTACCTCTGGACCTTCCGAATGTCCTGCTGTTTCTATTTCTAGTTCTTCAAGACCGAATGGTTTTAGAAAAAACCACTGATTAGAAGTTATGTTTTGGATTCTATCATACGGAACGTGGTTAACCTTTTTAACAAATACTCCACTTTTTACCAAAATTTCATGGTCCAACAGCTGATAACTAAAAGTAAAATATTTAAGCAAACAATATCCTACAATCAAAATTAAAGTAACACCTATTCCCAGAACCATCTTTAATAAGGATCCACGAAAGATGGCAACTAAAGCAATGACAATAGGCAAAGCTAGCGACTTGATCTCTTTATATAGGTAAAAAAGAATTGCTGCTGGATGTAATCGACGTGGTTTAGATATCATTTTTAGCCTCCTGCGCCAGTTTCATAATTACTTCCTTCAACTGTTCAGCTTGGGTAGATTCGATACCCTCAATCTCACTTTTTCCAGCAGCCGTAACAACTATAACCTTTTGTAGATCCTTGATCCTCAAAATAGGACCTTGTTTTAAGGTAACATTTTGCACCCTAGCGATTGGAATCACAATTTGCTTCCTAAAAAAATACCCTTTATGTAATTCAACTTGTCGTTCATCAATATAATAAGTCCAAAAATTCCAACGATAAGGAATTAAGACTAGTTCGGAAACTATTACAATGACCGCCAATATCGATACGACAACTTGACTGATTATTATAAAATCTTTATTTATCCCTGGAAAAATCATCTTAATTAAAGCCATTCCCAAAATAACAATCAAAAAAATTAAGAAATCAAAGATCGCATTTATTCGCCAAATAGTCTTAATCTCTTTAGGTATTTTTTCTACTTTATCCATATATTCTCCCCTTGTTCAATCGTGGTTAAAGTATATCAAATACAATATCTTCAGCAAGTTAGTCTTTGGCCGTCTCCGGTTAAAAATGAGAATGAGTCTACAGTGGGATCGTCCGGAGCCAAGGTCTCCGAACTCGATTTTGAACTTCGCAAAGTACGCGAATTTCAAAATACGTCCTGTGCTGTAAGCACGAGAAAACCACTCGTACTAACACCACAATCACTGTTGACTCTTCTCACTTTCAACCTCCGACTAAGATATCTATACTAAACACTAAATACTGATATTCAGTCGGAAGGAGCAAGAAAACTAGGTTGCTATGCAGGTGGCGTTAGTGCTTTAGCACTTACACCACGAGACGAGTTCTGAAATTTGAGTGGTTTTCTCAAAGTTCAAAACCGAAATTCGAGACCCTGGCTCGAATAGGTCCCCATAGCAACATGGTTTTCTTGCTCCTGAAGACGGACTTTTCAAGCAAAAAAAATAATCCAGCAACTGAATTTGCTAGACTATTTGAACTAATACTATAAATTTATATTATTCTGGATCTGGTAAATCGTCGTCTTCATTAACGAATCTCCAATTAGACTTTACGAAATTTAATCCTGCCAGTACTGCTATCAATACTGAGAGCACTAAAAATATTCTACCTACATAAAACATTGGATTGATTGTCATTTCGGTAATCGTCAACAACATTGATACTAAAACTAGAAGCGCTATGCGTATTTTCATCATAGGCGATCCCCCCACAATTTAAAGTAAGGAAATTATACAAATACAATACTAAAAACGCACTAAATTTTTATTTTGGAACGGCCATATAAATTCCTAAGAAAAACATCATAGTCCCAGTTGATAGTAGAAGGTAATATAATGATTCTTTCTTAGCTTTAAATGAGATTGTGGCTATGGCAATTCCAACTATAAATGTTAAGAATATTAATAATAGATACATTTTACCTACCTCCTTGTTATTGCTATATAGTATAACTAAGTTACAATGAATAAGGTTTTTAATGGGAAAGATTTTCTAAAAATTTAATATTTGAGCGCTAAATTAATAAAAATTTACACATTTGTCTTTTTCATTGAACAAATAATCTTTATACTAGTTAGAGGCACTTCTTTTATTAGGGGAAACGTAAATGGTAGTTTTAAAACGAGTATTTTCAGACAAGGTGCTGTGGATTGCTGGTATTGCAGCAATCCTCACCTCAATCTTCATTAGTCCACCGCGACTTATGGATATAAATTGGAAGACGATCGCGTCTTTACTTTCAATGATGATAATAATTCAAATATATGATTATTTAGACTTTTTGAAATATTATGCTGCTTACTTAACTCATAAGGCAAAAACAACCCAGCAACTGATGTTCACTTTAGCATCTTTGGCATTCTTTGGAGCTATGTTTTTAACTAATGATGTTACTATTTTAACTTTAGTTCCATTATTTTATGAATTATCCAAGCATATAAAAGTAAACCCGATTTACCCAGTCATAATCATAGCTATGGCAGCTAACCTAGGAAGTATCTTTACTCCCTTTGGTAATACACATAACTTATTCCTATTAACTCATTACAACTTAGGAATCATGCAATTCTTCGTTATGTCTGCTCCGATAACTATCGTTAACTTTCTGGCAATTTTTGCAATAACTCGCTTTTTTCCAAAGAATAAGGTCGAGTTAACGGAATTAACAGCCGTTGAATTAAATATTCCTAGTTTAGCTCTTACAGCATTTGTTACGATCATCATTTTCTTAGGAATATTCTCTGTTATTCCTATGTGGGGATCATTGATTGCGGCTATACTGCTAGTGATCTTTGTAAATCCAAATATTTTAAAATCAGTAGATTATTCCATCGTCTTGATTTTTATGTGTTTCTTCATAGCCGTTGGTAATATCAATCGTGATCCACAAATAGTTAGCCACTTATCAGGTTTTATCCAAACAAGAACAAGTGCCTATCTAACCTCTATTGTTACTAGTCAATTTATTAGTAACGTGCCCACTACGATCTTAGTTTCTAAGTTTTCTACATATGTTCATGCTATATTCTTAGGTACTAATATTGGTGGTTTAGGAACGGTAGTTGCTTCTTTGGCTAACTTACTAGCTTTTAAACAGTATAAGTTCTTCTTTAAAAAGAACCCCGGCAAATATTTAATTGCCTTTTCAATAATCAACTTTACAATGTTAATAATAATTGGAGTTATTGGTTACTTTATGATCGATTTATTCCAATAATAAAGAGTGCAAAAAAAGGCGGTTTGCCACCGAATCATAGCCACGAACCACGAATGATTGGTTCCATCAATCATTTGAGGTTCGTGGCTATGTGGAGGTTGCAGCCTTTTTTTTGCACGTTTAGTCTATAAAAATTTGAAAACAAAATCATGCTGCTTAAACGCATAACAAAGTATAGCTTTTTCCGCTTAAAATAGATTAAAACAGATATTTCTTTTTGGATTACTCCTCTTTTTTTCCTTTATCATGCCGCTTAAACGCGTAACAAAGTATAGCTTTTTCCGCTTAAAATAAAATTACCCAGCAACCTGAAGGTTGTTGGGTAATTTTACTTTAATGCTCGAAAGCTGAGCATACTTTGTTACGCTCTTTGTCTTAAATTATAATTCTTCCACTTTCTAACTTGACGACTGTAATTAGTAAATGGTGAAATTGCATTGATTCTGATCCATTTGGCAACTGGCCACATGGCTTTTGTAGTTGCCCACTTTCTCTCTCCCGGCTTAAATAGTTCATCAGAAGACATGTGATCTATCCAAGCAATTAACTCTTTAACAACTTTTTTTAGTTCTTCTTCCTCATTGTCTAAGCCATTGGCACCATACTTAACGTTAAAGTCGTGGTATAACTCACGCATTTGGTCCCACTTATATCCTGGCGTCGGAGTAGTTATTTCTTCGCCGCTTTCTTCCATCTTTTCCCAAGAAAGAATCATATTAATCCAACCGACTTGATAAGAGAGCATTTCTCTTGGTGTCTTCTCTACTTGGTCAATTCTTTCATCAGCCACACCATCAGTAATACCCTGATATTCATCAATGAATTTATGATAACTTTCTTTTATTTGGTCAATTAATTCTTCTGAATTCTTATATCCCCGCATACCGTCGCTACCTTTCATTGATTTTGAGTCCTACTCGGGACTCCTCCAATATTCATTATAGGCCTCGGAATGTCACAATTGTTGTAAAATAACTTATGAAAAATTTCACTATTGTTTTTTGTAAACTATTTTTCTTCCTATATATGCCATAATGACGGGCTATAATGACAAATTTATCAAAGTATTAAAAAAGGAATATACCGATTTTATTTTCGATATATTCCTTTTATTATTCTCCAAAAATCTCTTTTTTTAATTTTAAAGCGGTTGGTGTAGTTGCTACTCCACCTTCAGCAGTTTCCTTGAATATACTAGGCATTTGCTGTCCAACTCTACGCATGGCATCGACTACTTCATCGACAGGAATAACACTCTTGATACCAGCTAACGCCATATCAGCAGATATCATCGCTTGAGACGAACCAAGTGCATTTCTCTTAACACAAGGTACTTCAACCAGACCGGCAACAGGATCACAAATCAATCCCATCATATTTTGTAAAGTTATGGCTATTGCGTATCCAGCCTGCTCTGCTGTACCTCCTTTGGCACAAACTAAGGCTGCAGCAGCCATTGCACTAGCTGACCCTACTTCTGCCTGGCAACCACCTTCAGCGCCCGCAATAGATGAATTATTAGCAATGGCGAGGCCGAAAGCACCTGCTACAAATAAGAAATCAACTTGTTCATCTTTAGTCATTTTCAAGCGATCTCGAACGGCCATTAATACACCGGCTAAGACCCCTGCACTACCGGCTGTAGGAGTTGCACAAATGAGTCCCATTTTAGCGTTGACCTCATTTACAGCAATAGCATTTCTAACAGCTTCAAGAATCGGTTTACCACTTAAAAAATCGCCATCATCAATATATTGATCCATTCGCTTTGCATCCCCACCGGTCAATCCAGTAACGGACTTAACTCCTTTTATACCTTCTTTAACCGATTTCTCCATTGCTTCAAGATTACATTCCATGAGTGAACGAATCTTATCCTTGTCACGTCCTGTATTTTCTGATTCTACGGTGATCATCAAATCAGCAATTGAAGGATAATCATGACTTTGTTCAATTAAATCCTTAACTGTATAAAACATAATATATCCCCCTATTCAAAGAATGTTGTGTTTTCTATATTTTTTATTTCTTTTAATTGCTTAAGTATTTCTTCATGATCTTTTCTATCATCAACTTCAATGATCATGATAGACTTTTCACCTTTAGATTCTCTAGTAACGGTCATAGTACCGATATTGATATCTCGATCATAAAATATATCTGTTACCTGGGCAATCATCCCCGCAACATCTTGTTGGATCGTTATATAAGTGGGTGTCCCCATACTCAACGAAATCTTAAAACCATTAATTTCAGAAATTTGAATATTTCCTCCACCAATCGATACTCCAGTTACAGTAAGACTATGGTCCCCCTTGGTCATCGTTATCTTAGTTGTATTAGGATGGTCGACTTTATCACTCTTTGGAACAAAAGCAACTTTTATTCCTTTGTCATAAGCAATTTTCAAAGAATCAGATAATCTATCATTATCTGGTTTCATGCCTAATAATCCTCCAACGATAGCAACATCTGTACCATGACCACGATATGTTTTAGCAAATGATTCATACAGATCAATCGTTATTTTTTCTGGCTCTTCACCAAAAATACTACGTACGACTTTACCAATTCTGGCTGCCCCAGCCGTATGTGAACTGCTTGGTCCCACCATAACGGGACCTATAATGTCAAAAACACTATTAAAACGTAAATCTTTCATAATTTACTCCTTTATTTCATATTTTTGGCAAATCATTTTCCCCAACTTAAATAATTTAAATGTGTATTATTTCGTTTTCAAATTCTTTGTGCCTTAGTAATATTAACGCGTCAAAGATGTTAAAACAACTCATTTTGTGAATGTTGTCACAGTTATTTTACGATGATATTTTTTGAAATTTTTGACAAAAATAAAAGGAACATATCTAGTTATAGACATGTTTCCCCTTTTATTTGTGGTGCTTATTTTGATGCTGGTTTGGTAATGTTTTGATACTGATTTGAAACGAGTAAAACAAGGCAGCTCCCTGCGCTTACTACGATAAATAGCTGCGTCAACTCCGTTGCCACAACTATTTACCTAGGTAATGCTCAGGAGCTAAACGCCTTGTTTTACTCTCTTTTTTCCGAAACGCGAATCAATTGGCAAACCTCTCCGCTTACTACGATAAATAATTGCGTCAACTTCGTTGCCACAACTATTTACCTAAGTAATGCTCGAGGTTTAAGCGGCCAATTGAAACGCTCTTTTTTTTAGTGCCACTGTCCACTAACAAATTGCAACTTGGACAACTCTGTTCCCTTTGTTACTAAGCTTGCCATTAATTCTTTTGTCTTATCATTATAATGCTTTACGATTTCAGCATTTTGCTTTGTTAGATAATCTGTTAATTCGTCACCTGACATTGTGACTGCTTTCTTATCTACTTCATCGATCTTTCTGTGTGCCCACTCTGACAATTCTTTTCTATAATCGATGTCATCTTGGATAAATTCTTTATAATGTGATTCTACTAACATTGCTAATGATTCATACATCCAGAAGGCACTCTTTAGATCTAGCTTTTCTGGAATGTCAGTGTATGAAGAATCTATTTCATTAGTATTTGCGAAGAATGGTACGTATGGGCAAAATGATGGAACTCCTAATGATACCCATTCAATTGCGGCTGCTCCGTTTTTGTCTGAATCACGTAATTGTAAAACATGTGATTGAGCTGTACGTGCTAATGAAATTGAACGATAGATATGTTTGTCTTTTTCACAGCCTGTTCCTAGTGGATCATATTTTGTTTCATTATAGTGTGATCCTAAAACAAATTGAATATCTTCTGGTGTGATTTTAAATTCTGGTTTACGAATAAATTGTAGATCTGATGATTCAGGGTCTTGTTCGATTGATGGGTTAAAGTACTTTTGTGCATACCAAACTCTTGGTGTGTTATAGTGACGGTCAAATTCTGTATCAGTACCAAAAATACGACGGAAGTTGAATCCTTCAAAGTCTGGATTCAAATTATTTTTCTCAACAAATTCTTGAATTCCATCGGCCCACATATAGTTATCAGGGTCATTAAAATCAATATTTTGAATTGATGTTTGATTTCCTGTAACTGCGTAACAATCATCAGGGATACGAACAGCTACCCATTGATGTCCGGTTACGATTTCCATATACCAAACTTCATCTTTATCGTTGAATTGAACACCATTACCTTCAGCTGAACCATATTTCTTAACTAATTCACCTAAATAACGTACTCCATCACGTGCTGAGTCGATGAATGGCAATACTAATGTTGTCATTGAATCTTCTGCTAAACCGTTTTTTACAAACGGATCTAGTGCCAAAACGTGTTCATTAGCAAAAATACTTTCTGTAGCACTTTCACCAACATTCTTTTCGTTAAAACCATTTTCCTCATTAGGTCCTGCGCTTTGATCCAAGTTAGGCGTAGAAATATATTTGTAACCGTTTTCTGGTAATGGAACAGTTAACTTATTATATGGTGAAACATAAGTCTCCTTACGACCTGATACAGCAGGTTGAACGATCAGTCTTTTACCTTCAATTGCGGCGTGTCTATCTTCATTTCTCGATATTAAGGTAGATCCGTCCATACTAGCCTTTTTGCCAACTAAAATTGACGTACATGCAGATGCTTCCAAACGATCAGTCATATCTTCTCTCCTCCAATTCAGTTTTCAAGTTAAGAGTAACAGAATATTTGTTAAAATAAAACACGTTTTCTTTTAATATGTTAAGGCTTACAATTACTGTGTGTCATAATTTTTCGAGGGAGTGTGATTAGATGTTCTTTATAGATACATCAAAGAATAAGAAGCCTGTTTACAACGCAATTGTTAATCAATCATTAGATAACTATTTGGTAAATGATCTTAAACTAAAGGGTCACGGTTTAATTATGTATATCAATAATCCTTCAGTTATTGTAGGTGTTAACCAAAATGCTTACGCTGAAGTCAACTTTCCCTATTTAAAAGAGAAAAATATCCAACTAGTTAGACGTACTTCTGGTGGTGGTGCGGTTTACCACGACTATGGAAATATGATTTTTGAAAATATTATTATTGGTAACGATGATCATTTTGGAGATTATAAATATTTCGCTCAACCTATCGTCGATGCCTTACACGAAATGGGCGCAACTGGTGCTGAAATGCGTGGCAGAAATGATATCGTCATTGATGGTAAAAAGTTCTCTGGAATGACTATGTTTAAAGTCGGTGATTCCTACGCTGCTGGTGGTACATTGATGTTTGACCTTGATATGGAAACTGCTTCAAAAGTTCTAACACCCGAACAAGATAAACTTGAATCTAAAGGTGTT
Source organism: Companilactobacillus tucceti DSM 20183 (assembly GCF_001434665.1). Classification (GTDB taxonomy): domain Bacteria; phylum Bacillota; class Bacilli; order Lactobacillales; family Lactobacillaceae; genus Companilactobacillus; species Companilactobacillus tucceti. Next base: position 27,504 of record NZ_AZDG01000007.1, on the reverse strand, counting down.
AAATCAGTAAACAAACGTATTACAAATATTAAGGAATACTTGGACGAACCATTTAAGAGTATGGACGCTGATCACTTCAAACTTGAATTGTTGAAACGTATTTTCAAAGTAGACTCCTTAGATGATATTGAGACTTATACCCTTACTGATCATGATTGGAATATCATTGACTCACGTTTAGCCGACAAATACGATACTGATGAATGGAACTATGGTAAGAATCCTGGCTTCACAAATTATGTATCAAAGCATTTTGATATTGGTACAGTCGCATTTAACTTCTCATTAAATGATAATAATGAAATTTCTGCTATTAAGATATATGGTGATTTCATTACTGGTGGAAAACCTTCAGTTCTTGAAGATGCTCTACTAAATACTAAATTTGATAAAGACAGCTTACTTGCCAGTCTAAACAAAGTAGATATTGCTGGTAATCTAGGTAAAATAGATGCCGAACCTTTAGTAGATTTATTACTTTCCAAATAATTAATTATGATTGCAGATACATTTCCAATTCTTTAATTGCTTGTGCTAAAATACCTTCACAATAGTTTTCATAAAGGAGATCATGATTTGAAACGAATTGCAGTGTATTGTGGTGCAGCAAGTGGAAATGAAAAAATCTATCAAGAAGCAACTTTGCAGTTAGCCGATTGGTTAGTTGATAACGATTTAGAATTAGTTTACGGAGGCGGGAAAGTTGGCCTTATGGGCATGCTTGCCGGCGAAGTTCGTAATAAAGGTGGCAATGTCCACGGAATTATAACTCAAGAATTGTTTGATCGTGGTACTGCTTTTGAAGATTGTGATTTACAAATAGTCCCTGACATGTCTGTACGTAAAAAAACTATGTTAGATCTATCAGATGGATGTATTGCTTTACCTGGAGGTCCAGGTACTTTAGAAGAAATAATCGAAGCATTTTCTTGGGCAAGACTTGGTGACAACGAAAACCCTAGCGCATTTTTTAATGTTAAAGGCTACTATGATCCACTCAAAACTATGTTCGATCAAATGACTAGTAAGGAGTTCTTAAGTTCAGAAGATCGTGAAAAACTACTTTTCTCTGATTCATTAGATGATATACGTGAATTTATGGAAAATTATGTTCCTCCTAAGATTCGTACTTATACAAATAACTAGTTTTGACTTAATATGAAGCGTAAAACAGCCTCTATACGAAGCTTAAACGTGCAATGAAACACAGATTTTTCCGCTTAAACCAAACAACCCCAACAATCCTATCGGATTGTTGGGGTTGTTTGCCTTAATGCTCGAAAGCTGAACGTGTTTCATTGCACTCTTTCATTGCACTCTTTCATTACACTCTTTGAAATTGTCCTCTCAACTTCAACCTACAAATATACTTATCAAACTCAGCTACAAGTAAGATAATTGCCCCACCTACTATTGCAAGTACCCATTCTGTTATACCTAGAGAACCTGTATAAAATATTTCTTGCATGAATGGAACATAAGTAAGTACAACTTGCAGTAACAACATTAATCCTACGAAGTAAAATGCTTTAGGGTTAGAAAAGAAGTTTCTAGAAAATGCTGGCTTTTGAGAGCGAATATTAAATAAGTAGAAAATCTTACCCATTATCAAAACATTTACCATTGTAGTACTTGAAATTACTGCGCTGACTCCATTTCCACGTAGGAAGGCATCAATGATCAAACTGATAACTGCCATCAAAATAGAAATATATGTAACTTGGAACAAGTCATGCCTGCTCATTAATTTAGAGCCGGTCTTTCTAGGCGGACGACTCATAATGCCGTCTTCTGCTGGTTCAAAAGTCAATGCAAACTGGATAGTAATCGCTGATACCATATTGATCCACAGCAATTGCGTCGGATGTAGAGGAATCTCACTCTTTGTAAGAATTGAATACATTATGATCAATCCTTCTGAAAAAGAGATCGGGAGCAAGTACAAAATACTCTTTTTGATATTATCAAATATTCTTCTACCTTCTCTCATAGCCTTAGAAATGGTAGCAAAATTGTCATCTGTCAAAATCATATCAGCGGAATCTTTGGCAACATCTGTTCCTTTAATTCCCATGGCCACTCCTATGTCAGCTTGTTTCAAGGCTGGAGCGTCGTTTACACCATCCCCTGTCATAGCAGTAACTTTATTATTCTTTTGTAGTGCTTCGATTATTTCGATCTTATTTCCCGGAGTTGTTCTAGCAAATACTTGATTTTCATCTGCCGCTTTTATACGTTCTGAATCTGATAACCTATCCCATTTTGGACCTGTTATAGCATTAATGTTTTGAGCTAACCCAAGTTTTTCACCTATTGCACTAGCTGTGATCGGACTATCACCAGTTATCATCTTAACTTCAACACCAGCGGAACGAATTTCTTCAAGTGCTTCAATTACTTCCTCTCTAGGAGGATCTATAATAGCCGCAAGGCCTAAGAAGTTCAGTCCGTTATTTATGAGGTCATGGGTAATAGTAGTCGTCTCATTTGAAACTTTTTTATAACCGACACCAATCACACGTTTACCATCTTCAGAAAATTTTTTAACCTTTTGTGACCAACTATCTTGATCAAATGAATCATCGTTATTTTTAGCCATTTGGAATAACTTATCAGGTGATCCTTTAACAAAAAGATAATTCTGATCATCTTTTTTCACTAATCTAGCAATATATCTATAATCAGAGTCAAACGGTAAGATATCGATACTTTCAAAGTCTGATTCTTTACCATACGGGAAAACTTTGTGATAGAGAGATAAAAACGCACCGTCAGTGGGTTCACCGACGATTTTCCATTCTCCATCATCATTACTTAAGTGGGTATCATTTGCCTGATAACCTGATTCTAAGAATAATTGTAGTTTTTCATTCATTTCAACTGGTTGATCATTTTTAACAATTTCCCCAACAGGTTCATAACCTATTCCCGTTACTTGAAATTCATCATCTAAAACTACAATGTCAGTTACCGTCATCTCATTTTTAGTTAATGTTCCCGTTTTGTCTGTAGCTATAACGTCAACTGAACCTAAAGTTTCAACAGCTGGCAAGGTTTTAATAATAGTATTTTGATTTTTAGCCATATCGTTCACACCTTTGGCCAAAATAACCGATGTCGTAGCGGGTAATCCTTCAGGAATTGTACCAACTACCATTGAAACCACTGCCATAGATAAAACTGAAATAGAATAAACGTTAAATAGTAAACCAATAAAGAAAGTTATCACTGCCGCAGCAACAATAAAGTATGAAACACTGCTTCCCAATTTATCGATCACTTGCATTAATGGAGTCTTACGTTTCTTTACAGAGCTGACCTCGGTGGATATTTTACCAATTTCTGTATTTTCAGCGGTAGCAACAACTGAACCAATACCACTTCCCTTAGTAACAGCCGTTGTTGCAAAAGCCATATTAGTTTGATCAGCTAAAGCAGAATCTTCTTTAATAACATCAGATGACTTTTCAACTGAATTAGTTTCACCAGTTAAAGATGATTCTTGAATTCTCAAATTATCAGAATTAATAATTCTCAAATCAGCAGGTACATTATCACCCGCTTCTAAAAAGACCGTATCTCCAGGAACTAAATCTTCTGCAGATATTTCCTTTCTTTGACCATCTCGATATACAGTTGCATTGATCGAAAGCATTTCTTTGATTCGTTCTAAAGCATTAGAAGCACTGGCTTCTTGAAAATACCCGATCAATGAATTTATGATTACAACCAATCCAATTATGATCGAGTCCGAATAATGACCCAATATTAAAGTAATCAGAGCTGCAAAAATCAGCACGTAGATCACCATATTATTAAATTGACTAAGAAACATTTTCCATTTTGGAGTTTTCTTTGATTCAAGTTTATTTAGTCCAAATTCCTCTAGTCGCTTTTTAGCTTCTTCATCGGAAAGACCCTGTTCAAAATCTTGAATTCTGTTTTTCTTTTTTAATTCTTCTAAATATAATTGATAGTATTTTATGTCCATCTAAGACCTCGCTTTCATAAAGTGGGTTCGGTGGATATATCCGTGTATATAAACTTTAACAAATATTTTTATTTAAGTAAAGTCTTATGCATATATGTCGTAAAAACTTATATATAAAAATAGAGCCGCATTAGCGACTCTATAAGTGTTCTAACAATTCATAAGAAATTTTTATTCCATCGTAAAAAGCTTTTTCAGTAATATTCTCATTTGGAGCGTGATTACATTGATCAAAGTTTGCATATGGAATTGTAAACACAGGAACTTTTAGAATATCTGACCAAACATAATTTGGTACGGTTCCTGGCATTGTAGGTTCAATCAAGCCTGAACCTGTTGCTTCTTTGATAGCATCAACTAATGATCCAATATCCTTATCATCAGAGGCGGTTTTGCATGGTGGTACTTGTACCAAATAGTGTACTTTGATATCTCCATTATTTATTTCATCCTGCAATAGATTATTGATTCCAATTTGAATTTCTTGAATGTCTTGTTTACCAACTAATCTAGTTTCAACTTTCATAACTGCTTCATGAGGAATAATCGACTTCATTCCCTTAGCTGTATAGCCTGCGTTGATTCCAGAAATATTGAATGTCGGTCTAAACATCAATTTCTTATAGTACTCCAAACCTGTATCAGGCAATGTGCTTACTCCAGTTTGTTCAGAAATAGATTTCTTATCATATGGTAATTGTTTCATCCAATTTATTTCTGTTTTGCTAGGTTCTTCTACCCCATTATAAAAATCAGGGATCAAAACTTTATTATTTTCAAAATCATACATTTTTTGTAATAACTTCATCAAAATCAATACTGGATTTCTCATAATATTGCCCAGATTACCAGAATGATTATCTTGCATACCCGTTTGAGCGGTAATCTGAAATCCTAATGCTCCACGATTACCTAATCTTAAAACATGTTGTCCTGATTGGTTAAAAGATCCATCAACAACTATTGCCAAATCAACATCTTTCAACTTATTATCAGACAATTTTTTAACTGTGAAAGGTAGATTCTTGCTACCTTGTTCTTCTTCCCCTTCAATTAAAAATTTAATATTAAATGGGAAACCGCCATTAACCTTTTTATAGACATATAGGCCTAGAATTTGTGCTAATAATTGACCTTTATTATCTCCAGCCCCACTTCCATAGAATCGTCCATCTTTTTTAGTCAAAGTAAAAGGATCTGTATCCCAATCAGCATCAATTCCCGGCGTCATAACGTCGTAATGCCCGTAAAACAAAACCGTACGATCACTTTGACCTCTTATTTCAGCCAAAATGGTAGGTGATCCTGCAGTTTGAATTACTTCTACATGAGCTCCCAGACCCTTTAATTTTTCCTGTAATAATTTAATCGTTTCGTTGATACCTTCGCCAGTGGCACTGACACCTTTAAGCCCAATCAATTTCTTAAATAATTTTTCAAACTCAGCTTTATTATCTTCGATGAAACTATCTCTTGAAATCAATATGTATCCTCCTCAACTATAATATTCAGTTTTATTGTAGACCTTTTTAATCACAATAACTGATATTAGTCAAAGTCCTAGAAATATTAAATAAAAGAAACAAAGCGTTTATTCCAAATATCTTCATAAAAGTCTATCGTGTTTTTTGCACTTAAATAATCGTTGTCCATAGTTGTTGTCATATCAGGTTGCATTAAAATTTTATATCCTAATCCATGCGCCATTTTAATAGTCGTATCACAACAATATTCTGTTTGGGCACCACATATCTCTATCGTTTTTAACCCATTTTCCCGCAATAGTTCATTCAATTCTGTATGGTAAAAAGAATTAGCATGAGTTTTTTCTACCACTAGGTCAGAATCTCTTTTATCTAGCTCACTAACAAAATTCCACTCTTCACTACCCTTTATCAAATCACTGTCATTATGCTGAATGAAGATTATCGGTAATTTATCTTGTCGATAATCATCAATACGATTGTTGATATCGTCTATTAATTCTTCAAAATTATAACAACCACTTAGTTCATTCTGCATATCGATAACTATCAAAACCTGTGCCATCTTACTCATTTACGCTAACTCCTTAACTTTGATTTCAATTTCATCGCGAACTTTTCTAAAGACATCTAAAATTTCATCCTCTGAACCTTCTGCTTTTGCAGGATCCATTAATCCCCAGTGCAGATGTTTAACATTTTTAGGAATAACTGGGCAACGATCTCTAGCATCCCCACAAAGGGTAACTACCAAATCGCAACTGTTAAAATAATCAATATCAATCAAGTCGGACGTATTATCAGAAATATCTATTCCTTTTTCAGCCATAACCTTAACTGCTTTAGGATTTAGTCCGTGAGTTTCAACACCAGCGCTTCTTACTTCAAAGTCAGTTAGATACTTTTTACCAAATCCTTCTGCCATTTGAGAACGACAAGAGTTACCTGTACAAATAAAATAAATTTTTTTCATAAATTATTAGCTCCTTCCCATTAGATAGGATAGATTGTTAGTTAAATTAAACCATAGAAATATAGTAAAGGACGAACTACCTTGTATTATTTAGTAATTATATTATAATAAATTACTAAGATTAATCATTGAGGTATTATATGAAAATTTTTAAACGAATTACAATAGTTATCATTGCTTTAATCGCTATATTAGCGATCATTTTAGGTGTATACATCCATCAAAGTAAGCAAGCATTGAAGTCTGTTGATACTAGTAAAAATAGTGTTTCCCAAAAAGTTGATCAAGACAAACCTATTTCAGTTTTACTCTTGGGTGCCGACACCGGGGCCGATGGCAGAATTGACCGCGGTAATTCAGACACTATGATGTTAGCTACTTTGAACCCACAAACTCACAAAACTGTCATATATTCTATTCCAAGAGATGCTGTTGCCGAAATGGTTGGCGACAAAACTAAAAATGTTCAAAAAATAAATGCTGCTTATAATATTGGAAAGTCTAAAATGGCTAAAAATACTGTAAGTGATTTATTAAACGTTCCTGTTGATTATAGCGTTGCCGTAAATATGGGGGCTCTCAAAAAGACCGTTGATTTTGTCGGAGGTGTTACAGTCAAATCTGATTTAAAAGTTAGCTTTGATGGTATAACCATCCCTAAAGGTACTCACCATCTAGATGGAAAAAAGGCGTTAACTTATGTAAGAATGCGTTATGAAGATCCACGTGGTGACTATGGTAGACAAATTAGACAACAACAAGTTTTAAAAGCAGTTGCCAAAAAAATGGCTCAACCCAAATATCTAGTTAAACTACCACAATTGATCAAAGAACTTGGACCAGATATTAGTACTGACTTAACCGATAAACAGTTAGAAGAATTACCAGTTAAGTATCATAGTAGTGGTAAAAAAATCAAATCTTATCAATTGCAAGGGAAATCAGCATGGATCAATGGCAGTTCATATCAAATACTTCCTACTAATGTACTACAAAATTCTTCTAATAAATTACGTAAAAACTTAGGTTTGAATGACCAGGAAGTTTCAAATACTGAAACTAAATTAAATGAATTAAATAAGTCTTTCTTTGAAGATCAAGATGACACAGATTATAATACACACGGACTAGATAAAACTTACTATACAAATAATACATACTAAAAAAGGAGTACTTTTTTCCGTAAACGTGTGACAACACACAGCTTTTTCCGCTTAATACAAACAAGCCCATCAATCCGATTTTGGATTGATGGGCTTGTCTTTATTTCCGAACTTTTTTATAGCCTAAACGTGTGAAAAAAGGCTGCAACCTCCACATAGCTACGAACCACAAATGATTGATGGAGCCAATCATTCGTGGCTCTAGGCTATGTTCCGGTGGCAGAACGCCTTTTTTCACACTCTTCTACATATACTGTTCCAATGCCTTACGGAACTTAGGCTCTGGTTGATATCCAACCATTCTACCAACTACTTCACCGTCTTTTTTAACGATAAATGTTGGAATACCTTGAATACCAAAATTGTTAGGTGTTTGTGGATTCTTATCAACATTCATTGATGTAAATTTGATCTTATCACCTAATTGATCATTTTCAGATAACTTCTCCAAAATTGGATTCATCATCTTACATGGAGGACACCAGTCAGCATTAAAATCAGTAATTACTAAACCAGTGCTTGTCTCATCATTAAAAGTCTTATCAGAAATCTCTTTAATATTGCTCATCTGCAAGTCTCCCCTTTTACCATTCTCATATTTCAATTACTAATATACCCCCTAGGGTAAACTATATCAATTATTTTGCTTTCAACCTATATAAACAATCATCAGCATATAATTTGATGTACACTACCCGTCTGGGTATAATATCTATGATATTAATATTGAGGAGGCCGGTATATGTCTCAAACATCTGAAGAAGTAGCAAATAAAAAAATAACCAGCCAGATAAAAAGATCTCGTGGTCAACTAGATGGCATCTTGCGAATGATGGATAACGGGCGCCCTTGTGACGAAGTTTTAGTTCAATTATCGGCCGTAAAATCCGGTGTTGATAAAGCCATAAAGCAAGTTATCGCCCAAAATATTCGTAAGAATGTTAACTGTGTCAATGAACAACAACTAACAGATTTACAAACATCATTAGAACTATTATTAAAGACTAAGTAGAATGTAACTATTACTTTTCATGCGGTATAAACGCGCAATGATATACAGCTTTTTCCGCTTAAATCAAACAAGCCCATCAATCCAAAACCGGATTGATGGGCTTGTTTGCCTTAATGCTCGAAAGCTGAGCGTGTATCATTACGCTCTAAGCCTTACCAATAAGAATAGTGGCATCAACTGTTATTTCTTTAACGGTAGTCCAATCTACTTTTTCTTTATCAACGTTAAAAAGTAGCGGTGTCATATTAATAAAAGCTGTTCTTTCTTCGTCTGAAACTGCATAAGTTTTAGTAGCTTTAATTTCATCTACTACTTGAAAATGTTCCTCAAAATAATCAAGAACTTTTTTATTAGAATAACTTTCACTACGAAGATATTTGCTGGCTTGTTGTCGTAATTCTGTTAAATGCTTTTCTCCAGGAATAACCTTGATCAAATATCCATTATCTAAGATTCGGTGAAATTCATGATAATTTGCGGGTGAAAAGATGTCTAGGATGCCATCTACACTATTGTCTTTCATAGGTAAATTAGCTAAATCACCAACAAACCATTTAACTGCATTATTTTTGTCATTTCTGGCAGCAAGTTGTACTGAATCCTTTGAAATATCAAATGCTAAAACAGTTTTATTTAGTTTATCCTGAATAACACGAGAGTAATATCCTTCACCACAGCCAGCATCTAAAATAGTTGTAATTGGTAGTTTTTCAATAATTTCTACTATCTTATTTAAAATATGATCGTACAAGCCATCTTTTAAAATCAATCCTCGATTTTCAAAATTGGCTTTATCATAATTTTTTTGTTGCTTCATATTTAACAAGAAATTTACATAGCCTTGTTTGGCAATATCAAAATTATGCCCATTGGAACAAACTAAACCATTGTTTTCTAAATTGAGAGATTCACTACAAATAGGACAATTAAAAAATTTATCACTATCACTGAATCTAAGTATTTTTTCCTTATTCATTGAATTACCTGAATTCTTATATAATGTTTTAATTTTATCATACGTTGATTTTTCGCTTTAAAGTTGCCAAATAATAACTTGTTTAATCAATCTATGTGTCTTAATATTTTTAAAGTATGTTTAAAAAAAATATTTTTAGTTAAATGGAGCTTCAAATGAAAGAATCAAAAAATAGTAGCATTAAAGGTCTAATGCCACTAGTCGTATTTTTAATTTTATATGTATTAACAGGTATATTTTCTGGGAAATTTGACAGCATGCCACTTTTAGTAGGAATGATTTTAGCCTCAATGGTTGCATTTGGAATTGCTCCACCTAAAGGAACAAAGAAATTATCTTTTTCCGAAAAAGTAATGACCTTTTGTAGAGGTGGTGGTGAACCTACTCTAATTATGATGGTCGTTATTTTTATCTTAGCCGGAGCTTTTCAAGGTGTAGCATCTAAAATGCATGCTGTATCTTCTGTCACTAATCTAGGACTAAGTATCCTACCATCGAATATGATCCTACCAGGAATGTTTGTTATAGGTTGTATTTTAAGCTTTGCCATGGGTACATCTATGGGAACAATTACTGCTTTGATGCCTGTAGCTGTGGATGTGGCTGTTAAAACTGGTGTGAACCCAGCATTAATGGCAGGAATAGTCGTAGGTAGTGCAATGTTTGGAGATAATTTGTCATTTATCTCCGCATCTGCAATTGCATCAGTTCAAACACAAGGCGTGGAACAAAGAGAAAAATTTAAATTAAATATAATCACCTATATTCCTGCAATTATTATTAATATTATTTTATTAACTATTTATCCCATAAAAAATGTCGTCTTGACTGGATCATATAACTGGAATTTTATCGACTTGATCCCATATATTTTAGTAATCGTTTTGTCATTAATAGGATTGAATGTCATGCCAGTGATGATAATTGGTGTTGTTTCTGGAATTGTAATTGGGATAATTCATGGAGATTTTAGTTTGATTGGATCGATGAAATACGTTCAATCAGGTATGTCCGGTATGGAAGATATCGCCATTATTTCCATTATCGTTGGTGGGTTAGTTGAGTTGATGAAATACCTCGGTGGGATTCAGTGGTTAATGGATACATTAGGAAAACAAACTAAATCTAAACACGGAGCCGAATTTTCAATTGGAGCTTTAGTAACACTATTATGTGTTGCTACAACTAACAACACAATTGCTATTATTACCGTTGGCCCACTGGCAACTGAAATTGGACGTAAATTTAAACTTTCAAGAGCACGTGTTTCAACTTTATTATCAATGTTTGCGACTCATGTCCAAGGATTGATACCTTATGCGGGACAATTATTAGTAGCTGGAGGAATGGCTAAAATATCACCAGTTTCTATCGTCCCTTGGGTTTGGTACTGTTATTTAACACTTATTATGAGTTTATTATTCGTATTCTTAGGGTTTCCAAAAATAAAAGTAACACCGGAAAATGGCTACGACCATTTTGAAGAAGACCTGATAAATTAAAAAATAGGAGAGATTTGGATTTCAATATCCTTATCTCTCCTATCTTTGTTCAATAAATAATTACAACATTAATCCTACTGAATAGTGAATGATCATAGTAATAATACCAACAATAACATTTCTAATGATAGCTGTTTTAACTAGTCCGTCACCTAATTTTGCACTTAGAAACCCTGTAAGTGCAACAGACAATGTAACGGCTAATATTGTACCTGGCCATTGTAATGATACTGGCAAAAATGTCATTGCAACTAGTGGAAAAATACCACCAGATGACGCAGCAACAAGAGAAGAAAATGCTGCATCCCATGGATTCATATAATGTCCAAGATCCAAATCGTATTTAACTTTAACTACAGTTCCTAAGGCATCTTTTTTCATTAATTCTTCGGCAATTTCTAAAGATGTCTCTTTACTTACGCCTCTATCAACGTAATAATCGGCTACTACATTTAATTCTGCTTGGTAATCTGTTTCTATTAATTCACGTTCTTTTTCAATAGCTGCTTTTTCGGTATCCTTTTGGGAGCTAACTGATGCATATTCGCCAGAAGCCATTGAAAAAGCACATGCAATAAGGTCGGATAAACCAGCAATAAAAATCGTGAATTGATTTGTTGTCGCAACGGCAACTGAGAATAGCACACCAACAACGGTAAGAATTCCATCATTTGAACCTAGAACTCCGGCACGTAACGTATTTGAACGTTCAGCCATGGTCTTTTTACTCTTTTTTTGCTTGGGAAAGTTTACTGCTTTCATCATTCTTATCACTCCTTTAATGTGCAAATAATGTTCCTATGAAGTAAGTAACGAGCATTGTCAATAATCCTGAAACTACATTTCTGAAGACCGCTTTTAGTCTATTAGCATTTCCTAAATATGCGGCTGTATAACCAGTAATAACCAGCGCAATTATGACGGCAATTATAGTAGCGAATATTTTCATATCGGCTGGAAATAGTGTTATTGAAACTAATGGCAAAATCGATCCTGTTGGGAAAGAGATCATAGAAGCTATCGCAGCTGCAATTGCACTTGTTTCTTCCTTAGGATTAAATCCAAAGCGTTCACGAACTGCAACATCCAAAGGATCATCACTCATCATTTCTTTCGTAGCTTTTAAAGCCAGTGCTTGAGATATTCCTGTCTTTTGATATTTATTTTGGATAAATTCAAACTCTCCATCATAATTTCCATCTAAAGCAGCTGATTCCTTTTCAATGGCTCTTTTTTCACTGTCACGCTGTGTACTAACTGAAACCCATTCTCCCATCGCCATAGAAATGGTTCCCGCTAACATACCAGCAATACCAGCTAGAAAAATTGCATAATTATTACTACCTGCACCAGCAACACCAATAACGATACCAGCAACTGAGATAATTCCATCATTTGCCCCCATAACGCTAGCACGCATAACATTTATCTTCTCTGCTAAACTTCTAGTCTTTTTAGCTTTTTGCATTTTGTTCACCTCTTAATTAAAATCATTTCTAAGTTGGAATAATTCTCATATGCTAACGAATACATAATAATTCATTTTTAGCCAAATGTAAACATTTAATAACCCATTCCTAACTTTATCCCAATAAGAATCATTAATTGATATTTTTATTAGATAGGTATTATAATTAACTTGTAATGATTCCAAACTAGAAAGGAAGACTGCTTATGACTAATAGTTCTGTCATGGAGGACACGTTAAAGCTTTTAAAAGATCACAAGCTTAGAGTCACTCCACAGCGTCACATTATACTGGCTTATCTAGCCAGCCATCATAATCACCCAACAGTTGAAACCATTCGTGATGCTCTAAGCAAGGAACTTCCGAATATGGGTTCTTCAACGATATATAACACTTTAAATACTTTTGTTGAACACCGATTAGTCGTTGAATTGCAAAACGGTGATGGAAGTACCCACTATGATTATTTCGGAACGCCACACTATCACGCAATTTGTACTAACTGCGGGAAAATTGTTGACGTCACTTATCCAGGATTTGATAAAGATGAAAAGAATTTAGAAGAACGAACTGCTGAAATATCTGGATATATGATATCTGGAAATCATATGGAAGTTTACGGACTATGTCCTGAATGCCAAGCAAAACTTGGTATTACACAAAAAAAATAAAGCCGAGAGAAATTTCCCTCAGCTTTATTTTTTTAGTTATGATTCATAAAGTACATTGCAATAGTAATATCTATAGCCCAGATCAATTCCAATCTTTTGCCCCATTCCTTGTAACCAAATACCTATCAAAAAATAAGTCTCAACAAAAATGTCGGGAAAAGTACCAGTATTTTTTTCATGATTAAACTCCCAATAGTTTAATGGTGACATTGTTGCACCGTTATCCTTTTTTAGCAAAAGATAACAACTAAAAACGCAATTTAATTTTTGATAATCTTGACTTACAATTTAGATAGCATGTAAATCAAATAAATCGAGGTTTTCTTATGTCAAAATGGCGTATTTTCAGTCTAAGTTGGCTCGTTATTTTTGTTATCGGAGCAATCATTATCAGCGCACACTCATATACGAGTGTGAATAATCCATCCACTTTAAAATTAGGTGGTCTATTTGTCTGGATAGGAATTTTCATATTAATTTCGATTCTTCAAACTGTTGCCTACACTATTTATAATTTATTATTGCACAATAAAACACCGCACTAAATTCAAGACAAACTTGACGTTTTTTACAATAATTACGCTAAAAAGTTTATCATTGAGAAATTTTTCACGAAAACTAAACCGTTTTGTCTGAAAACGTTTACAAAGATAATTCCTTGGTATAAAGTAAGTCTATTAACTTTCTAACAACTTACCTGGAGGGAACTACAATGACAAAGATTTTGGTTAATACAGCAGTATTTGAAAATGATGTTAAAAATGGTGCATCACAATTAGACATGATCAAAAAAATCACTGACTTGGGTATCGATGGTGTTGAAGTACGTGGAGAATTCTTCAATGATAATCGTGATGAAGAACTTTCAAGTTTAAAAGATTTAGCACAATCAAAGAATTGGCTATTATACTTCTCAATTCCTGAACAATTATTTGTTAACAATAAAGTAAATGAAAATCTAAAAAGTTATCTTGAACTTGCAACAAAATATTCTATCGGTTCATTAAAAATCAGTTTGGGAGAGATCGATACTTTAACAGACGAATTGATTAATGACTTAAAGAACATTTTAGATTCATATTCAGTTCAGTTAACAATTGAAAATGAACAAAATGATCACGGACATATGGATCATGTTCTAGCTATCAATGAAGAAATCAAACAAGCTGGATTACCTATTGGATATACATTTGACGCTGGTAACTGGTATTGGATCGATGAAGACCCTGAAAAGGCCATGGATAAATTAAACAGTTATGTAACAATTCTTCATTTGAAGAACATTCAAAACAAAGGAACAGTCCTTTTAGATAAGGGTGCTACAAATTGGAAGAATTTGATAAGTGCCGTTTCTCCCGATGTCCCTGTTGCAATCGAATATCCAATGACATTAGACGAATTAAAGAATGAGTTTAAACTCGTTCAAGATGCTATTGAAGAACACGCTTAATAATGAGGCGTTATAACGAAAAAAACAAATCCTTACGGATTTGTTTCAGACCGAAGACAAAGTCTTGATTTTTGAGACTTTGTCTTTTTTTTAATAACATTACAAATTACTGCTGTAAAAATAGACCAGTTTTGAAGTTACTTTCTAATATTTATTACTATTTTTACCACCAAGCACACTCAACTGTAAGTACTTATATAAAAGTTAGCAAAATCTTGTCAAGCCTTGATATGCCAGTATTCATAGTTTCTTACGAAACTACAAGTTGCGCAAATTATCCTATCATTTTGCGAAATGATTGTTACACATTGCTTGTATGCAACCAACAAATTGGACAACAGTATAATTAGTCAAAAAAATAACCAATCCGAACTTAGGGGGGAGACTATATGCTCGTCGTTCAAAACGTAAATACTTATATTGGTCAAAAACGAATCATCACAGATGCTAGCTTTAAGATTAATCCAGGAAATATCATTGGTCTGATTGGACCTAATGGGGCTGGAAAAACAACCCTTATGAAAACAATTCTAGGTCTCACTAAATTTAATGGTCAAATTCTTTTAAACCAGACTACCGTTACAGAAAATCAGCACGCTGCATTAGACAAAGTCGGTACTCTAATTGAGCACCCAGCTATTTACCCTTTTCTAACCGGCCAACAAAATCTAGAACTTTATGCGCATGATCCAGATGACTGTCAAAGTCTCATCTCCAAGTTAAACATGAATACCTACATTCACGATAAGGCCAAGGGATACTCCTTAGGTATGAAACAAAAACTAGGCATTGCTATTGCGTTACTGAATAAGCCACAACTAGTAATCCTTGACGAACCGATGAATGGTCTTGACGTTGAAGCGACAATTATTGTTCGTCGACTTATTCACCAGTACGCTGCAAAAGGCACTGCTTTCCTGATTTCTAGTCATATTCTGAGTGAACTTCAAAAGGTCATGAACCAAGTTATTCTCATAAATCATGGTCACATCATCATTAACCAACCCATCGCGGAATTTGAACAACTTCATCATCAAGTTTATAAACTACACACCAATAATTCTCAACTTACTGTTGATCTTTTGAAAAATCATCATATTCATTACACTTTGGATGGCGGCATCTTTCAAGTCAATCCTAAAAATATCTTTGAAATTCAAGATATCCTTAGCTCACAACACGTTTACCTGAAAGAACTAACACCTATTTCTAGTAGTTTTGAACAAATTGTCGTTCAACTTTTAAACCAGCAACGAGGTGGTGACCATTATGATGACTAGTTTGAGAGCAGAGCTATTTAAGTTTAGTCATCAAAAGTCCACTATGGCTGGTATTTTCACACTAATCATTTTGATGATTTAAAGCGTCTTAACTACTAAATTGAACCCAACACAAGTCACCTTTGAATTTGGAGCCGTTCAATGGATCCCTATTATTATGATCGCAATCGGCTCAATTTTCCTTGATATGGAATATCAAAACCGGACGATCTTGATACTTCTTTACAAAAATACAAAGCGTTGGCAAATATACTGGGCAAAATTGACGGTTGTATGGTTATATAGTTTCGTCTTGACACTGATTGCTACCCTTTTCACCGTTATTCTTAAATCCTTACTTGTAAAAACACCGTGGACTGCACTAATTAGCAATCATCAAACGCAACTTTTTTTGCTCACTGGTAATATTATTGGCATACTCATTTATTCCTTATTCATCATTACGCTATC
Source organism: Companilactobacillus tucceti DSM 20183 (assembly GCF_001434665.1). Lineage (GTDB taxonomy): Bacteria > Bacillota > Bacilli > Lactobacillales > Lactobacillaceae > Companilactobacillus > Companilactobacillus tucceti. The sequence continues at coordinate 11,084 of NZ_AZDG01000007.1, read as the reverse complement.
TTTTATGCTTATTATGTTACTAAAAATCAATGCCGCAGTGATTGGGGTTGGATTAGCATTAGGATTTTTAGGTGCTGGCGTTTCGGTAGCACTTATGAGAGCTTTTACATCCTTGATCCCTATCCTCCGCTGGAATCCATTAAATATGATTTTTGTCACTCAACAATTGACCAATCCATCATACGCAACAGTCTCACATTTAAATTCACTTGAAATTATCGGAGGAAATTTAATATATGCAATCATTTTCGTCATTTTAGGCTATCACTTATTTAAAAAAAGACGAATCTAATTAAGGAGGATATATTTAAAATGGCCTTTAGTTTTTATCAGGAGTTCTACAAACTCTGTCATCGAAAATTAGCTTGGATTGCACCGCTAACATTACTCATACTCATGATTTTAACCGACCTATCAATTGGGTATAATGAGAGTAAGTTGCTCATGGCTACGTGTTATAACGCACCAGATTGGATCATGCTTATTCTAGTCGTCGTTGGAGCTACGACTTTTTCCATGGAATTTCAGAATAATGCAATTCTCACATTACTCTACAAGTCACCTAGTAAGGCCTTAGTCTACTTATCAAAATATATTGTCATTCTAATCTACAACCTCTGGCTACATCTGATTGCCATGTTATTCACATTTGGACTTCACGAAACTTCTCTTAATCAATCGGTGTCATGGTCTACACTCTATCGTTACCAGCAGCCACTTTGGGAAAACATGTTGAAAACCTCTGCAATTGACGTGCTTACAACAACATTCATTATCAGTCTAATTTTTCTACTCTCTTGTCTGATCAATAGTAATTCCATTGTCATTAGCGTCAGCCTATTGATGGTTTTCATGGGACAATTTATTTCTGACAACTTGTTAAACTCTGAAAAATTCACACAAATTTTACGTTGGAACCCATTCAATATGACAAATCTAACTCGACAATATTATAACTATGCAACTTACTTCGATACCAGTCACCTACTTAATCAGCAATTATTACTGGGGACGCTCAGTTACACCTTGCTATTCGTAATCGTTGGCTATCTTATTTTTAGGAAAAAACGTTTTTAAATAATCAGGAGGATTCAACCATGAATAGGTTTCCTACACAACTCAAAAAAATTCGTAAAGAGCAAAATATAACGCAAGATGATCTAGCTAGCCAGCTTTTCGTTACGCGGCAAGCAGTTTCAAAATGGGAATCTGGTGATTCAACACCAGACTTAAATAACTTAATTAAACTAACAGACATATTTAATGTCAGCCTGGACAATTTAGTTTTTGGCACCGAACATGACACTAAGGTTGATACGTCAGAATTTGTTTTCGACCCTAAACATAATCGTTACGTTCGTCGCCTTGGTAAAATGAACTTTTGGGACTTCTTGTCTGGCTATTGGTGGGCAGTTCTTGCAATTGTCTTCGTGATTGGATTCTTTTCCATTTTTTGGACAGGTAGATAAAAAAAGAAGACAAACTTCTGATTTACCTGTCAGTAAATCTAGTTTGCCTTCAATAATCTTAGCAAATCCGTAAGGATTTGCTTTTTTAATCTATAAGAATGCCGTCATTACACTACCAACAACGATTAAAACTAATCCAGATAATGTAAATTTAAGCTCTCTTGATGTTTTAGATTCATGCAAGATCAACAAACCACCAAGTGTTGCAACAACAACGTTTAATTGTGTAATAACAAAAGCAGAAGCAACACCTGCTGCTTGAGCGGCGAAAATATATGCTAATGAGGAAATACCGAAATCTAATCCGATCAGTCCATTAAGCCAACTTTCTTTTTGGACAAAGCTCTTTCCTTTTGTCATAACTAAGTTATAAATTACGGCTCCAATAAATATTCCAAGCATTTCTGGGAAAAATAAATGTAATCCAGAAGCTGAAACTGCTTTAGGTAAAGCACCATATGCCCAATAACCAACTGTTGTTGGAACTAAAACTGCTAGACCCTTAGTCAATGATCCCTTAGCAGAATTACCAGCTTTTTTATCGGTAATAGCGGTGAAGGCAACACCAAGTACAACTAAAATAATTGCCAATAAACCAACTAATTTAGAAACCGTACCACTCCATTCACCAAAGATAATAACTCCAATCAATGATGTACCAACAACCTGCAATCCAGTTGTGATAGGCATCGTTCGTGTAACGCCGATTTGTGTAAAGGAGATATATTGACCTACTTGACCTAACGACCATAAGAATCCCGCACCAAAACTGATCCAAAAGTTAATTCCTGTAACACTTCCATACATCGCATAAATAAATAGACCTATTATTAATGAACCAAATCCTGTACCAAAAATTTGGTTTGAAGGGCTTCCTCCAACTTTACTGGCAATAAGGGGCTGAATTCCCCAACCAATTGCTGGAATAAGCGCTAACAAGACACCCAAAAAATCACTCTTTTCTCAAAAAATTTCATATTAAATAACTATTTTATTATATTTTATAGTTGTCTAGACCAAAGAATTATATACTTTGTTCAAAAAAACTACAACCATAAATACATGGTATATATAGTAACACTGAAATTTATTGAGAGGTTTTATCTTGCTTTAAAGGCTATCGTTTCATAGCTGAGGCGCTATCTTTTTTCATAACGTCACGTATTTCTTGTTCACTAACTAAATTCAGGTCTCCTCCAATAGTCAACTTCAAAACGCTAGCAGCAATTGCATAATTGACTTGTTCTTGACCTTCAAAGTCGTTTAGGAATCCATGCATTAATCCAGCTCCGAAGGCATCTCCACCAGCAACTCCTTCATATACGTGGACTTGGTAAACTGGACTTTCATAGAATTTACCATCTCTGAGTAATAGTGCTGACCATTGACTATCTTCAACTGAATAAATATTTCTCAAAACGCTGGCAACTGTATGACAATTTGGATAAAGATCATAAACTTGTCTCATGGCTTTTTTGAAACTATCCTTTTGTTCGATACCACGACTCATATCTCCATCAAAGCTCTTAATTCCAAGACTAGATTCAAAATCTTAATCATGTACTAAACAAACATTTACAAAAGGCATAACTTTCTTACTAAATGCTTGTGCCTCTTCAGGAGTCCACATTTTGCCACGATAATTCATATCACAAACAATTTGAATACCGTTATCCTTACAATACTGACAAGCATTTAATACAGCAGTTTGTAGTTCTTTAGAAATTGCAGGAGTTATTCCTGAGAAATAAAAATAATCTATCCCTGCAAAAATATCTTCCCAATTATATTCATTTGCTTTAGAAACCGCTAAAGAACTTCCAGCTCGATCATAAACAACTGATGTTCCACGTACGCTAGCCCCTTTTTCAAAGAAATAAATCCCTAATCTTGGTCCACCACGCAAAATATGACTAGTATTAACTCCATATTTTCTAAGAGTACCTAGTGCTGTGTCCCCTAAAGAATTACTTGGAAATTTGGTCAAATATGAAGCGGAATCACCCTGAAGTGCCAAAGACACTGCAACATTAGCTTCCGCTCCTCCATAAGATGCTTCAAACTCATTTGATTGAATAATTCTATTATTGGCAGATGGCTTTAAACGTAACATCATCTCACCAAATGTAAGTACATTCTTCATTTTTATATCCTTTCCTATACATAAACTTAAATTATCATTTAGTAATATTATAAAACTTGTTAACTAAACAATGAAAGCGATTTCTTAATTTTAAAGTATTCTCTTTCTGTAAACAGTAAGTATTATCGTTTACAAAATTGAGCCAATCATTTAATGTAGATAGTATTATCTATTGAGGAAAAATTATGAATAAATCAAAGAAAATCATTTTGACTTTAGGGATTGCTCTACTAACAATTATTTTAACTGGATGTTCTTCAAAAGCACCATCCACTAGCCATAACGGCAAAATAAATATTGTAACCACGACTGATTTTTACGGTGAAGTTGCCAAATCAGTCGTTGGAGATAAGGGAAACGTCACCTCCATAATCAATAATCCTGCAATCGATCCACATGATTATGAACCAACCACCGAAATCGCTAAAAAAGTTAGTCGTGCCGACATAACGGTAGCAAACGGTATTGGTTATGATTCTTGGATGAATAAACTAACAAGCGATACAAGTGATGCTGTCTTTATAAAAGTCGGCGAAGATATTATGAATAAAAAGAGTGGTGACAACCCTCATCTCTGGTACAAACCTAATACCATGCCAAGATATGCTAACTATTTAGCTAAAGAGCTTGGTAAAAAGCAGCCTAAAAACAAGCAATATTTTAAAAATAATGCTAAAAAATATATTCAATCTCTAAAACCTGTTCAAAATGAACTGAATCAATTAAAAGACACTGCAAAAAAGACTAAGAACAAAGATGTATACGTGAGTGAACCTGTTTTTGATTATTCGATCAAAGCAATGGGATTTACTATTGGTGATAAAAGTTTTGAAAAAGCTATTGAAAATGGTACTGATCCTTCACCTAAAGTAGTCAAAGATATGCGTGACGGATTGAACCATAAAAGAGTATCCTTTCTTGTTTATAACGAACAAGCTGAAAGTAAAACCGTTGATAATCTAGTTCAATTAGCAAAGAAAAACGATATTCCGGTATTAAAGGTGACAGAAACTCTTCCTGAAGGTGATACATATAAAGAATGGATGCTATCACAGTACAAACAATTAAATAAAATCCTAAAAGATAAATAACTTTTGACAAAATAATAGCCCCCAACAATCTAAAATCGGATTGTTGGAGGCTATTTGTTTTAATGCTCGAAAGTTGATTTTACTTTACCAAACTCTCTTTTTATGTACGTTAAAAAAACCGTACCTGAAACTGTAAAAATTTATTTATTTAATTTCCTTCGTTCACGAATATTACTGATATTTGCTAGAATGACTTCTTTGAATTCATTCAAATCAAAGTCATAAATATCCGACAAGACGAACAATAACTCACCGTCGATAATTTTGTTCTTATCAGTTTCAATAGCACTTAAAACTGACGTCGAAGTAGAGTAACCATATTTATCTTTAGCAATATGAGTTACTTGCAATAATGTAAGTTCTGAAAAGAATCTTTTAGTTTTTAAATATCTTCCAATTGTTATCATGTGTCAAATATAACCTCTACCTTTCATATATGATATTTTAGCGTAATTTATGACACTTTGCGAAAAAAAATATATTGAAAAGTTTCACTAATTAACTTAATATGTAGTTGTAATCCTCATTAAAGGAAAATATATTCCACAAAGGAAAGATTGCAATGTATGATAATCAGTATTTTAAAACTTTTTGTATTATGCACCAGATTAAACAAAGTGACATTGCAGACTTGCTAGAGAAATCTAAATCAACCGTTCATCGTAAGAATAAGGATCTAGGCTTCACTCAAAAGGAAATCATTAAACTTCATGACACATATGAAATTCCCTTTGAAGTCTTCTTCCATGACAAAGACTCTGACGAGGAACCGATCTAACATCCCTTCGCAGAAAGTTGCTTTGTATAATTTTATAGGGGACTTTTGAAGTATTTATAATTCAGCTATTCTTTGGTCTATCCATAGATTCAAGTAGATACGAAAAGCCAAACTTCTATTAAAGAGGTTTGGCCTTTTTGCTTTGTGCTTTTACACAGTCAGGACACAAGCCATAAATTTCAATAGCATGTGTTTCAACTTGGCAGCCAGGTAATTGCTTGGTGAAGAAATCCATAGGACACTCCTTTAATTCAATCACTTTACCGCAATTAGAACAAATAAAATGATGATGATGTGGTTGTTCAAAATCACATTGAAATTTGATCATCGTTTTATTTTTTTCTTGGTACTCAACCAAGCCAATATCAGAAAACTCTTTAACATTTCGATAAACCGTATTGTGACTTATACCAGGATATAACGAACGCATATAAGCATCAACAACACTGATTTGAACATAACTATCGACGTATTTACTTAAATAGTCAATTAAATCGATTCGTTGTTTTGTCACTTTATAATTGTTGTCTTTTAAAATTTGAAGTGCTTCTTTCAAAATATTCACCTATCTAAATTATTTTTTTAAGTTTAACACATTACCAGTCTTTATTTATGTAACCCCTTGCATTAATATAAAACATCATATATAGTCTAGTTGTTATTTAATACATCATAATTAATGATTAAGGAGATATATCTGATGAAACAAATTTATTTCTTTTCCGAAGGTAACAAAGATATGCGTCAACTATTAGGTGGTAAAGGTGCAAATTTGGCCGAAATGACCAGATTAGGACTTCCGGTCCCAGCTGGATTCACTATAACGACTGAAGCTTGCCACGAATACCAAAGAAATAATAATAAACTCAGCAACAGTCTCATCCAAGAAATTGATAATGCATTAATTAAATTAAGTAAAAATACAAATAAGAAATTTAACGATACCGTAAATCCTCTATTGATCTCAGTACGTTCAGGTGCAGCAATTTCCATGCCCGGAATGATGGACACTATTTTAAATATTGGTTTAAATGACAAATCCGTTGTTGCCTTAGCAAAAATAACTAACAACGAACGTTTTGCCTATGATAGTTATCGTCGTCTGCTAGCTATGTTTGGTAATGTAGTTTACGGAATTTCAGAAGAAATTTTTGACCAAGTTCTAACAGATACTAAGAAAAATAATAATTATAAATCCGATATCGAATTAACAACAGAAGACCTAAAATCCATTGTAGAGCGTTTTAAGGAGATTTACACCAAAGAAGCTCATAAAGACTTTCCTCAAAATCCAGAAGACCAGATTCTAGCTGCTGTGAATTCAGTCTTTGAATCATGGGATAACAATCGTGCTCGTGTTTATCGTAAACAAAACAACATTCCTGAAACCTTAGGAACAGCTGTCAACGTCCAAACAATGGTCTTTGGTAACGCTGGTGAAGATTGCGGTACTGGTGTTGCCTTTACAAGAAATCCTGCTACTGGTGAAAAGAATCTATTTGGAGAATATCTATTAAACGCTCAAGGTGAAGATGTCGTTTCAGGTGTTAGAACGCCACAATCAATCGATACACTACAATCATCAATGCCTAAGATCTATGGTCAATTTGCTGATATTGCTCAAAAACTTGAAGACCACTATCAAGACATGCAAGACTTAGAGTTTACGATTGAACATGGAGAATTGTTCCTACTACAAGCTCGTAATGGTAAAAGAACACCTGAAGCCGCTGTAAAAATCGCAGTTGATCTTGTAAATGAGGGATTGATCGATAAAAAAACTGCTATTTCACGTATTGACCCTGAATCAATCTCTGCTATGTTACATTCAGATTTTGACAAAGAAGAATTGAAGAACCATCGAGAATTAACAACAGGACTTCCTGCCTCCCCCGGTGCTGCCAGCGGACAAGTTTACTTTACCGCCGATACGGCTAAAGAAGCTCACGATAATAAACATCAAAAAGTTATTTTGGTAAGACAAGATACTTCCCCTGAAGATATTGAAGGTATGGTTGTCAGTGAAGCTATCGTTACTTCTCGTGGTGGTATGACATCTCACGCAGCTGTGGTTGCTAGAGGAATGGGCTCAACTGGTGTCGTAGGCGCACATGAACTTCAAGTAGATTACAAAAATAAAGTCGCTAAAATAAACGATACAGTTATCAATCCTGGTGACTGGATCTCTGTAGATGGTACTAAGGGAAAAATTTACTCTGGCCAAATTCCTACTAGTGAAGCCGTCATTAAAGGAGACCTTTCAATTTTACTTAACTGGGCTAAAGAAATAAGTGACATGGGTGTTTATACTAACGCCGACACTCCTGCTGATTTCCAAAAGGCACTTGATTTTGATGCTGATGGAATAGGTTTAACAAGAACTGAGCATATGTTCTTCAAGTCTGAAAGATTATTACAAATGAGACGTCTCATTTTAGCCAAAGATGCAACCGGAAGAAAAGATCCACTTGAAAAGTTACTGGCAATGCAGCAAAATGACTTCTACGAAATTTATAAACTATCTGCTGGAAAATCAGTTACCGTAAGACTATTAGACCCACCTTTACATGAGTTCCTTCCTCATGACGCTAAAGAAATCAAATTAGTCGCTGATGAACTAGGAGAAAATGTTGAAGACCTTGAAAATCGTATCGATTCACTCAAAGAATTAAATCCTATGCTTGGTCACCGTGGAGATCGTTTAGCTGTAACTTTCCCCGATATTTACCAAATGCAGGTTCGTGCTATCATTAACGCCGTCTTACGTCTTAAAGATGAAGGAATTGAGATCAAGCCACATATTATGATTCCTTTGACTGATTCTAAATCAGAAATGCAATGGGTCAGAAATTTGGTAGAAAATCAAATCAAAGAACTTTCATCCGATGTTGAATACCAAGTAGGTACAATGATGGAAATGCCTAGAGCATGTGTCACAGCCAATCAAATTGCAGAAGTTTCTGACTTCTTTAGCTTTGGGACAAACGATTTAACTCAACTAACCTTTGGATATTCTCGTGATGATGTGGGTTCATTTATGCCAGAATATATTAAACAAGGCATTCTTCCAAATGATCCTTTCCAATCAGTAGATATAGAAGGTGTTGGAGAGTTAATGAAAATGGCTGTCGATCGTGGACGTCAAACAAAATCACAATTACCTATCGGTGTCTGCGGTGAAGTCGGAGGAGATCCAAAATCAATTCAATTCTTCGATAAAATCGGTATTACATACGTATCTTGTTCACCATACAGAATTCCAGTTGCTAGAATTGCTGCTGCGCAAGCTACAATTAACAAAGAAATTTAACAAATGATATATAACGTGATATTGCTAGTAAATATAATTATATATATAATAGGTATAAATTTACTTAACCAGAATACTTGGAGAAATATCATGTATCTAACAAATAGACAAAAACAAATTATCGAATTAACTAAACAAAAAAGTCCTATGACTAGTGAACAAATTGCTGAAAAACTCAATCTTCGTGTACCAACGATTCGTGGTGATCTGCGTCTATTGACTGCCATTGAAATACTCAAATCACGTCCTAAAGTCGGATATGAGTTTTCCGCAATGCCAAAGTCCAGCATTAACTTTAAAGAACTTTACGACAATAATATTGCCAAAATTTTGAAGGATCCTACCTTTGTACAGGCAAATACTACTTTACAAGAGTGCGTTAATATCTTATTTCTTCAAGATTCAGGTTCTCTTTACGTCGTAGATGATGATAAAAATCTTTTAGGACTTATATCACGTAAAGATTTACTTTCAGTAACTGTGAATAACGCTGATACCGAATCAATGGTCGCCAGTATGGTTATGACTAGGATGCCAAATCTAGTAACAGTAACTGAAGATATGTCAGTTCTTGAAGTGGGCAACTTACTTTTTAAACATGAAGTTGATTCATTACCAGTTACAAGAAAAGATGATCCCAGACAAGTCATCGGTAAAATAACTAAGAATCGTATTTTCCAATACTTTATTGAATTGGGTATTAAATATAACGAATAAAATTAATTTTGAATAGCCTCAACAATCCTATTTTTGGGTTGTTGAGGTTATTTTTATTCTCTTATACATTGTAAATCGTAAATATTACCATTTACAATTAAAAAGAATTAATATATCCTTAAACAGTAATAATTACTATTTAGAAGGAGATTTTATATGTTTCAAAAAAATTTGAAATTCCTTTCTTTATTTTTGGGAATTGTGTTTTTAGGAATAACACTCTCAGCTTGTGGAAATAAACAAGCTGAAAACAACAAAATAAAAATTGTTACTACCACTGATTTTTATGGCGAAGTTGCTAAAGCTGTCGTTGGTAATAAAGGATCTGTACAATCGATCATCAATAAACCGGGACTTGATCCACATGACTATGAACCTACGACTAATATTGCAAAAGATGTTTCCGCAGCAGATGTAACAATTGCTAATGGTTTAGGATATGATTCTTGGATGAATAAACTTTCAAAAAATGATTCAACATCCAAGATTTTGGTCGGTGAAGATATTATGAATAAGAAAACCGGAGACAATCCCCATCTTTGGTATGATCCTAAAACTATGCCTAAGTTAGCTAACTATCTAGCTAAAGAACTTGGTAAGAAGCAGCCTAAAAATAAAGCTTATTTTCAAAAAAATGCCGATAAATACATCAAATCATTAAAACCCGTTCAATCAGAATTAGACGAATTAAAACAAACTGCTCAAAATGCAAATAACAAAGATGTATACGTTAGTGAACCTGTCTTTGACTATTCTATTGAAGATATGGGATTCAAAGTCGGTAATAAGGAATTCGAAAAAGCTGTTGAAAATGGAACCGATCCATCGCCTAAAGTAGTCAAAAATATGCGCCAAGGTATTATGGAACAAAACATTTCATTTTTAGTGTATAATTCTCAATCCGACAGCAAAACAGTTGATAATATGGTAAAACTGGCTAATAAAAATAATATCCCCGTTTTAAAAGTAACCGAAACATTACCAGCCGGTAAAAATTATAAAGAATGGATGCTGTCGCAATACAAACAGCTTAATAAAATATTAGTAGAGGTACAAAAATAATGGCAGAAAAAATAGATCGAGCTAGTTCATTACGTCGTTTAAAATCAAAAAACATTAAAACAAGAAGACGTGCTAAAAAAGTCTTAAATGATATAAAACGTAAGAAATAGAGTGTTAAAAACACGTTCAGCTTTCGATCATTAAGACAAACAAGCCCCATCAATCCGACTTTGGATTGGTGGGGCTTGTTTTTTTTAAGCAGAAAAAGCCGTGTTTTTAACGCGTTTAAGCAAGATTCCATCTATAAACAGATTCACCTAATACTTGTTGACCAATTTTTATACTTTGCTCCTTATAAAATTTAGCCCCATATTTTTGAATAGTAACAAGAAAATCATGGGAAATAATGTTAATAGTAAATTAGCTTTAATCGTCGGTTTGATTTTAACAACTATTATTGCCTTTCTTAATTTGAAACTTATTACTTCTCCAATATAAAAAAATGGAACTGCATAAGATGCACTAGTCCCTGTCAAGTTGACAGATGAAATATTATAAAGTTGAATCTGTCTCT
>NZ_AZDG01000006.1 GCF_001434665.1 Companilactobacillus tucceti DSM 20183 | reverse complement strand
GAAAACCAACAGTTCTAACCTGCCGTTTTCCTACATTTTACGGGTGCCTTTTACAAACACTTAAACATTAGTTTTACATCATAAAAATGCTACTTTTGTCTATATTCTGATAGTTAATTAGTTGTTTTAAGCTGTTTTTTCACATCTATTTATAATGAAATACCTTTAGTCATAGTAATTATTTAATTGTTTAACTGTAATTAGCTAAAAAGTTTTGAAAACGGGGTTATTTTTAAAGCTCATGCCCACTATGCGAGCTGTCTCCCTAGAAACAGTAGGCGGGGGGTCTATAAAGAAATAGAGAGCATACAATTAAGTACACACTCTATTAGATCGTATCTATTCTATTTTGATGTATTAATACACTCATGTGTAATAGCTATTTGTTGCTTGCTCTCAATCGTTTCATGAAGTCTTCATATGATTCTGTATGTAATTCAAACTTAGCACGTTCATAATAACAACTATCAATAGTATTTTTATCATAGGGCAAATTCTATAATTAATCTGAACAGAAATTAAAAAGCCCAAAGCAATCACTTACAATGGTAGTAGCTAATTCCAACCAATATAGGGAGTGATTACTTTGGGTACATCTACTTTATCACGTTTTCAACGTGGCGCACTAGCACAACTGGTCAATGAGGGGAATAAATCTTACCAAGTAATGGCTGACGCCTTAGGCGTCGCCAAAGCTACGATTAGCTATGAGTTGGACCGGGTTAAATCTTATGATCCAGAATTAGCTCAGCAAGATGCAGATCGCAAAAGGCGGAATTGCGGTCGTCGTTCGATGCTGACGGCAGCATTAGCGACTTTAATTACCAATCACTTACGATTAACCTGGTCACCAGAAACCATTGCGGCCGCTTATAACTTGAGCACTGCGTCAATTTATAATTGGCTTAATCGTGGCTGGCTTCCCTTCAAATTGACTGATCTACCCAATCGAAATGTCCGCCAGCACCGAGTGAGCGAAAATCGTGGGAAATTTACAAGTGGGACTTCCATCGAACAACGGCCAACAACTGTTAATCAACGGTTAGCTTTTGGTCATTGGGAAGTAGATACGGTGCTTTCTAGTCGAAGTGAGTCACGATCATGTCTGGTTACATTCGTAGAACGTAAGACCCGACTTCTATGGGCCATCAAAGCCCCTAATAGAACGGCTAAGGCTCTAAACACCGCCTTTGGCAAGTTTATGGGGGCCTTCGGTCCCCAAGTAAAATCCATTACTGTTGATCATGGTAAAGAGTTTGCCAATTATCAGGCCTTAGAACAGGATTATCAGATCAAAGTTTATTTTTGCCATCCATATTCACCATGGGAGCGAGGTTCCAATGAATATTTTAATAGACGGTTACGCTGGTTCTTCCCGAAAAAGACCAATTTTAGCCAAGTAACGACTGATGAGATCCTAGCAGCACTTGAACTAATTAATCAACGACCATTAAAAATACATCATCAACAGACTGCCATTGAAAGATTCCGGGCTTGTTCGGATTAAACTTGTAATTTGCCAATTGATGATAATGTAACAAAGCAATTAATGACGACCCTATATTCAATTAAGCAAAATACCTCAGTAGATCAATATGGGGTTTACGTGATTCAAAGTCCCAAGTTGAAATTATCGGAAACATTAAATAATTTTTGCCAAAAATTAGGAATGCATTATCATCCAGTGGTAATTGATGATAATCAATTTAATGATGCACCAACGACAGACCGTTACCCTAAAACAATTTATTATCGCTTATTGGCTTATAAATATTTACCAAAGAATTTGAAACGAATTCTCTATTTGGACGTTGATATTTTGGTTATTAACGATTTAATGTCTTTATATGAATTGGATTTAAAAGATTATTGGTATGCCGCAGCAAGTCATACATCATTAGATGTAACTGATAATTTGAATAAATTACGATTAGGTAATTATGAAACTGAAAGTTACTATAATTCAGGCGTGATGTTGATGGACCTAGAAGCAATTAGAGAACACGTTAAAGCCAATGATATTTTTAATTATATTGAAAAAATGGGTAAGGCACTTTTTTTGCCAGATCAAGATATTTTAAATGGACTATATGGACAACATATAATGAAGATTCCTGATGAACTCTATAATTATGATGCACGTATGAATCCTCTGTACTTTGCTAAAAGCAATGGTGAATGGGATATTGATTGGGTAATTGATAATACAGTTATTTTACATTTCTGTGGTCGAGATAAACCATGGCGCTCGGAATATAAAGAGCGTTATTCAGGATTATATAAGCATTATCAACACCGAGCAAAAAAACTAAGATTTGAATAAATACAGGAAAAGAAGTTAGGACATAACCCTAGAACAGTATAAATTGGCAGTCTAAACGTGGAACAGAACATAGCCTTCGAGCATGTTTTGTTCTATTTTTTTACAATTTGTCAATATTATTATGATTTTACTTTGATATAATGAAGCCATGGCAGATAAAACAATAGCATTAAGATTAGACAAAGATTTGTACGACTGAATAGCAGAAGATGCCAGTCGTGAAAATCGCAGTGTTAACAATTATATTGTCACTAAATTAAGTGATACGGTACCAACCAATAACCTTGAACAGCGCCAAATAGTAGGATCTGTGGTTAAAGGGGACAAGATCAATATGGCAAATGACTTGATTGAGGTTAAAGGTATCTATTATCGCATACTTATGGCTTTTCACAGAGATGGATTAAAAATGCAATTTCGAAGGGAGATAAGTAAGTTCTGATAAAAAATTATCTTTTATAATGATTTTTTAGTAAGAAGACTACGAATATGTATATTCAAAATATTGGAAACGCTTCTTTAATGCTAATTTAATTTGATATATTGTCGCAATATGTCAACAGGTCTATACTTTCTTATATGTATTAGGATTAATTTATATATATTTTGGGATTTATTAGGAGGACGAAGTGGGATCAGAACAAACTATCAGTATGATTCAAATATTTGGCATACTACGTAAACATATAAGGGCTATAGCCGGGACAACATTAGTTGTAACGCTGGCCGCAATTTTTGTGACTTTTTTTGTTATGACGCCTAAGTATAGCGCCACAACAGAGATTTTGGTTAATCGTAAGTTATCATCAGACATGCAGGCGGCACAGTTTCAACAAGTGCAAGCTGACGTGCAAATGATCAGTACATATAAGGACATTATTACTAGCCCAACTGTTTTAAGGGATGTGAATAAGCAGATTAGAGATTACCCTGGATATCCTGGATCAATGAGTGCATTGAAAGATTCACTATCAATTAGTAATTCTCAAAACTCTCAAGTATTTTCAGTAACGGCGAAGTCAACCGATGCAGGAACAGCAGCTGCAATTGCTAATGAAACGGCAAAGGTTTTTAAGAAAAAGGTCGTTAAGATCATGAGTGTCAATAATGTTTCAATTGTTTCTGAGGCTGAGACGAATACTAAACCAGTAAGCCCTCGTAAGACGTTAAATATTTTGGCGGGAATCATTTTAGGATTGATATTGGGGATAGCATTAGCCTTTATTCGTGAATTAACAGATCGAACAGTGAGTGATGAAAGTTTCTTAACTGACGATTTAGGCTTAACCAGTTTAGGAATTGTTAGTGAGATTGATCAAAAAGATATTGAACGTACTGCTGAACATAAGGACTTACAAGTACCAATGAACAACAGTGAATTTTCATCTAGAAATCACAGAAGGGTCTAGGTAAACTAATGCCATTATTTAAAAGTAAGACTAAAAAATTAGATAAATATAGCTTGAAGCATGGTGTTGGATTAATTACTTATGATGATCCGACCAGTGCTACATCTGAGCAATTTAATACTATTAGAATAAATATTCAGTTTTCATCAGTTGATAAAAAATTAAAGTCGATTTTATTTACATCTTCTGCACCATCAGAAGGTAAATCGACTGTCAGTAATAATGTGGCCGTAACTTGGGCCAATCAAGGTGAAAAGGTCATTCTAATGGATGCTGATCTAAGAAGACCTACAGTCCATAAAATCTTTAATGTCAGTAATAGAGTAGGATTATCCAGTTATTTATTGGGTAATGCTTCATTTGAAGAAATTATTCAACCTACAATGGTTAATAATTTATTTGTCATTACAAGTGGACCAATTCCTCCTAATCCTTCTGAATTGTTGGGAAGTATGCGTACAAAAGATCTATTGACAAGGCTTGAAGATAAATCGGATTTGTTGATATTGGATGCTCCACCAGCTAATTCCGTAACTGATGCTCAAGTTCTAGCTGCCCAAGTTGATGGCGTAATTATGGTTGTTCCACAAGGTATTGCTGAAAAAGCAGGTGTAGCACATGCTAAACAGGCTTTAGAAACAGTTCATGCCAATATTTTAGGCGTAATCATGAATCGAGTAACTAAAGAAAAATATTCCGGATATTATGGTGGATATTACGGTGGTTATTATGGAGCTGAGAAGAAAAAATGAAATTAATTGATTTGCATTGCCATATTTTGCCAGGAGTTGATGATGGATCTAAGGATTTACAGATGTCGCTGGATTTGGCTAGGGTGGCTGTAGATCAAGGTATTAGTCATGCACTTTTGACACCACATCATATGGATGGTGAATATGTTAATCATAAGCAAGATGTAATAGAAAAGACTAATGAGTTTCAAAAGAAACTAGATAGCAATCAGATATCGTTGACTGTTTTTGCAGGGCAGGAAGTTCATTTGACTGGTGAGTTGATTTCGGCCATAGTTGAAGATGACGTTTTATTTATGGATGAAACCAATCGATATTTGTTATTGGAATTGCCACATAATGGGATTCCTGAATATACGGCCGATATGATTTTTGATTTGACCACTAGGGGAATAGTACCAGTTATCGCCCATCCGGAGAGAAATTTGGGCTTTCAAGAAAAACCAGATAAATTGTATGAATTTGTAAAAATGGGTTGTTTGACTCAACTGACTAGTAGTAGTTACTTGGGTGTGTTTGGGAAACACGTTCAAGAATTAACTGAGCAAATTATCAAAGCAAACTTGGGATTTGTTTTTGCTTCGGATGCACATAACTTTAAGGGACGAAGGTACTTGATGAAAGAGGCCTTTGATAAGTTAGAACGCGAAGAAGGAAGAAATAAGGCCCAACAATTTAATATAAATGCAAAAAACATCATCAATGGCGATGATGTTGGGGATACAGATTATGTTCGTATTTCTGAATTAACTAAGAAGAGAAAGAGATTCTGGTTGTTTTAGATAATTCGATTGATAAAGGGGAATAAGGATATGGAGTATTTTGATGGTAGTAATAATAATAATAATTTATCAATTGATCCTGCTTACCAAAATAGACGATATGTTTATAAAGCGATTAAAAGGATATTTGATTTTGTCGCTAGTTTTTTAGGGCTAATATTATTGTCACCATTATTTTTAATTGTGGCAATTGCCATAAAACTTGAAGATTCGAAGGGGTCGGTATTTTATTCACAGGTTCGTTTAGGAAAAAAACAAGAACCGTTTAAGATGTATAAGTTTAGATCGATGGAAGTACATGCTGATGAACATTTGAAAGAGTTACTTTCTGAGAATGAAGTTGAAGGTGCCATGTTTAAAATGAAAGACGATCCTAGAGTTACTAAAGTCGGACGATTTATTCGTAAATATAGCATTGATGAGCTTCCTCAGTTAGTTAATGTTTTACTGGGGAATATGAGTTTAGTAGGTCCGAGACCACCGTTGCCCCGTGAGGTTAAAGACTATACAGATTACGATAAACAGCGTTTGGTTGTAAAGCCTGGTTGTACTGGATTGTGGCAAATTAGCGGCCGTAATGATGTTGGTTTTCCTGAGATGGTTCAATTGGACTTGAAGTATATAAATCATCGTGGATTAATGTTTGATTTGTATATAATGTTTAAAACTATAGGTGTGTTTGTAATGCCAAATAGTGCATATTGATAGACTAAAATTAGGGGATAATTATGAAAAAAATTGTACATGTGGTAGAAGCGTTTGGTGGTGGAGTATTTACATATTTAGCTGATTTAACTTCAGGACTAGTTGGAAAGTATGATGTATATATATTATATGGTAAAAGAAAGCAAACACCTGAGAATTTTCAAAATTATTTTGATAAAAGAGTAAAACTTATTAGAATAAATAATTTTACAAGAGGTATGAACTTATGCAAAGATTTCGCAGCCTATTGTGAAGTAAATAGATATATTAATTCATTAAAACCAGATATTATACATTTGCATTCGTCAAAGGCGGGGGGCATTGGTAGATTAATAAAATATAATGGAAAGCAAAAAGTTTTTTATACGCCACATGGTTATTCGTTCTTAGACTCGGGTAATGGTGAAATGAAGCTCAAAGCAAAAATATATTTTCAATTAGAAAGAATTCTGGGAAAAAAGAATGCAACCACAATTGCCTGTAGTTATGGAGAGTATATTGAGAGTGAAAAAGTGACAAAAAATGCTATATTCATCAATAACTCAGTCAATAGTAAAGAACTTTTGAATTACGAAACAAAGAATTCTAATACTCAAAAAGTTATTTTTACAATTGGCAGAATAAGTGATCAAAAAAATCCTAAATTATTTAATAGTATTGCTAAAAGATTACCTAATACTAAGTTTGTTTGGGTTGGAGATGGACCTCAACGGAATCTGTTGACGGCAAAAAATATCGAAGTAACAGGGTGGTTAAAAAGATCATCAGTTTTAAGACTAATTCAACCTTATGAATATTTCATTCTAACTTCAAAATGGGAGGGCTTACCAATATCATTACTGGAAGCAATGTTTTTTTCAAAAATCTGTTTTGTCACAAATATTATTGGGAACAAAAATGTTATAACAGATGCCAGCGATGGATATATTTTTAATAATGAAATTGATTTTTTATCCAAGTTTAAAAATTTTGAAAAAAAAGTTGGTCCGAAGGCAAATGAAATAATAAGAAAGAAGTTTTCAAAGGAAAAAATGATAGGAAAATATGTTAACGCATATGAAAAGCTTAATCAATGATAAAAAATGAAAGTAAATTAAATAGAACTCTGTTTACAGCAATTATAAATTGTATTTTTTTAATATTTTCTTTGTTGTTTTTTAACGAATGTCGTAATTTATTACCAAGTTATTTTTATAATGATAATTTGGTAATAAGGACATATATGCAAAACAACTACTTGAATACAGATAGAAGTTTTGCAAATACGGCCAAGTTCTTTACGGCTCTTAATTTTAATTACGATACGTCATATTTCATGGAATCATTTTTTTCGTGGATTGTTTTTTTAGCGTTATATTTAATAATAGTAATTAAATATAAAATTGATTTTTCAAAATATAATAATCTTATTTTGTTATTTATGTTTAGCATATTCTATGGTGCATATGCTGCACAATTTTCTAAAGAATTGGTAGTATTTATTTTAATGGACTTTGTATTGTTGATCTCTACATCTAAGTCTTTGAAATATAATTTGCTGATTTTTATATTAATATATGGAATTTTCTTTAGGACATATTGGATTTTAATATTTGTCCTATCAATATTATTTTACTTTGTTGCTAGAAATAAACATACAAATCTTTGGAGTTGGATAGCTTGTTATTTTTTAATAATTATTTGTATGGAATTATCTTATAATTTTGTTACTGGAAATTTTTTATCTAATTAT
The DNA here is from genome assembly GCF_001434665.1 of Companilactobacillus tucceti DSM 20183. GTDB lineage: Bacteria > Bacillota > Bacilli > Lactobacillales > Lactobacillaceae > Companilactobacillus > Companilactobacillus tucceti. The sequence continues at coordinate 96,190 of NZ_AZDG01000006.1, read as the reverse complement.
AGATATAGTGTAAATGTATGGCGAGTAATGGATGTAAACTCAAATACTATTATTAATAATCCATTAATTAATAGCAATATATTGACGGACTTCTTAAATTTTTTGTATGGGTTATTAAATATTTTCATTCCAATTAATGGTATCAATTCTAGTAATGAAATTATTTATTATTTATGGATCTGGATTATTGTCTGGATAACATTTAGATCTATTTTGAAGAACAAGGACGACTTAATGGATTATAAGTTATATTTTCTTATTGGAATGATTAGTGTTCAGGCTTTTTTTGAACCTGATATTGGATCAATGCTGAGGCATCAAATAGTATTATTGCCAATATTACTTCTTTTTATTAATAGAGACACGTTTTTGAAATCTAATTTTGAAAGGAGTAAACCTAATTGAAAAAAAGCGTATGGTTTGTAGCAAGTAATCCGTTTAATCCTGATCCTAGAGCAGAAAAGCAAATGAAGTTTTTAAGCAATAATGGATTTAGAGTATCAGGTATTGGATGGGATAGGAGTAATAATAACGATTCAACTTTTAGTGTAAGTAATAATGTTAATGTTGAAGAAATGGGTATAAAAGGAGCTTTTGGAAGTGGTCTTAAGAACCTATTTCCTTTAGTTAAGTTCAATATAAGATTATTTTTTAAGTTATTAAAGAATAATGAAAAGATAGATATAATACAATCGGTAAATTTAGATACGGGGTTGACATGTCTGTTTTTTTCTAAGATTTTTAATAAAAAAATGACATATGATATCTATGATTATTATGCGGATGCCTTTCCAGTTCCTAGTATATTCAAGCCCTTAGTAAAAAAAATCGAAAATTTTGTAATTGATAAAAGTGACTCTGTAATATTGCCTATTGATTCCCGTAAAGCACAAATCAAAGGCTCCCATCCTAAAAGTCTTTTAACGATTTATAATACACCAGATATTAATGCAACTGAAGTATCTAATAAATATTATAAACTTTACCGAAAGGGAAAAATTAATATTTCGTTCGTTGGATCTTTAACACCTAATAGATTTTTGGATGAATTAATAGATATTTCTCGAAGGAGAAATGATATTTTTTTACATATAGCGGGATTTGGCAATGAAAAAATTGTTGATAATATAAAAGATAAGAGAAATGGAAACGTTAGATTTTATGGTAAGGTTCCTTATAAGGATGGATTAGCAATATCTAAAATGTCGGATATGATGGTAGCAATTTATAATCCCACTATTACTAATCATAAATATTCTGCTCCAAATAAATTTTATGAATCTTTATTATTAGGAAAGCCAATAGTGGTGGCAAAAGGTACAGGTATTGATAATCTTGTTGATGCATATAATGTAGGTTATTCGATTGATTATAATGAAAATGATTTCGAAAGTTTACTTAATGTATTAAATTACTCTAAATTAGAGAAATTTAAAAAGAATAATCAAAAAGTATATATGGACCATTTCAGTTGGTCAATGATGGAGAAAAGATTGTTAAATCAATATAGAAAATTGTAATTGATTTTCTTTGCTAATCAGGAGTTTTTATGAAAGTTATTAAAAATTATTTGTACAATGTCTCGTATCAGGTATTTGTTCTTCTAGTTCCCTTTATTACAATTCCATATTTAGCAAGGGTGTTAGGTCCTCAAGGAGTAGGAATAAATTCATATACTAATTCTATAATTCAGTTCTTTATCTTGATGGGAAGTTTAGGAACAAACTTGTATGGTAATAGGCAGGTAGCATTCGTTAGAGATAATAAGAAGAAGTTGTCCGAAACCTTCTATGAGATTTCATTGGTGAGATTAATAACATTTTCTATTTCATTCCTTTTGTTTGGAGTATTCATGTTATTAAATAATGAATTTCAAGTCTATTATTTAGCACAGGCAATATCTATTTTGGCTGCTATGGCAGATATAGCATGGTTTTTTATGGGAGTAGAAAACTTTGCGGTTACTGTTCTAAGAAATATAGTTGTTAAAATATCAACACTGATTTTGATTTTCATTTTTGTGAAAACTTCAAATGATTTGTTGACGTATATTTTTATTGTTTCTTTATCATTGATTGTAGGGAATCTGACTTTATTTCCGGATTTAAAGAGGTATATATATGCACCTGATTTTTCTAATATAAATATAGTTAAGCATATCATGCCATCATTAATTTTATTTGTTCCACAAATTTCTACGCAGATTTATGTAATAATTAATAAAACTCTACTTGGAATTATTGATAATGTACAAGTTTCGGGCTTTTTTGATCAATCTGATAAAATAGTAAAAATGATTTTAGCAATTGTCACGGCAACGGGTACAGTAATAATGCCACATGTGGCTAATGCATTCGCTAAGGGACAGAATGAAAAGACAAAGGATTTGCTGTATAGTAGTTTTTCGTTTGTATCTCTGATCTCGATACCAATGATGTTTGGTCTTGCTGCTATAGCCAGTGAATTTGTACCACTATTCTTCACATCAAAGTTTAATAGTGTTATTCCAGTAATGATGGTGGAATCGATGGTAATTGTATTTATAGCGTGGAATAATGTTATCGGAACTCAATACCTTTTTCCAACCAATCAAACTAAATTTTATACGAGGTCTGTCATATATGGGATAATTGTCAATTTAATAATGGATGTTCCGCTTATTATGATTTTTGAGGCCATTGGTGCAGCTATAGCAACTGTGTTATCGGAGTTTGCGGTGACTGCTTATCAATTGTGGTATATAAGAAGCCAAATTAATTATCATCGTTTATTTGAGGACAGTTTGAAATTTTTTATAGCAGGAATAGCAATGTTCATTGTTGTCTTTTTTATGAATATCATGTTGAAACATTCGTGGATTATGATAATATTTGAAGTCTTTGTAGGTATATTTATTTATATAATTTTTTTGGCTTTATTTAAAACAAAAATGATTTTAAAAATCAAAAAATTGATTTTAAACCATACTTTTTTGGGGGAGTAATATATGGGTAATAGTCATAGAAATAAAGGAAAAAAGAAACATACATTAAGAAATGTATTTCTAGTATTAATTTTGTTAATAGTTTTGGGGGGATCAGCATACGGTATGACCAAATATCGTAATGTAAAAAATGCTGTAAACAGCTCATTTACACCATCTGGTGTGACTAAACAACGAAATGTAAGTAAAGAGTTACAAGAAAAAAAACCGATATCTATTCTCTTAATGGGAACAGATACCGGTGCATTGGGAAGAGATTATAAAGGTAGAACCGATAGTATGATGGTTATAACGTTAAATCCATCAACTAATAAAACTACTATTACAAGTATTCCTCGTGATACGGCCGTTAATATTCCAGGTTATCAGAAGGATTCACCTGCTAAAATAAATGCAGCTTATTCTTATGGTCAAGCTAAGACCGCCATCACAACTGTTCAAAAGTTATTGAATGTTCCAATTGATTATTATGCACTTATTAATATGGGCGGTATGGAAAAAGTCATTGACCGAGCTGGGGGAGTTGATGTGACTCCAACTTTAACTTTTACATATCAAGGCTATACTTTTACTAATGGTGAGAAAACTCATATGAATGGTAAAAAAGCTCTGGCATATTCGAGAATGCGTTATGATGATCCTCAAGGGGATTATGGTCGTCAGACACGTCAAAGAGCTGTTCTAACAGCACTATTGAAGAAGAGTAGTTCGGTTAAGACGTTATTGAATCAATACTTCATTAACTCAATTGCCAATCAAACACAAACGGATATGACCTTTAATGATTTAACAAAACTTGCTAAGGATTATAATTCGGTTAGAAAGAATACTTCCGAAACTCATTTACAAGGTACTAGTGCACAAGTAGCTGACCAAAGTATGGAAGTTATGAAGAAATCCGAATTACAACGAGTAACTGATTTTATTCGTAAAAACTTAGATTTGTCAAAGGCTAAGACAGGTGATATACAATATGACCCTGCAACTCAAAGTTCTTCTACAACAAAAACTGATGAGGAAATTAAGAATATAGGTTCACAGCGTTCGACAACCTCTAGAGCAGGTTCAAATAGTTCGACATATGGTTATTCAAGTACTGGTTATTAGAATTTGAAAGCTAAATAATAAAAAAGTTACAAGGCAACGGCAATTAAGCTGAAGTTTTGTGACTTTTTTGTTTCTAATATTAACCAGATATTTTTAGTAAAATGATATGTATAATTTTTCGAATTTATCCTAAAATGTCCCCAATTTGAAATTGACTAAGTATAATTCCTCTGTTAGGCAATAAAACAAAATATTTATGGGGAATATAAAATGAGTAAAGATCATAAAATAACTAAATTTTTTTTGTTTAGTAATGCTGTTTTAGGGGGATTCTTCTTATGGAATTCGCAAATTATATTAGCTGATACTATTAATACATCTGATAAAGTAACCTTAAGCCAAATATCTAATTCTGATACAGATCAAAGTGGTATACAAAGTGATCAAGGAAAATCAAATAATAGTAATTATTCAATCAATAATAATACTCCATTGACTAAGAGTGTTACTACACAGAATCAGAATATAACTTTTATTGAAAAGGATAATCAGTATTATATTTATAATAACGAAAGCAAGAATTTCATATTGGCAACGCCTAGCCAAATACAAGACATTAATAATGCCAAGAATACAAATAGTATTCAAAACAATTATTTACCTGTTGATCGCCAGAATGAATTAGATAATGCAGTTAATGAAAAACAAAATACTGTTGATGATTATCAAATCAAACATGACGATGGTTATGATAAAAATAATGGTGATATTGCACTTCATTCTGATGAAAGTAAAAACAATTATTTGAATTGGTCTGATAACACAAATTTAGTTAATAGATTACAATCAGGAGAATTGAAGGCTGGAGATGATTTGGGGAATGGCTATATTTTACATATCGTTGATCAATTATCTAAGGTGCCAGCTTCGATAAATAATGATACTGATTATTATCAAACCATATCTAAAAAGATAAATGACCAAACTATCTATTTTTATGCTGATAAAAATGGAACTCTTCAAAAGTGGGATGACGGTAAACAAGATTTTAGTGATGTGACAAAAGATGATCAATTATATTCAGATTATAAAAATGAAAGTTATAATACTGAGTATCTTAATGGAGATAGTCGAAATGCGCCAATAGCAGATGCAGTTGAGAATAATAAGAACTATATTATTGAGAACGGTATTGTTTATAAAATTATTAAATCCCAAATTGCAAGAACAAATTAGTCACACGATAAATCCTATTAAATCAGTATTTTCATTAATATTCATATTTTATGGACTTAACTTAACCGGCGGAAGCAGCGGAGAAAAGCTCTTTGGGTGTTTGATAGCCAGTTTGCCGGCGCGGTAAATTGTTTAGCTTTGACTCAACTGCTTGAATATCATGAGGACCCAAAATATCCATGGATAGACCCTTGGGTACATCGTGGCGGATCATTCGATTATGCGCTTCGTTAGTCCCACGCTCAGAGGAACGATATGGATGGGCATAATAAAGGTCAGCGACACCGGTAAGTACAGCGCCAACTTCCGAGAACTCAGCGCCATTATCGGCAGTAACTGACTTCATGATTGATCCGTATTCTTGACAGATCTTGGCCAGCTCATAGTTGACCGAATCGGCATCACGACCATCGATCAAACGTAGAATTTGGCAGCGGGATTGACGCTCGATCAGCGTTAAGATCACACTCTCTTGACCGTTGCGCTTGCCCACCACGGTGTCCAATTCGAAATGGCCAAACTCTTGGCGCTGGTCGATACTTTTAGGCCGTTCATCAATACTCCGTCCGGCCAGACGCTTGTGCTTGATCGAGTGATGATGTTTGGCACGGTGGCGCGTTTTTTCGAGTAGATCAAGATTACGGACTTCAAGTAACTGGGCATCAATATAGTGGTATAGCGTCTTGGTCGAGACCATCTCCTCAGGTTGATATAAGCCTTCAAGTTTGGCCCGTCCTACTGCTGCATCAGGCGACCAACCATCTTGACGCAAATGAGTCGTAAAATAGTCGATAAAATCAGCGACACCGACGAGTTTCAAAGGTCGATGACAGTGGGCTCGATTAGCTTCGTACTTAGCTTGTGCTGTTTCTGGTGAGTATACAGCGTAATATTGGCGTTGACCATTCACTTTTTTTACTTGGTCGATCTCGCCGCGGCACAATTCATTATTGATTGTTTGATGACAAACATTAAGCGCTCTGGCAATTGCACGATTGGAATAGCCTTGGCTGTGCAGCGTAGCAATTCTGCCTCGTTCAAACGAAGTTAGGTGCTGACCTTTTTTTCTGACTGTGGTATTCTGTTCTTGCATCAAGACAATAACCTCTTTCATTGTTTGTGTAGGAACATCAATGATAACAGAGATTTGTCTTGGTGTTTTTTATTTTATCAATTAGCTAAAAGTATTTGGCTAACTTGATTATAAAACGCGCGTAATAATTGTATTGTCTTCTGCCAAATGTATTTCTTTACAATCTTTAACTTCACTAATAGTAATAAAGTTTTTACCATTAAAATATTCAAGTCGTTTTATATTATTGTCCTCCTTAATAGTATTATTGATTGTTTTATTCAAAATACTGACACAACTGACACAAGACTGACACAGACCACCGCCTTACTCTACCAACGCTTACGCCTAATTATGTGTCAGTGTGTCAGTTATTTTTAGAAAAACTTCCACTGTATAATTATTTCGTTTTATACTACTATTACTATCTATTATTTATTTTTTTATTTATATTATAAAAGTTAAATAAAGTGACACATGACACAAATACTCTGTAAATGCTATTATATCAACGTTTAAACGTGTGTCAGTTATGTGTCAGTGTGCTATTAATCGTAGCCATCAGTAATTACACGAACACCCATAAATCTAGAAACAGCATTGGTGGTATCTGATATTCCGTAGCCATTTCGACTTCTTTTTCTATGTATTCCGTACTTTTCTAATTTATTAGCCATCGTTTGAATACTCATTTTATCTGAATAGCCATTATTTTTTGCGTATTTTACCCATTGATCGTGTATGTAAATAGCCTTTTCACCATTGGTATCATCCTCAGTAAGTTCAAGACAATCCTCTACAAAATTCTTAAATTTGTTATTATCGTCTTTCCATTTGTTAGTGCTATCACGAACACTATCGGGGATAGTGAATCCGTTACGATCTAATACTTCACGAAATAACTGCATACATTTGACTGCAAAAGATGGAGCTTCCTTTTTAACTGCATTCATATCAATGTCGTTCCACCATTCGGGATGTCCGTTAGGCTCGTTTCTTGTATTAGGATTGATTGTATCAATAGTGATTAGTCTACTAGCAAAGCCGTCTGAATCATCCCTAAATTTAGGTAAGCTATTCGCTGAAAAAAGAAGTTTAGCATAATTTCTAAAATGAAAACCTTGTATACCTTTAAACTCTGCATTAATTGAATCACCACCAGTTAAATTCTTTAAAATAGCGGTATTCTCAATATAACTATCATCTATGTCTGCAACCATATTAACTTCTTTTCGAAACAATTCGGCTTTGTTAAATTTATTTTGTTTACTCCCCATTTCATTTGGTGGGATAGCTGAATTGTTATCATCTCCAATTACATTCTTTAAAACGTGGTTTATAAATGTACTTTTTCCATTACCACCAGTTCCGTGTAAGAACACGGCTTTATTGAACTTTGAATATGAATGATAAAACATATATCCTATATACTCTTGTAATGTGATAGAGGCATCTCCAAACATTTTTTTCATAAGATGGTCAGTAGCGGGACAACTATTATTTGAGGGATCAATACTGTAATTGTGATAGGTTAGTAAATAATCTTTGGAGGCATGTGGCTGTACTCTATTAGTTAGAATGTTATAAGTACCGTTTTTAAATGCTACTAATTCAGGTCGTGATGTATCAAATGGGGATGTATTACCTAGGGATATATCAAACATCATCCTTAGAATATAAAGTCTAACTTTAATAACATTCCCATTGTCATAAATTCCCCATGCACGTAAATCACGTGTTAATATGCTTTCAATAGTTGCCTGTGCCTCGTTTTTGCCGTATATATTCCATATACCTTTATCGGGTAAATAATTAAACCCCTCCATCATCCCTTTAGATCGTTTCATGATATGAGATTTAAGGAACTCATCTCCATAAATTACATCATCTACGTTATGTTTTAGAGTGATTTTACTTGATAATTTTTGGGTGGGCGGTGTATATGTAAACCATATGTTTAGCCATTTTGGAGTATCGTCACTAATTTGTTTATTGAATGCTTTTAACAATTCGGGATTGCTTGCCGTTATCTCATCCGGTGGAGTAGTGAAATTAATATCGTATGGAATCAATTTAGGCGACTTTTCAACTATCTTTATTTTGCTATCATCAATAGCTTTTTTAATTTCTTCGGGAATTTCTTTCATTGTCCACCATCCTTATTTACCATACTTCTAAAAATTTTATTTACCTCGCTTTCTTCAAGTGGTTCATCTATAAAATTCTGATTAATTACACATAACAGGTAGTAAATGTTTTCACGTTCTGCACCGCTATTAAGTAGTTTAGCTGTCATTCTTGTTAGCCAGTCGTTGCGTGTACCGTGGGTCGTACCTGTAACTATTTCGTCTATTAGTTTGCCCGTATATTTTTTCAATCTAATGCCGTTACTATTGTTGAAATTCAATATAATGTTTTTGGATTGTATTTTAGGCTTAGATTGGTTCATTAGATTAATAATGTCAGTGCTAGGTTCATTCATTGGTAAATGATTGTCCCACGTATAAGCGGTGTTATTTCTCTCACTAGGGGCAACCATTACATAATTATTAATGTGAGCTTTTATATCTACACCATCCAATACACCTATATTTTGACTTAGGCTAATGTCTTTAGGCTTTTTATAAAAAAATTGTTTTCCACCACTAGCCGTAGTCTGTGACAACGTTTCATTTAAGTTGATACCTTTAATAGATTTAAAGCCATCCGTATCATGTCCCGCCTCATTATCAATATCAACAACAAAAAATTGAACTGTTCGTAATCCTATTTGTGCATAGGGATATTTATTCCAGATTGTTTTAATATCATCAGATGTTAAAGAGGGATGATTTGCAAACTTAATAAGTGGTGTTTTGTCTTGTGATAAAGGTAAGACGTAAAACCCTTTTTCCGCATATCGTAGGGCGTATTCTAATAAGTTCTTAGTCATTGTTAACATCATTTATTGATAGCGATACATTCATGAGGTTATCTTGAATAGAATTTAAACCGCCGTGATCTAATAACGTGAGTATTGCCATTATTTTACTTTCGGATGATAAACATTGCGTTGTGTCAACCATATTTATAATTAAGTCTATTAATTGCTTGTTCTTTAAGTTGTCGTTTAATATAGATTGTATTTGTTCATTCATATTGTATGAATCTCCCTCAATTTCGTTTATAATTGAGTGTAAACATTGTTATGAATATTGATGGCTTATCCTTACTTTGGCGAGAGAGGATAGGTCTTTTTTTTATTTACACTCGATATCATAATTATTTGTCCGTTTTTTGATCGTATTCCATTGATTTTTCAAAAATTCTAAGAATTTCGGCAAGCCTAGAAGCATTTTTTGAAATTTCAATAGCTAAATCTGAACCGCCTACACGTTTATCGGAATCTGTATTAATTACAACACTGTCTTCTTCTACGGCTTTTAAGTCCCACTTTATTTCATCAGTTAAAAAATCAAATTCTTGTTCCATTTTGTCAGTCCACATATTTTTATCTCCAATTATTCTATTTGTATTAGTTTTAAACGCCCCGCTAGACTTGAATTATTGTTCTAATACAAATTGTTTTATTTCTTCTTTACTGTAAAGAGTGATACCTCTAACAACGTGGTAAGGCATCCCCATAGCAAGAAACTTATCAAGCGTATTATTCGATACACCTAAATATATACAAGCCTCTTTCTTACGAAAAAAGTCTTTACTATTAATACTGGCATCCTTACGAGCCTTGCTAATGGAATCAGTTACCAACTTGTAAATGTAATCCCCTAGGGATTCTTGTTGATCGTGTGATAGTGTAATCTCCATTTTATTTGTCCTCCTTATAAACAAATTTCTTTGATGTTAGCATCTAATCCTTTTGCAACTTTACCAATAGTGACAGCATTACCGCTTGTATGGGATTGTTCAAGGTTAATAAGTGTTCTAACAGTTACATTAGATTTCTTCGCTAGTTGTTCTAGCGTATATCCTTTGGATGCTCTTAATTCAAACAACTTAGATGAGTTTATTTTCATTTTTTCTCCTTTCTGTGACACAAAAATGTTAATTATGCCTCGTTAATAAACATAAACTATATTTCATTTATTTTCAAGTAATTGTGGCATTTCTCCTAAAAGTAATTGAAATAATGAGGCATGTGAGGTAATCTTATTTATGAAATATTATGAAAGGTCGTTATTTTTATGACTGAAATAAGAAATACTAGAAAAGATATTGGTCAAAGAATACAAGAAGCACGAAAAGCAAAAGGACTTAGTCAAGACGAACTTGCAGATAAATTAGGTTCTAAACGTACTACCATTGGTAACTATGAACGTGGGGAACGTTCTATTGATACTGATATGGTTAAGAAGATTGCTGATATTCTGGAAATACCATCATCTTTACTAATCGATGGTATTCCAGATGGATATACTGGTAGGTACTCTATTAAAGACTTGGTTAATGGGGATAGTAATTATTGGTCACAGTATTATTATGATGTTACAAGTGATGATCAAGCTGAATTTATTTATGGTATGGAAGATAAGGCAAACTCAATTAATACTTTTACATTGGATCTAATAGATTTATATAAGGATGATTATCTTAGTTATCTACAAAATTCAGTAAATATAATAAAAGACAAAATAATATTAAAAGAACAAAGGGACAAAATTAATGAATTAATTAAGAAATCAAATCCAATCCCTAAAAAAGAACTTAATAAAATAGAACAATATGACCCCTTTAAAGAATTAGCTAATAAACGTAAGAAATTAGAGAAGTTAAATTATCCCATAAAAATTAAAGGGGATTTTCAATCTGAATTTAGAGAATTAATTAAAAATTATGATAATCACATTCCTACAAAAAGGGAGTTACAAAATATACTTGATAAAATTGAAGATAATAAAAAACACGTTAGAAGAATTATAAATAATTAACCACCCACGAAACTAACACGCCCCGCTAGCGTTTAGGAGTAGGACAATGACAGAAATTAAAATGTACGAAAAAAAAGACGGTACTACCGCCTATATGTTTAGTGTTTATTTAGGAACGGATGAACTCACAGGAAAAGTAAAAACTACTACTCGTAGAGGTTTTCAGACACAAAAAGAAGCCCGCCTAGCAATGTCTAAACTACTATTAGACACTGACAAGCATGGCTTTCAGAAATTAGATAATAAGCCGTTTAAGGCTATCTATGAACAATGGTACGATCAATATAAATCAACGGTCAAAGAATCTACTTATACTAAAACCGATGAACACTTTACACTTCATATTTTACCAGAAATAGGTAGCATCCCTATGAATAAACTTAAAACTATTCATATTCAGACGGCTGTTAATAAGTGGTTTAAGGCTGGTTTAACTAGGTATAAGAGATTTTACAATTATATTAATAGAGTGCTTATATGGGCTTATAAGATGCAGATTATTAATGATAATCCCGCAAGTAGGGTTATTTTACCAGTTAACACAAGCCAATTTAAAACAATGAAAGATAACTATTATGATCTAAAAGAATTGAAACATTTTTTTGACTGTTTGAATGACTTGGATAATCCACAAGCATACATGTACTTTAGATTATTAGCATTTACAGGGATGAGAAAAGGCGAGAGTTTAGCATTACTTTGGACTGATATAGACTTTAATAATAATCAGATTAGTATTACTAAAACGGAATCGCAAGGCGCTCACGGCCGTTTATTAGTTAATACACCTAAGACAGATGCTAGTGTAAGAGTGGTTAATGTTGATAATAAAACTATGTCAATGCTGAAAGGCTGGCGTAAGACACAACGCAATGAGCTGTTAATGTTAGGTTTTAATACAATCAATAAAGATCAATTGGTTTTTTCTAACAATAGAAATACTATGCTTGTTCCTACTAAGCCTAGAATATGGTTACAACGTGTTGTACAACGCTTTGACTTAAAGAATGTAACTGTTCATGCATTTAGACGTACGTTTGCTACACTTGCGATTGAATCAGGTGCCACGTTGAAAGAAGTACAGGCACAATTAGGACACTCAAGTTATAAAACTACTGCCGATGTGTATACAGAAGTTACTAAAAAACAACGTAAAGATACAGCTCAAAAGTATGCTAATTATGTTAATTTTTAGAGGGTATATAGTCAAAATATAGTCAAAGGGTGTTATTTCACTAAATAAAAGGCTTTAAACGTTGGTATTACAGTATTCTATGATTGAGTATCTTGTTCCCAATATGCACGGTGTAATTTATTACGGAGTTTCAACTGATGAGTACGTTAAAGCAGATGACGGCGTTAGTGTCATTAAGTAGAGCGCAACAAGGCATGCCCAGCTTTCGAGCATTAAGGCAAATAGGCCCAGCAATCCCGAAGGATTGCTGGGCCTATTTGATTTAAGCGGAAAAAGCTATGCCTTGTTGCGCGTTTAAGCAGCATGTTTAAGAAAAACAAAAGGAGAAATCTAATCCCAGATTGCTGCAATAATTTGATTTAAGCAAAAAAGCTATACTTTGTTGCGCGTTTAAGTAGCAAGTTTGAGAAAGAAAAAAGGAGAAATCCAATCCCAGATTGCTGCAATAATTTGATTTAAGCAAAAAAAGCTATACTTTGTTGTGCGTTTATATTTATAAACTAAATCCTCAACAATTCCTTTTCAAAAGCTGGATTCCATTTCTCTACAGCAAAATGATTATTAGAAATTGCTTCAACTTTCTTTATCCAAGCTATTTCATTATTAGCTCGTACCTTTAAAAAGTCATTGGATGTTTCTGAAGCAAAGAAACTTTGATTTACTATCCACCAAGTATGAGCAATTTTAGTTCGATTCAAATCGTCATTAAGTCTCATTGATTCTAAAAATGGTGTAGGTTCAGGCAATGTGACCATTACGATTTCAGTTTGGCTTTTGTCTTGCAATTTTGGTAAAAGATCGATCATGGATTGTGGAATTTCGCCAGATGTTCTCTTAATTTCTTTAGCATATCTTTGAGTAGAATCTAATAACAATAGGGTGTGTCCAGTTGGTGCGGTATCAACTACGACTACATCATCTTTGTCATCAGCAATTAGCTTGGCAAATTCTCTAAATACGGCAATTTCTTGTGTACAAGGTGAACGAAGATCTTCTGCTACGTAGTCAACATCATCAGAATTTAGGGCTTTTCTAGCATCATCTAAAACTTCTTCTTGATATTTTCCTAGAGCATTTTTTTCATCAATATGATTAATGTGGATATTTGGATTATTGATATTAAAGTAAGATAAATGGTCAGCAGGATCGGTTGTAATTAAGCGGACTGATTTATTATTGTCGGCTAATTTTTTGGCAATTTGAACAGCGACGGTTGTTTTACCAACGCCACCTTTACCCATAGTAAAGATGAGCTTTTTATTAGTATTGATTAAATCATTAACTACTACATTGATATCTGGATAACTATTTTCAGGCAAGGTTATGTTTGATTCTTGAATTTGTTCGTCACTTAACATTAAACGAATGTTTTTTAGACTGGAAATATCATAAGGTCTTAAGGGAATATCAAAAGTTGTTAACTTGTTGATAAACTCTGCTGATCCTGATAAATCTCTTCTTTGTTGATCAAAAATCGTTTTTGAAAGATCATCGTCGTAGTCTTGCATGGTTCCATTAATAACAAGAACTTGATTATCCATACCGATTTTATTTAATTCATTTGATGAACATTTAGTTTCTTTCAGAGATGCTCTTTGTGGACGGGTAACTAAGATCAAAGTGGTTTTTGTAGAATCGGTCAATGTGGCAACGGCTTTTTCGTACATTTTCTTCTTGTCATTCAATCCAGACAATTGCCCTAGACATGAAACACCTCGATCATTTTCATCCAAATAATTATTCCATGCGGAAGGTAGCTGCAACATTCTTAGAGTATGTCCAGTTGGAGCGGTATCAAAGATAATATAATCGAATTTTTCGTCAATATTTGGGTCAGTCAAAAAATTAGCAAATTCATTAAAGGCGGCGACTTCAACGGTACATGATCCAGATAGTTGCTCTTCCATATTTTTGATGGCGGAGTCTGGTAATTTCCCACGGTATGGTTTTAAGACACTTTCTTTATACTCATTAGCCGCAGTAACAGGGTCAAAATTAGCTAGTTGCAATGTCTTAGCTTTATCAACTTTGCTAAGTTTATTTGTCAACTTCATTTCAAAGACATCTTGTAAGTTGCTGGCAGGGTCTGTAGAAACCATGGCTACTTTAAATCCCTTATCCACTAGCTTTAGGGCAGTAGCACTAGCAACAGAGGTTTTACCTACGCCACCTTTTCCAGTAAAGAATAGGTAGTGGGTTAAATTCATATTTAAGGGATCATATTTTTCCATAATAACCTCCTTATTGGCTCACTTTGGCTAAAGAAACTCCAGTATATTTTTCAAATTCTTTTACAGTTGGGTATTCACCCATCTTTACTATTTCACCATCAACTAATGTGATCGGTAGCTGATCATCGTCTTCTTTTTCATGAATAGCTTTTAAAACTTTAGAGTTTTCGATAAAAGATCTAGGATTAGATTTCAAATTATATCTTTCAAATTCGACATCAGGATTATCCTTTAGTTTGTTATAAATTAAAGTGATAGTGATCAAATTTTGATCTACTGATGGACCACAAACTCCTGTTGAACAACATAATGCTGGCTCATAAACTTGAACTTTTCTCATATTAATTCTCCTTAGTTTTATTTTGACAATGACAGATACATTCAGGGCCGCTTTCAAAAAGGGTATTAACATTGTTATTGAACTCAGTTATAAATGAATCTTTTAGAGTGTAATGCTGCCATTTTCCAATTTTTTTGGCGCTGACAATATTAGCTTGTTGAAGTATTTTCATGTGATGTGACAATGTCGGCTGTGTGAAATCAAAGTGGTCGAGAATATCACAGGCGCACATAGTACCACAGGATAATATGTCAACTATTTTTAGTCGATTGGGATCTGATATTGCCTTTAGTTGTTTGCTAAAATTTTCGTAATTCATTAAAAAACTCCTTCTTGAATCCCCTTACATTAAACATAGACGTATATCTATATGAAGTCAATATAGTTTGATAAAATAATCACAAAATAAAAAGAGTGTAACAAAAGGTGTTCTGCCACCGGAACATAGCCTAGAGCCACGAATGATTGGTACCATCAATCATTTGTGGTTCGTAGCTATGTGGAGGTTGCAACCTTTTGTTGCACGTTTAGGGTATAAAAAAACAGAAATCAAAAATAGATTTCTGTTTAAAATATTTATAATTCAGATTTGTTCTGATCCCGTAAAATAAACTTTGATTCAACTGAAAACTGCTTAGTTTCATTGCTGATTGCTAATTCAAAGGCCAATCTGCCAATTTCGTGGAAATTATGATCAATGGTTGGTAAATTCAATAATTGACCGGACAATTGATTTTCCTGACCAATTAATATAGGAACAGGTAAATTGTGATCTAAATAAAATTGTCTGGCACCAGTCGCCACATCATCACTATTGGCAAAAATCAAATCAGGAGTGACGCTATTTTGAGAAAATGATTGGGCGGAATTGTAGCCATCATCGTAGGTAACAATACCGGTTCTTAAAAGAGAATCGTTTGGTTCATTATCAAATGTTTTTATAAAGGCTTTTCTAGTCAATTGACTGGTGGCACTTAGTTCAAAACCACGACTTAGTAAAATAGCTACGTTATGTGCATTTTGTGATTTAGCCCAAGAAAAAGCTTTTAAATAGGAGTCGATTCTTTCAGTGTAGGCGGCGGAGATATTATAATCACCTGGATCATGGCAGCACACTATTGAACTGTATTTTTGATATTCGACTAGATCATCAAGTGTTACACCGTGTGAAGTAAAAATGATTGCATCATAAGCTTTTCGACGAAGCCGATTGAGATAGTTCATTTCAATTTTTGCATTATACATTGAAGGCAATAAAACAATCCTATATCCAGCTGGAAATGCTGCATCCATTATTCCATTGATGATGCCGGTGTAGTAGGGATGTCTTGTGTGAGGCATAACGACACCAATATTGTGAGTTTTTCCATTACTCAAATCTCTGGCAACGTCGTTAGGAACATAATCATATTCTTTGATAACTTTTTGCACAGCTGATTTGGCATTTTTGGACACGTATTCTCGATTGTTGATAACTCTTGAGACAGTCGCGGCCGAATAACCACTTAACTTTGCGATATCATGAATATTCATAATTTCCTCCTAATTTAGAATAAATTTCTTGATTCCAAAGGCTACCCCATCTTCAGTATTACTTTTAGTGATTAAATTACTGTATTGTTTTACTTCATCAACGGCATTTTCCATGATTATAGGTTTTTCGACCATTTTTAACATGGGGATGTCATTGTGACCATCGCCAAAAGCAGCTAATTCTGATCTTTTCAAGTTATTTAGGTTTTGAACGTATTTTATACCATGTGACTTTTGAGCAGCGTTGTTGGTAACTTCCAAATAACTGTTTCCTGATTGTTGAACAGTAATGTTGTCTATTGGCAAATTGTTAATAAATTCGTGCAAAGTTACAACCTCTTCAGAAGTAGGAGTTATTAACATTACTTTAAAGAAATTATCGGTATTTTTTTGGAATAATTCTTCAAAATTAACAATAGTAGGATCAATTGAAGTTATTTTAGATTCGTACTCAATTCCAAAGTCGATCTTTTCAGAGTACCAATTGTCAGTATCATAAGTGCTGACGCTGACATCAGGAAAATTACTTTTGACTTGTTTGACAACTTCTTTAACAGTTTCTAAAGGCAGATAGTGTTCAGAGATTTTTTCGATAGAATCATTAACCGGCTTGAAGATTAAACCTCCATTGAAAGCTATTTGAGCACTAGTCAAATTCAATTTTTCAATTGTGTCCTTCATTTCCATTGGAGCACGTGCGGAAACAAGTGTAAAAGGGATTTTACTATCTTTAATAGCATGAATGTTACCTTCACTTACAACTCCTATTTCATTTAGAAGGGTATTATCCATGTCTGAAAAAATATGTTTTATCATTTTATTCTCCGATCGATTTATATATAGTTTAATTTCTGAAACGCGTTTCAGGTCAATAAAGATTTTGTTAATAGTTTAGAATTGTGGTTCAATTAGAAAAAATGAGGTGATGAGATGTTAACAGATGGACATACACATACGGAATTTTGCCCACACGGTAGTGGTGAACCAGTTGAAAAAATGATTCAACGGGCGATTCAACTTGGTTTTAAAAAGTATTGCATCACAGAACATGCACCGATCCCTAAAGACTTTGAGAAAGTTTACGCTGGAACACCAGATGGTTACGAAACTGCAGGTATTGCCATGGATGATTTGCCAAACTACTTTAAGGAAACACGCCGACTTCAGAAAAAATATCAATCTGACATTAAAATTACGATTGGATTTGAAGTTGACTACTTAGAAGGATTCGAAAACTGGACTAAAGATTTCTTAGATGAATATGGTCCAGAAACACAGGAAAGTATTCTTTCAGTGCATTTTATGAAAGGAACTGACAACAAAGAATGGTGTATTGATTACGATCCAGAAAATTATCAAACTGGATTTGCTGATTATTTGGATGATCCGCAATATATCTTCCAAGTTTATTATGACACGGTTAGAAAATCAGTTGAAGCTGATTTAGGCGAATATGTACCGCAGAGAATTGGACATATGAGTTTAATTAGAAAATTTCAAGATTATTTTAATCTAACAGAAGATTATGATGAACAAACTATCCAACAAATCAGTGAGATCCTGAAGATTATTAAACAGCAGAACCGAGAATTAGATCTGAATTTGGCTGGATTATATAAGCCTCTTTGCAATGATTATTATCCAGGTAAACAAATAACAAAAATGGCTCAGAAATTGAATATACCAATTAGATTCCGCAATTTTTGCTTGACAAACTAAATCACAACTTCTATAGTTATCACTAAATTAATTTTTAATTAGAAAAACTAATTTAAATTTAATAAAAGTTGTGATTAGGAAAAGTAAGTAATGACCAATCAAACAGAGAGCCTTGGTAGCTGGAAACAAGACAGAAGTCATTATTGAAAACACACCTATGAACTGTAGAGCTGAATTCAGTAGGCTTTACCGATATTTGGTTCGTTATCCAAGTTGACTCAGCCAACATGAGGTCTAATTCGCAAGGATTAGATAAAATGAGGTGGAACCGCGTTTATACGTCCTCTTAGCATTTATTTGCTAAGGGGACTTTTTTTGTATAGAGGATGAAACAAGGCGATTAACTCTTGAGTATTACCTAGGATAGCGAACCAATTTTCAAAATTAATTAGGAGGCGTTAAGCATGAAGAACAACTTATTACCATTAGGTACGCGTGATGAATTTGGCAGGCGTGCAGTTGCTAAGCAAAAGGTGATTTCGGTGATCCAACGACATCTAAGTCAACGTGGGTTCTCAGTGATCTCGACTCCATTATTAGAAAAACAAGAAGTATTCGATCAATACCAGTTAGGAAATTATCAGATGTACCGTTTCTTAGATTCAGAAGGTGATACGATCGTCCTTCGTCCAGATATGACATTGCCGATTGCTAGATTTCTAAGTTCAACTAACATTCCTTTACCACAAAAGTTTTTTTATGTGGGTGATATTTTTAGGATCAGTCGTCGATTATCTGGTTCATATAATCAGCTGACACAGGCTGGAATTGAGTTGATTGGGTATGACTCCATGAAAGCTGAATTAGAATGCTTAGTGATAATCAATCAATTGAGTCAAGAATTATTAAAAAAGAACGTGGAAATAGAATTAGGTATTGCTGATTTTGCACCAACTTTATTGGAGTTTTTAACTACTAATAAAGAATTACAAAATAAAATTACACAAGCACTTTATGATAAAAACATCCCTGAATATTCAGAGTTGATTCAGCAATATTCAGATTTACCACAATATAAACTATTAAATAAATGGCCGCGATTATTCGGTGATCCAACGACTGTTTTTGATGAATTGAATAACTTTGATTTGTCATTTGAATTGCAGTCCAAAATAAGCGACTTAAAAGAGATTATTACTTGGATCAAAAAAGTTATGCCGGAACAAAAAGTATCAGTTGATCTTAGCAGTCGTGCTCCACAAATTTATTACACTGGATTGACTTTCCGAGGATTTTACCAAGATGGAAATGATTATTTATTCAGTGGTGGACGTTATGACAAACTCTTAGCTAATTTTCAAGATCAAACAGAACCAGCCGTCGGTATGGGGATCGACGTAGATATGATTGCAGATTTAACTAGCCCATCTAATAAATCAAAGAAAACCATGATTTATTTTGACAAGGATCAGTGGCAAGAAGCTGAAGCTAAATTAAAGGAATTACCAAATAGTATTTTGTCATTATCGGAAACTAAAGATGATGCAGAAATAGAAGCTAAAAACAGCGATGCGACACTATTAGATTTGACAGGAGATGACAGGCGTGAATAAAAATCGTATCAAAATTGCTTTGACAAAGGGGCGAGTGGAAAAACAAGTTGTGCCGCTCTTAGAAAAGGCTGGCATCAATTGTGATCAGATAAGACAAAAAAAGCGTCGTCTGATTTTTGATTCACCGGTACAGCCATATGAATTTATTTTAGCCAAAGGTCCAGACGTTACTACTTTTCTTGAACGCGGTGCTGCTGATATTGGTATAGTCGGCAGTGACATTTTAGTAGAACATCGTAGTAATCAATATGAATTGTTAGATCTAAAAACAGGAGAGTGTCAATTTGTTTTAGCTTCCACTAATGACTTTGATCCTAATGAACCGAAACGAAAAATTATCGGAACGAAATATCCTAATATCACTAAGAAATATTTTGATAGGTTAGGACAAGACGTTGAAATCATTAAAATAGAAGGTTCAGTTGAATTGGCGCCATTAACCGGTTTAGCAGATGCCATTGTTGATATAACAGAAACCGGAACAACTATAAAAGAAAATAATCTCAAAATTTATGACTATTTAGATAAAGTGTCAACACGATTAGTAGTTAATCGGATGTCTTTAAAACAACACTCAAAAGAAATCTATGTGTTAGTAGACAAACTAGAAGGAGCCATTAAAGATGAAAATTTATCAAAAGAGTATTAGTGAATTGGAACAGATTGTTCAAAGAAAAACGATGCAGTTGAGTGACCTAGAAGTAGAAACAACAGTTAGTGACATCATAAAAAATGTTATTGAAAACGGAGATTCTGCTTTAAAAAAATATGAAGAAAAATTTGATGGAGTAAAAGTTTCTGATTTCAAATTACCTCAAGAAGTTATCGATTCTGCTTACGATAATCTGGACCCTGAGGTTAAAAAAGCCTTGTTATTAGCAAAGAAGAATATCACTAGTTTTCACGAAAAAGAAAAGACTACTGGCTTCGTTGATTCTGAACAGAAGGGTGTTTTGAGAGGTCAAAAAGTTTTGCCATTAAAACGCGTTGGATTATATGTACCCGGTGGTACTGCTGCGTATCCTTCAACCATTTTAATGAGTGCTTTACCTGCTAAAATTGCGGGCGTTGATCAAGTCGTCATTGCGACACCAGCTCAAAAGAGTGGTATTAATCCAGCTGTTTTTTGGCGGCCGCTAAAATTGCCGGTGTCGATTCGATTTATCAAGTTGGTGGTGCGCAAGCTATTGCTGCTTTGGCATTTGGAACTGAATCAATTGCAAGTGTAGATAAAATTGTTGGACCAGGAAATATTTTCGTTGCGACAGCTAAAAAACAAGTCTTTGGACAAGTCGATATTGATATGGTAGCTGGACCATCAGAAATTGGAATTATTGCTGATTCGTCAGCTGACTATAAACAAATTGCTGCTGATCTATTGTCACAAGCAGAACATGATAAACGTGCACGTCCAATTTTGATCACTAATAGTTTAGAGTTGGCTAAAGCGGTTGATGTAGAGGTTAATCGTCAACTAAAGGTTTTACCAAGAGAAGTAATTGCTACTGCGTCGGTCAACGACAAAGGCTTTATTGCAGTTGTTAAAGAAATTGACGATATGTTTACTTTGATGAATGCCATTGCCCCAGAACACTTGGAGGTTCAGGTCAAAAATCCAACCCAATATCTCAATCAAATTAAAAATGCTGGATCAGTTTTCTTAGGAAAATATGCCAGTGAGCCATTAGGGGACTACGTAGCCGGACCAAATCACATTTTGCCAACTGGTGGAACCGCTAGATTCTCATCACCACTAGGTGTTTATGATTTTGTTAAACGAACATCGTTTATTCAGTACACTAAATCAGCCCTAGAAAAAGAAGCTAAAGCAATCACAACTTTGGCTCGAGTTGAAGGTTTGGAAGGGCATGCTAGAGCTATTGAATCACGCTTTGGGAAATTTTACGACTAGGAGAGAACACTATGAGACAAGCAACTATTGAAAGAAAAACAAAGGAAACTCAAATCAAAATTAGTTTAAATCTTGATGAACAGACAGGAATCGATATTGATACCGGAATTGGCTTTTTGGATCACATGTTGAATCTCTTTGCTAAACATGGACGCTTTGGATTAGTTGTTAAAGCTCATGGTGATTTGGATGTCGATCCGCATCATACGACTGAAGACACTGGGATCGTACTTGGTGAATGTTTCAAGCAAGCTCTTAGTGACAAAACTGGAATCGAACGTTATGGTACGCAGTTTGTACCAATGGACGAAACATTAGGGCAAGTCAGTGTTGATCTATCAGGACGATCATATTTGGTCTTCAATGCTGAATTTACTAATCCTAGACTAGGTGGACTAGACACCGAAACAGTTGAAGATTTCTTCCAAGCAGCCGCTTTTGCAGCTGAAATGAATCTTCATGCAAGAATCCTTTATGGAAGAAATACGCACCACAAAGTTGAAAGTCTCTTCAAAGCATTCGGCCGGGCAATGCGTGAGGCAGTGACTATCAATCCCGATATTATCGGAGTTAATTCTACAAAGGGTGTCATCTAATGTTTGCCATTGTTGATTACGATACCGGCAATACTCGTAATTTAATGAAGGCTTTTAATTATTTAGGAATCGACAATGAATTAACAGATGATAAAGAAAAGATTTTACAAGCAGAAGCAGTAATCCTACCGGGAGTGGGTGCTTTTAAAGCCGCTATGGCAGAACTGGAAAAGAGAAATTTAGTGAATACTCTAAAAAAGGTAGCAACTAATAAAACTCCAATTTTAGGTATTTGTTTAGGAATGCAATTATTGTTCGACAGCAGCCAGGAATATGGGTTAACCAACGGACTAGGATTGATTACTGGTAGTGTTGAACAGATTCCTGATACCGGATTGAAAATTCCTCAAATGGGTTGGAATCAAAATAGGATCATTCAAAATAGTCCTTTTGATGACATAAATGGACAGTTTACTTACTTTGTTCATTCATATTATGCCAATTGTGATCGGAGAAATATTATTTCAGCAGTGGATTATGGAATCTCGATTCCAAGTATTGTCCAGAATAAAAATGTTATTGGGATGCAATTTCATCCTGAAAAAAGCGGCAGTGTTGGCTTAGAGTTATTAAAAACTTTTCAAAAGATGGTGAAGACAAATGATTTTTCCAGCAATTGATTTATATAAGGGCCAAAGTGTCCGCTTGTATAAAGGTAATTATAAGGAAGTAACTTTGATCAATAAAGATCCTGTCGCACAGGCTAAGGAGATTTTTCAAACTGTGAAACAACTTCATTTGGTAGATTTAAATGGAGCTAAATCAGGTGTTCCTGAAAACCTTGAGATCATCAAACAGATTCGTCAAAATTTTGGGGGTTTCTTGGAGTTGGGCGGTGGTATTCGTGACTATAATACAGCCAAAGTTTATCTCGATATGGGAATTGATCGAATTATTATCGGTTCAGCGGCAATTGAAGATCCTAAACTAGTTAAAAAATTATTGAATGAATATGGTGGAGATCGAATTGTAATCGGAATTGATGGTAAAGATGGTAAAGTTGCCGTCAATGGTTGGCTTGATCAGTCACAGATCAAAATGTCTGATCTTATTTCAGAAATGGTCAACTTCGGTGCTAAGTCATTTATCGTAACGGATGTAAATCGTGATGGAACTATGACCGGACCTAATCTAGATTTATTGATGAGTTTGACCCAAAAGTTACCGCAAATAAATGTCGTAGCTAGTGGTGGTGTCCGTGATCTTAGAGATCTTCATCAATTAAAAGCTTTAGGAATTCGTGATGTAATTATTGGCAAGGCATTATATGAAAAGACAATTACCTTAGAGCAGATTGCGGAGGTAGAAAATGTTAGCTAAAAGAATTATTCCTTGTCTAGATGTTGATGATGGTCGAGTTAAAAAAGGCGTAAATTTTGTCAATTTAACCGATGTTGGTGACCCAACTGAAATTTCGGCGGAATATCAAAGACAAGGCGCAGATGAATTAGTTTTCTTGGACATTACGGCTACTAATGAACATCGAAAAACTATGGCGGATATTGTTGAAAGTGTTTCTTCACAAGTTTTTATGCCCTTAACTATCGGTGGTGGAGTACACGATGTTGCAGATATTCAGAGATTACTAAAAGCTGGAGCCGATAAGGTAGCAATTAACTCTGCTGCGGTTTCAGATCCTGAACTTATCACTAAAGGTGCGGAGAAATTCGGTAATCAATGTATTGTTGTGGCGATAGACGTCCAAAAAACAGCGGGAAAATATTTAGTCCACACTCATGGTGGAAAAAAGGCAACTGATATTGATGCTATTGAATGGGCCAAAGAAGTGGTGAAACGTGGTGCTGGTGAGTTATTGATCACAAGTATGGATAAAGATGGGACTAAAAATGGATTTGATATTGAGCTTTATCAAGCCATCAATAAAGTAGTTAATGTACCGATCATTGCTTCTGGCGGTGCAGGAAAGGTTGAAGACTTTACAGAAGTTTTTGAGAAAGCGGATGTTGACGGAGCTTTAGCAGCTTCAGTATTTCATTTTGGCGAGTTGTCCATTAATGACGTTAAACAAGCGGTCAGAAAAGCAGGTGTAGTTGTCAGATGATAAAACCAGATTTTTCTAAGGGATTATTAACTACTGTTGTGGTAGATGCAAAGACAAAAGATGTTTTGATGGTGGCATGGATGAATGAGGAGAGCTACAAACGCACTCTTGAAAGTGGTCAGACGTGGTTTTGGTCACGGTCCAGAAAAGAGCTTTGGCACAAAGGCGAGACAAGTGGAAATTTCCAAGATGTTGTTGATCTGACATTGGATTGTGATTTGGATACTTTACTTATTAAAGTTAATCCACATGGTCCAGCTTGTCATACTGGTCATCGCAGTTGTTTCTTTCAAAACGTGGAATAAGGAGGTAAGTAAGATGCAAAATTTAGATGAATTGTATGCAGTTATTAAAGAAAGACAAAAGAATCCTCAAAAAGGTTCGTACACCGATTATTTATTTGGTAAAGGATTAGACAAGATTCTTAAGAAATTTGGTGAGGAGTCAACTGAAGTTATTGTCGCCGCCAAGAATGAGAATAAACCCCGTGGGGATGATGAATTAGTTTACGAATCAGCTGATCTTTTGTATCACTTATGTGTTTTGTGGGCTGAAAAAGGTGTTACCGTTGATCAGATCAAAGAAGAATTAGCTAAACGTGAAGGACTGATGAGTGAATTTAAAGATCGTCCCGAAATTCAGGATTTATAGGAGGTCAACATGAAAAAAATCATTCAAGATTTAAGTCCATATATCCCCGAAAAGCCTTTGAATGAATTACGAGATGAATTAGGTTTGGATAAATTAGTACGTTTGTCAGCTAATGAAAATCCTTATGGAACCTCCCAGTCAGTCAAAAAATCCGTTATTAGTTGGGCCAAAACAAGTCACAGTAATCGTTATCCTGACAGTGCTGCTAATCAGTTGCGTCAATTAGTGTCTGAAAAATTTGATTTAGATCCAGAGCAATTAGTTTTTGGCGTGGGGTTAGACGAAGTTATCGTCATGCTGTCACGAGTTTTTTTATCACCTGGGGATGCCGAAATGATTTCCGTTCCAACATTTTCTGAATATGCCTTACATGCTGAAATTGAACAAGCAAATATTCAAAAAATTGCTACAAAAAAAGATGGTCGAATAGATTTCTCGGCTATGTTAGAAGCCATTACACCAGAGACTAAATTGATCTGGATCTGTAATCCTAATAATCCAACTGGAACTTATGAAACAGTGGACGAAATTGAAAAATTTGTTTCGCAAGTTCCTGATAATGTAATGGTTTTAGTTGATGAAGCTTATATTGATTTTGTAACTTGTGAAGAACCAATATCTGCTATGCAGTTGACTAAAAAATATTCTAATATCGTCGTCATGAGAACCTTTTCTAAGGCATACGGTTTAGCGAATTATCGTGTTGGTTATGCAGTATTTTCTAAAAACGTTGCCGGCGATGTTCAAAAAGTTCGTTTGCCATACAATGTAAATTCGATTGCTCAAGTTGCGGCTGTGGCTGCTTTTATGGATCAAGAATTTGTCACAAAAGTAGTTGAAAAGAATGCTTTAGAACGTCAAAAGATGCAGAACTTCTTTGATGATAAAGCAATTCATTATCTTGACAGTCAGGCTAACTTTATTTTCTTTGAGTATCCTGAAGCTGATAAACTTGCTGATTATTTGTTGCATCATGGATATTTGATCCGGACTGGTTTAAAGGAAAACTGGTTGCGAATGACAATTGGGACTAAAGAAGATAATGCTGAAATTAGAAGTTTAATTGAGGATTACTAGACTTTTATTCGACCTCTGACTTAGGTTCGTTGAAATTTGAGTAGTTCATTGAATATAGAAGTCTAGAGAAAAAGAGAAAATGACATAAGACATATTCTCTTTGGCTTTTTCCGAACTTTTATAGACTAAACGTGCAACAAAAAACTGCAACCTCCACATAGCTACGAACCACAAATGATTGACGGGGCCAATCATTCGTGCCTCTAGGCTATGTTCCGGTGGCAAATCATTTTTTGTAGCACTCTCTTCAATATAATTCGTAGGCGGAAATTTAACTACTATAATGCTATATTGTAGATATAACACAACTCTGGAGGCAACTTAATTGATATTAGAACGAGAAAACATGATCAATGTTAATCAAATCAAAAAAGAATTAGGTGAAGTTTTCTTAGGTAATGAAGATGTTGATGACTTCAGTGCTTTAGTTAGTTATTATCAACTTTGTCGAGCCGCCGTAGGTGAGTTTGGAACTAAACTAGAGAATCTTGATTCTGATTATCAAGTTCGTCATGATCACAATCCAATTCATCATATCGAAGTTCGTATGAAAGATGTTGGAAGTTTACTAGGTAAGTTGAGACGTAAGGAACTCCCTGTACGTTTTAGCAGTATACCGGATCATATCTATGATATCGGTGGGTTAAGAGTCATAACAAATTATCTTGATGATGTTTATACAGTGGCAGATAATTTGTTAGCGCAAGATGATGTTAAATTAATTAAAAGAAAAGATTATATTAAAAATCCCAAACCAAGTGGTTATCGCAGCTTGCATTTGGTAGTAACTGTTCCTGTATTTCAAGCAGATAGTGTGCAAGTAACTCCTGTAGAAATTCAAATACGTACAGTTGGGATGGATATGTGGGGTAGCTTGGAACATAAGTTACGCTATAAGACAGAAGCCCCAGCTGAGAAAGTTGAAAAATATTCTAAAGAGTTACAAGGATATGCAGATGAGATAAATAACATTGAATCTAATATGCAAAATATTTTTCATAAACTTTAATAAGACCAAGAGAGTGGAACAAAACATAGCTTTTTCCGCTTAAACCAAATAGCGCCAGTAATCCGAATTCGGATTACTGGCGCTATTTGCCTTAATGCTCGAAAGCTGAACATGTTTTGTCCCACTCTCTATGCACTTTTAAACTAAATTTTGTTCAGATGATTCTTTAGTAAAGTCCATCTTCTTAATACGTGATCTACGACGTATAAAGAATAGTAAGCAAAGTACAATAAATACTAAACTGACTAGAGTTGCGTAAATCATTTGTGGTAGAGCCGAGTTTCCTGTCATTAATGTATTTCTTAGACCACTAACTGTATAAGACATTGGCAGCCATGGATTAATAACATTGAAGAACTTATCTGATAGTTGAATTGGATAAGTTCCGGCTGATCCTCCTAGTTGTAGAACTAGTAAGACTAAACTGATAAAGGATCCAACTTTTCCTAGAACTAGATTTAGCCAGGAGACTATCATCATAAACATTAATGCTGTTAAGAAAATCATGATGAAAGTTGCACCGGGATGAATTGGTGCTAGGCCATCAACTACTTTCATTAGGAAGTAGACGATAACACTTTCACCTACAACAAAAGCTGTATTAAGTGAAGCTTTACTTGCCCACCATGAAATACCGCTGCTAGGGTATTTTCTAGGTGTATAAGTATCAAACATCAAGTTAAAGGCTAAAGCTCCAATGAATAATGAAACTGAAAGCATATATGGAGACATACCTGTACCGTTATTTGGCGCGTCGTCTCTTTCAGTATGTTTAGTTGTTGTAGGTTTAGAGATTTGACTGTAAGTTAACTTAGTAGGGTTGACTTTAGCCTTTTTTGCACCATCTGAAAGCTGAGAAGCTAATTCTTTATTACCATTATAAACTTGGTTTATTCCGTCACCCATTTGGGCTGATCCACTAGCCAATGTTTGAGAACCACTAGCAATTTGTGTGGCACCACTATTTAAAGAATTGGCACCAGATGTTAATTGTGATCCCTTTGATTGAAGAGTATTCAAACCAGATGTTAATGTTTGAGCACCTGAATCAAGTTGTGAAATACCACTTTGTAGTGCAGGCATTTGACTATTCATCGAACCGATTCCACTAGCAAGTGTGGCAGCACCGTTATTTAAACTAGAACTATTACTTGATAGTTGTCCGGTACCAGCAGCTAGTTGAGTGGTTCCATTAGCTAATTGGTAACTGCTTGAATTCAATTGGTTAATACCTTGTGTTAATTGATTCATACCACCAGATGCAGTTCCTAATTGAGTAGTGATAGTTTGAGATCCACTAGCCAATTGTGCTAAAGCTGTAGCAAGTTCTGCTTGTGAATTTCCAGCAGTACTTAGAACACTTTGTAATCCAGATAACTGGCTTGATCCACCACTTAGGTTTGATAAGTCATTATTCAAACTTGCAGCGGCACTTTGAAGTGCTGAAGTGTCTGATGAACCTGTATCAGCACTATTAACAGCGGCCAACATGGCATTCTTTTGATCTGCTGTTAAGTTTTGTTGATCGGCTGCTTCAGCAACTTTTTGGGCAATGTTTGAAGTGTTTGAGTTAGATTGAGCTGCAATTGCTTGTTGTAAAGCCTGCATATCAGATTTAATTGCATTAGATTGAGTTGTTGAATTTGATAGCTGACTTTGAGCGCTTTCTAAAGCACTACTTAATTGTTTTAGCTGTGATTGACTACTATTAACGCCATCGCTAACTTTTTGTAGTTGTGAAGTTAATTCTCCACTAGCTGTATATAGTTGGCCAATACCAGAATTTAAAGTATTCGAGCTGGTAGCTAATGTTTCGGTACCATTAACTAAAGCACTAGTTCCAGAATTTAGTGTGTTAGCAGCTGAATTTAATTGATCAACTCCAGAGGTATAACTTTGAACACCTGAACTCAAAGTATTAGATCCAGTTGCTAATTGGCTGACACCACTAGCTAAAGTTGATGACTGGCTATTCAATGTATTAAGACCGCTAGTCAACGTTTGACTACCAGAAGCAGCCTGATTAACACCGGAAATGTATTGATTCAAACCATTACTTAAAGTAGTAGCACCGTTTGAAAATGTTAATGTGCTGCTAGATAAAGTATTTAATCCAGATGTGATTTGTTCATTAGCTGAAGCTAGTTTTTTACTACCAGAGGTCAACTTATCTCCACCTTTAGCAGCATCTTGCATCCCTTTGCCTAGTTTTTGAATAGCTGCAAAGAGGGTTTTAGAGTATGTTTTTGTTACTTGCCGTGAAACTTGTTCAGCAGCAGTTTTGGCAGCCGATGCTGTCATTTTTGATGCGATAAAATTATGGCCAGCACTAGTTTTATAATGAAGGACCATCTTATTAGGTTTTTTCTTTAAAAGAGTAGTTGCATTCTTGGAAAAGTCTTTGGGAATAGTGACTACCATGTAGTATTTACCGTTATCTAATCCTTTTGAAGCTTCTTCTTTAGAATTTAGTATTTTGAAATCCATTGCGTCGGATTTTTTGAGGTTTTTAGCTAAATCGTCCCCAACTGATAACTTGGTACCACGATAGGTTACTGACTTGTCATTATTAATTACTGCTACGGGAAGGTTACCTAATTCTCCGTATGGATCCCACATCGATTTTAGGAAGGTAACTGAGTAAATCGATGGGACAACCATAATAACAATCAGAACAAGCATCATAAATTTGTGTTTCAGCAAATATTGCCATTCTGCTTTAATCATATTTTTCTCCCAATTTCAAAAAAGTGTTGTATTATAGATGTGAATACTTAATACTCACATGAGTATAAATAATAATAACTATAGAAACAAAATTCCACAACAAATTTGCTTGATGTGAGAATTAAATCGTATATCTTTGCATGATAGCGTTTTGTTTCAAGGGGCAAGATAATGAAGATCGATAAAAGAGTACAAAGAACTAAACAATCATTAAAAAAATCATTTAGAGATTTATCTAAGGTACATAAGTATCGAGATATAACAGTTAAAGAGCTGACAGACAACGCCAACATCAATCGAAAAACGTTTTACTTACATTACGATTCAATTGATGATTTTGTTAATACATTTGCCGATGATATGGCTAATCAATTGCTAGAGATCATAGTAGTTAAACCGTTATATAATACTTTGAAACATCCGGATGATCTGTTTGATGGAATAGTTGATTACTTTGAACAATCCCGAGAATTTTATTCATTTGTAATTACATCAGATGAATATAGTTTTCTTTCAAGAAGAGTTGAACGTCTGGTTTGCGAAGGATTTGCCGATGCATTAAAAGATTCATTTAATATTACGCAGATCGATGCTTATATTAGTGCTAGTTTTATGATTCGAAATACTTTAATGCTTTTTAGATTATATGAAAAAGGGCAAGTCCAATTAACAAAAGATGAATTTAAAGACCGCTTGATTCGCTTAAATCAATCAGGTTTAAAAACTTTCTTGAATTAAAAAATCCCTCACGCTCAATTTGAGTGAGAGGGATCTTTTGTCAAGGAATCGTTTAAATCTCAACTCCCTGTAATAGTAAGTCATTAATAGTATTAGTTAATTGATCAGGATCAATTTTTGATTTTTGTAATTTCTCAGCATTTTTTAGTAGTTGTTTTTTGATTCCTTCGTAATCTATATCAACGTTTGATTTAGCAACAATGGCTAAGAATATATTGACTGGCTTGTCGTCAACGCTTACCCAATCAATTGGCATTTCTGAAGTGAAGGCAAATATTTGAGGTTCAGATACTTCGCTGGCACTGGCTTTTGGTATGGCAATTTTTTCACCGATCGATGATGAACAAGTTGCTTCACGAGACAAGAAACTGCTTTTTACTTCTTGTTCTGAAATATTAAGTTTCTTGGCAACAGCATATGAAATTAAAGATAGTGCCTTGACCTCATCGTAATTTGACATTGGTAAGTTTGCGAAAACATTATTTTTGTTTAGTTTCATCATAAAACACTCCTTTAACATTTGTTCAATTGAAGTGTAAGGTGTGAAACGCGTTTTAGGTCAAGGGGTATTTAAAAGAAACTTGGAAACCCTTACAGACAGTAGTTGAGAAAATTTTCAGTTATAATTTAAATATCGAACCCGTTTCATAATGCAGAAAGGAATTTAAATGAACGTTTCTCAATTAACTAATCAAATTATATTGATGTTTTGTCTGATGCTAGTTGGTGTCTTGATAAATAAAGTCGGATTTATGAAAGAGTCGACTTCTAATGATTTGACTAATATTTTGCTATACGTAGTTTCACCATGTCTGATAATAAATGCTTTTGAACAAGATTATTCGTCTAAAAGAATTCAACAATTTATCCTAGTAGCAATTGGGATACTTTTGTTTTATATTATTGCTATTATTGCTGCACATTTTATTTTTGGAAGAATAAAGAATCCAAACCTTAGACGGATAACACAGTATGGAAGTGTTTATTCTAACGCTGGATTTATGGGAATACCTTTGGTTAGTTCTTTATTTGGATCTGAAGGAGTTTTCTTCGCCGTTGTATCGTTAGCTGGATTTAATATTTTTAGTTGGACCCATGGAATATCATTGTTCAGAACTAAAGAAAATAAAGAAGCGATAGATTGGAAACAAATTTTATTAAATCCTAATATTATTGCTATTATTTTGGGACTTCTAATGTTTTTGACCTCATTTAGAATTCCAGGTACTTTGAATCAAGTGGTTAAATACGTCGGTTCCGTAAATACACCATTGTCGATGATAATTATCGGTAATAGCTTAGCTAATATTAAGTTTTCAAGAGAGATGCTAGACAAAAATATTGGCTTAACTATTCTTTTAAGAAACATTATCTTTCCTATATTAATGGTATTTTTGTTGAAAGCTTTAGGAGTATCAGAAGTTGCCTTGTATACAACAGTCATTATGGCAGCATGTCCAGTAGCTGGGATAGTTGTATTATTCACCTTACAAGCACATGATGATGCCGGACCAGCAATTTCATTAATGAGCCTATCAACTTTATTAAGTTTGATTACGATTCCGTTAGTTTTTGCGTTTGTATAATTTAAAAAAAGCTAGATATTTTATCCGAATATACCAAGATAAAATACCTAGCTTTTTTGGTTTATTTCTTATTTTAAATACTATAGAACTTCATTAGTCTCTGGACGCAAGAAATGTTGATAGCAGTGTAGGTTGCGTTATGGCTTTAGCCATTACGCAACGGAACGAGTTTTGAAATTCGCGTAACTGCGAAGTTCAAAACCGAGCTTGGAGACCTTGGCTCCAAGCGTTTCCCACAGCGTAAACATTTCTTGCGTCCAGAGGCGGCAGTTAAAGATCTAAGTATTTACTTTCTATATAATAACCATCCTCAATTTGTGCCCAAATACTTTGATTATCTAATTGGATCAAACGAATAACAAAGACTTGTTGGCCTCCTTGATAACGATTATTTATCATATTTCCATAAGGAGTTTCCCAAGCTGTTACACTTCTATCCGAGTAATATAAAACCTTAACTCGACGATTAATATCAATACTGTCAACAATTTGATAAGTAAAACTGATATTATCAACATTTGTTGCCAATGGGGTATTGAGCATTTTTTGAGTCATAGTATAGTTCTTGATATTTAGCGTTTTGATATTTTCTTGACTAGATACCCAGGTGCTTCCACCTAAGTTATACCAGTAAGTATCACGATAAGTTTCCTTTAAGGCTTCGTAAACATGCCAAGAAGTATTATAGGGAATTTGTTTTTCTAAAGGGTAGGGTGCATTTGGTTGTTCGTAGACATTAGAGTTACTTAAAGTTTGAACAAACAAGTTATCAGGTATATCAACTTTTTCTAGTGAAGCAGTATTATAGACGAATTCGTATTCTTTTACTTCATTAGAGAAGGTGCCCTTTGCTGACTTTTGATTTTTAACAAGATATTTAGCAGCGTCTTCTAAAGGTTGAGCATTATATGATTTATTCAATTCTCCAGTTAGATATTCTGGATTAGAAATAAGTTCACCTCTAGTATTTCGATGGTACACAACAACAGGGGCAGCTATTTGTTGAGAATAGATCAAAGATATTCCTTCTTCACTAGGAATAAATGTTTGTTGGAAATGTCTTATAGATGATAAAACATAACCAGGAATCGATTTCCAAGGGATTTCTAACTTATCTAAATAATGGCCCTCTAAAGTTACAGCATCCGCAACTGGATTTCCAAGTGAATCAATGTAGCGTATTGTTATTGAAACATCTTTACGATTTAGTCTTTTTACGTTTTGAGAGATTAAATTATTTGTCATTTCCATTCCCCCGATTTAATTTCTCAGATTACTCTGGCAGTATATAAATTACAGTAATTCTACCATATTAAAATCGGAAACTTTGCTCTGTGAACTGGATATCAGATAACTTAATAGAAATATAAAAAACACGAAAGAATTTTTTAAATTCTTTCGTGTTTTATTAAATTATTTGTCTTCTTTGACATTTGCGGTTGCGGGTTCATCATATTTAGTAATATTGATAGAACCGTTGTTTATTCTGGCTTCAAGTTTCTTATCATTTGGATGATCCAAGTAATAATCAGCCACTTTATCTTCAATTTGTTCTTCGATAACTCTTCTTAATGGACGAGCACCCATCTTAGGGTTAAATCCAAGATCAACTAATTTTTCTTTGGCATCTTTAGTAACATGGATACTCAAACCTTGATCAGCAATCATCTTGTTTGTATCATCAAGCATTAAGTCAACGATACTCAAGAGGTTAGTCTTAGTTAGAGAATTGAATTCAACGATACCATCAAATCTATTTAGGAATTCTGGTTTAAAGAATTCAGATAAACGATTCATGATCGAATGTGTATTACCATTTGCTTCGGCACCGAATCCAACGTTTGCTTCTTGCAATCCTTGTCCGGCGTTAGATGTCATGATAATAATAGTATCCTTGAAACTTACAGTTCTACCTTGAGAATCAGTCAAACGACCATCATCAAGAATTTGTAAGAACATGTGCATTACGTCTGGATGTGCTTTTTCAATTTCATCTAACAAAATTAAACTATATGGATTACGACGAACTTGTTCAGTTAATTGACCAGCTTCTTCGTAACCAACATACCCTGGAGGTGAACCGATAAGTTTTGACACACTATGTTTTTCCATATATTCAGACATATCAAAACGAATCATTGAATCTTCAGTACCAAATAACTCACGAGCAAGTTGTTTAGCAAGCTCAGTTTTACCAACACCAGTAGGACCTACAAATAGGAAGCTACCAATGGGACGACCGGATTTATTGAAGCCAACTCTATTACGACGAATAGCTTTGGCTACTTGATCAACAGCTTCATCTTGTCCAATAACATGTGATCTTAGATCTGGCCCAAGATTCTTTAGTTGAGCTTGTTCATTAGACTTCAATTCACCGACAGGAATATTTGTCTTTTCTTCTATGATCTTCTCAATATCTTTTTCGCTGATGATACTCTTATCAACGGGTTCATCTTTAGCTGAGTCCTTCATATCTTGGAACTTAGTAACTTGGTCTCTGTAATAAGCGGCTTTTTCGTAATCTTCATTACGTAGGGCGGCTTGCTTTTGAACCTCGGCATCAGAGATCTTATTATCAATTTCAGCCATATCGACGTGATTGATTTGTAGATTCTTCTTAGAACCAGCTTCATCGATCAAATCGATTGCCTTATCAGGCAAGAATCTGTCTTGAACATATCTAGCAGATAATTCAGCGGCAGCTTTTATAGCTTCATTTGAATATTTAACGTGATGATAGTCTTCATATTTAGGTTGGATACCCTTAAGGATCTGAACTGTTTCTTCAACACTAGGTTCATTAACTTGAACAGGTTGTAAACGACGTTCAAGAGCTGAATCTTTTTCAATAGTTCTATATTCTTTAAGTGTAGTTGCACCGACTAGTTGTAGATCGCCACGAGCTAGGGCAGGTTTTAAGACGTTACCAGCGTCCATTCCACCTTCAGCATTACCAGCTCCGACAATTTCATGGATTTCATCTATAAATAGGATGATTTCGTCATTTTGTTGTAATTCCTTGATCAATTGTTGCATTCTTTGTTCGAATTGACCACGGACACCAGTACCTTGTACTAAGGAAACAACATCTAATCTTACAACGTGTTTATTTTGTAATTTTTCTGGAACATCGCCATCAACGATCTTTTGAGAGAGTCCCTCAACAACAGCTGTTTTACCAACACCTGCTTCACCGATAAGAACCGGATTGTTTTTAGTTCTTCTATTTAAAATTTCAATAACTCTCTGGATTTCCTTGTCACGGCCAATAACTGGGTCAATTTGACCTTTCTTGGCAAGTGCAGTTAAATCAACACCATACTGATCTAGGATCCCGTTACCACCTTGGCGACCACGTCCATTACCGTTGCCTCCACCAGTTTGGGTTTGGGGACCTTGTTCAACACCGCTAGCCATTTGAGGATTACCTAAGGCATTAAACAAATCTTCGAAACTAGAAAAACCGTTTGGATTTTGTGCCATATTATTTATACCTTCGTTAGCTTGATTTCTTAGACGTTGATAGCAATCTTGGCAGAGATTAATTTCTGTCCGTTGACCATTAACGCTTGTATATAAATGAATAGTTGCTTCATTTTTATGACAATTTTGACAAAGCATTTGCACCCCACCTTTCCTCTTTTAGGATACAAGGGTAGTATATAATTAGCACTCGACGAATGCAAGTGCTAAGTCTTGAGTATTTTTTCTACATATATTAATTAAATGAGCATCACAAAGATGAACGCTTACAAAAGACTTGCACTGTAAGCGTTATATGGCTTAACATGTAAAGGGTTTGTTACATTTTTTTAAACTAAACCCTTGTGAATAAAACTAGTTAATGTTAAATTAATTAGTGAATATTTGTAGGATTACTACAGAATAATTTTAAATATGGTGAGGTATTATATTATGGAAAAGAAAGAATTTCACATTATCGCAGAAACAGGTATCCACGCACGTCCAGCAACTATGTTAGTACAAACAGCTAGCAAGTTCAGCTCAGACATCAACATCGACTTTAACGGTAAGTCAGTTAACTTGAAGTCAATCATGGGTGTTATGTCACTAGGTGTTGGCCAAGGTTCAGATGTTACAATCTCAGCTGATGGTGACGATGCTGCTGATGCAGTTGCTGCTATTGCAGAAACAATGACAAAGGAAGGACTTGCTGAATAATGGTGAAAACTATCAAAGGAATTGCCGCAAGTGATGGCATTGCTACCGCAGAAGCATACCTTTTAGTTCAACCAGATTTGTCTTTTGATAAGAAGAGTATTTCAGATGCGGACGCTGAAATCAGTCGTTTACAAGATGCTATTTCTACATCAGATGATGAGCTTACTAAAATCCGTGACACTGCTAAAGAGTCATTAGGTGAAGAGGAAGCTCAAGTTTTTGATGCCCACAAGATGATTTTGGCTGATCCAGAATTTACTGGTGCTGTCGAACAACAGATTAAAGACCAAAGCGTTAATGCTGAACAAGCATTAAACGATGTGTCAAATAACTTTATCTCAATTTTTGAAGGTATGACAGATAACGCATATATGCAAGAAAGAGCTGCAGATGTACGTGATGTTACTAAGCGTGTAATGGCTCATCTTCTTGGTGTTGCCTTGCCAAATCCTGCATTGATCGATCACGAAGTTATTATTGTGGCTCATGATTTAACTCCAAGTGACACTGCACAATTAAACAAAAAATATGTTAAAGGATTTGTTACTGATATCGGTGGCCGTACAGCTCATTCAGCTATTATGGCTCGTTCACTTGAACTACCAGCCGTTGTTGGTACAGATACTATTACTAAAGATGCCAAAGAAGGCCAAACTATTATCCTTGATGGATTAAATGGTGCAGCTATTCTTGATCCATCTGATGAAGATATCAAACATTACCAAAAATTAGCTAAAGATTTTGCTGATCAAAAAGCAGAATGGGAAAAATTGAAGAATGAAGCCACAGTTACTGCTGATGGCAAGCATTTTGATATTGCTGCTAATATTGGTACACCTGATGATCTTCAAGGTGTTATTGATAATGGTGCTGAGGGTATCGGTTTGTACCGTACAGAATTCTTGTACATGCAATCTGAGGAATTACCTTCAGAAGATGACCAATTTGAAGCCTATAAAAAGGTTGTTGAAGGTATGAATGGCAAACCTGTTGTTGTTCGTACAATGGATATTGGTGGGGACAAGCATTTACCATACTTGCCACTTCCAGATGAAATGAATCCATTCTTAGGTTATCGTGCTATTAGAATTAGTTTGGACAGACAAGAAATCTTTAGAACACAATTAAGAGCCTTATTACGTGCTTCAGCATTTGGTAAGCTTCGTATTATGTTCCCTATGATCGGTACTGTTCAAGAATTCCGTGATGCTAAGAAGGTCTTTGAAGAAGAAAAGGCTAAGTTAGTTGAAAAGGGCGTAAAGGTTTCCGATGAGATCCAATTGGGTATGATGATGGAAGTTCCTGCTGCTGCAATTTTGGCTGACCAATTTGCTAAAGAAGTTGACTTCTTCAGTATTGGAACAAACGATTTGATTCAATACACAATGGCCGCTGATCGTGGTAATGAACATGTTTCTTACCTATATCAACCATATAACCCTTCAATTTTGAGACTGGTTAAGCACGTTATTGAATCAGCTCATAAAGAAGGCAAGTGGGCTGGTATGTGTGGTGAAGCTGCTGGTGATAACATTATGGTTCCACTACTTCTTGGTATGGGATTAGATGAATACTCAATGAGTGCTACTTCAGTACTTCGTGTAAGAAGTTTGATGAAGAAGTTGAGTACAGCTGATCTTAAAGAATTAGCAGAACGTGCTGTTACAGAATCAGTAACTAACGAAGACAATAAGAAACTTGTTGAATCATACATTAACAAATAAAAACTGAAAATCGATTTGAGTTTATACTCGGTCGATTTTTTTATTTGGAATAAAAATTTGTTGACAAACCGACTAAATTAGAATAATCTAATCACATTAAAAATAAATGAATTAAACGGCAAAAAAGTGGAGCAGTAATCAGTCGGGTTATATTACAGAGAGCCATGTTATCTGAGAAATGGTATTGATTCATTGATGAAAGTAGCCACGGAGCTGGCAATGCAAGTTAAAACGAGTGTTGCATGGGTGCACCCATTATAGTGCTAGCGTATTTTTGTACGTGAAGTGGTATTGTGCAAACAATACAATTTAGGGTGGTACCGCGCGTGAGCGTCCTTTGAAAGTTTTAGTAACTTTCATGGGGCGCTTTTTTTGTTTATTTGAACTGGAGGCGGTCAGTTTTGAATTATTTAACTAATAGTAATGGCGGACTAATTCGAGTGTATATTTTTGGATTCATTAGAAAAATAATACATTCAATTAGGAGAATTCGCTTATGGAAACTAAAAATAAAAAATTAACATTTAAACACTATATTATTATTGGTTCAATGCTCTTTGGAATGTTTTTTGGAGCTGGTAATTTAATTTTCCCGATTCATTTAGGACAATTAGCTGGCGGACATTGGCTAAGCGCTGGATTGGGCTTTTTATTGACAGGCACTCTGTTGCCACTATTAGGAATTATTGCTATTAGTGTTACTCGCTCAAATGGTATTTATGATTTGGCTAAACCTCTTGGTCATCATTACGCAACCTTTTTTATGATTTTGACTTGTTTGACATTAGGACCCTTATTTGCAACTCCAAGAACAGCAACTACACCTTT
This sequence comes from Companilactobacillus tucceti DSM 20183, assembly GCF_001434665.1. Lineage (GTDB taxonomy): Bacteria > Bacillota > Bacilli > Lactobacillales > Lactobacillaceae > Companilactobacillus > Companilactobacillus tucceti. The sequence continues at coordinate 57,258 of NZ_AZDG01000006.1, read as the reverse complement.
TCAAATTGGAATTGCAACACATGTTTCATCTGCACAAGAACCCATATATTTATTAGGATATTCTTTGATCTTCTTTTTAATAGCCGGTTGAGCATCGAGAAAGCCAACTGGAATCATTGATACGATAGGAAAATTATTGAATCCAGCATTCCTAATTTTGTTAGCAATAATCTTTGGCATATCTTTTTCAAGTCCAATGGGAAATGCTGCAACTTCTCATATAACAAGTGATTATCAAGGTGGTGCTTTCTTAAATGGTTTCTTACAAGGATATAACACTATGGATGCTTTGGCCGCATTGTTATTTGGAATTGTAGTTATTACTTCTATTCGTGGATTAGGACAAAATAATTCAACTGCCATTGCAAAGACAGCTGCTAAATCTAGTTTACTTAGTATTTCATTGGAAGCTTTTATATATTTAGTATTAATTTGGATCGGTGCTACTTCACTTACGCATTTCAAAATATCAGCTGATGGAGGAATCGCTTTTTCTCAAATAGTTTCTTATTTTATGGGAATACCTGGTGAAATTATTTTAGCAATTATGGCAACTTTAACTTGTTTAACAACAGCAGTTGGCTTGATATCATCATTTGCAGAAGCTTTACACACTAAATTTCCTAAATTATCGTACAGATTTTGGAATATTCTTTCCTGTGTAGCATCATTTTTAATTGCTAATATAGGTCTAGAGCAGATAATTTCTTGGTCAACTCCTATGTTGATGTTTTTATATCCATTGGCAATTACACTGATTATTTTATCCATAATGTCACCCATATTTGAACATGATTCTATTGTTTATGTGATCACAACTGCTTTTACGATAATTCCAGCATTCATTGATGCATTGAGTTCAGCACCAGCAATTATTGCTGATCAAAATTTAATTCAAATGATTTTAAAATGGGACAAAATGTATCTTCCTTTTGCAAAATTAGGGATGGATTGGTTTATCCCAGCATTGATAGGTTTATTATTAGGTTTAACGATCCATTATGGACAGCTAGTAATGAAACGCTCTAAAGTAACAGATTAAATATTGGAGGGGGAAAAATGGCATTTTTAGGCACACTTTGTTTTTTACTGTTCTGTACAACTTTGGCAGGACATTTTTCACATTTAGTAGGAATACCTGCGGTTATAGGGGAAATAATTGTGGGAGTTATTGTAGGACCAGCAATTTTTAATTTGGTAAAACTCAATACACTAGTAAATACATTTTCTGAAATTGGCGTTGTTATTTTAATGTTTATTGGTGGATTGGAAAGTAATTTACAGTTGTTGAAAAAATATCTTCGACCAGCAATAATTGTCGCCATCATAGGGGTTATATTTCCAGTAGTTATTATGGGTGGAGTCAGCTTATTCTTTGGCTTTACACAATTTGAATCTTTATTTATTGGAGTTATCTTTTCAGCTACGTCAGTTTCAATATCAGTTGAAGTCTTAAAGGAATTTCATACCTTAGACACTAAAGAGGGCGCAACGATATTAGGTGCAGCAGTGGCGGACGATATTATTGGAGTTATTTTGTTAAGTATTATGATTTCAATGATCGGAAGTAAGAATACTACTAACATTGGTATTGTACTTATAGAGCAGATTGCTTTTTTTGCCGGGGTATATTTGCTGTTTCGCTGGATAGCACCACTATTGATGAGTCTAAGTAATCATTTGTTAATGGCAGTTAGTCCGGCCATAATGTCGATGATAATTTGTTTAGGGATGGCTTGGTTAGCCAATTTAGTTGGGTTAAGTGGAGCAATTGGTGCCTTTTTTGCCGGAATCGCCGTTGCTCAGACCGACTATCAAAAAGAAGTCGATACAAACATCGAGCCAGTTGGTTACACTTTATTCATACCTATATTCTTTGTTAGCGTTGGTTTGAATATGACCTTTTCTGATGTATGGAAATCATTGCCATTCATTTTAATAATGACAATTCTGGGTGTTTTGACCAAATTGTATGGATGCGGACTCGGTGCCAAATTAAACGGATTTACTAAAGAAAGTAATTACTTAGTTGGTACAGGGATGATTTCTAGAGGAGAAATGGCACTGATAACGGCTCAAATTGGATTTTCAGCTAATTTATTGTCGAGTGCGTACTACTCAGACGTGATCTTGGTAATTATTTTAATTACGATTATTGCTCCATTTATGTTAAAACAGGCAATCAAGAAAATACCGTATTCAAATAATTTACAAACTAATTAGTCCTAAAAAATAATTTTATAGATAGTGGTAACATAGTAAATGTATATATGATAGAAATTATATAAATGAGAGGGCATTTGTAAATTACAGATGTTTGGCAATATCCAATTGACTGAAAAATATCAAACAGAACGAAAATTATTTTTGACTAGTGCGACTTTGATTGGTCTTGGCGCTGGTATGATGATTGGAACAAACGTTAAAGCTGATTCAACAGGTGAAGTAAATTCCGACCAGGATCAAACTGAGCAAACAACAACTTTACCTAAAACAGATGACAGTCAAGCCACCTCACCAACTGATACTGACGATAACGATTCAACAAGTAACTCTAATGAAGATACATCAACTAATGATCAATCTGATTTTAGTTTTAGTCAGGATTCTAAAGGAAATTATACTGTTACTGGATACACAGGTGCTGCTCAAAAAGCCGCAAATGGTGGAGTAGATCCAACGTATTCTACAGATATAACAATTCCTGATATATATAAAGACAGTCCAGTTACAGCAATTGGAGATAATGCTTTTAATAACGAAGCTGGTTCTTCAGATAATTTATCGATTGTTGATGGATTGACTTCAGTTACTTTTGGTAAAAATATTCAACAAATTGGGAATTATGCTTTTGCTGGAAATAAACTGACATCAATTTATCTACCTGATAGTACATGGTCGATTGGAAGCCATGCTTTTGAAAATAATCAATTAAGTGACATCAAATTTAATAGTGTGCAACAAATTGGTGATTACGCTTTTGCAAATAATAAATTGACTAAAGTAAGTTTACCTGACAGTACATGGTCGGTTGGGGCTTATGCTTTTGCCAATAATCAAATAAACGACATTAATTTGAATAAAGCAACGGTAATTAATGATTACGCATTTAGTGATAATGACCTTAGTAAGCTAGTCATACCGGATAAAACTACTACCATCGGTGGATATTCTTTTGAAGGAAATCATATTGATGACTTAACATTAGGATCTAGCCTTGGAACCATTGGGACATCAGCTTTTCAGAATAATGATATTTCTGGGGTAATAACAATTCCAGCATCGGTAGAGAACATAGGTGATTATGCTTTTTTAGATAATAAGATAACTGGACTAGTCTTTGGTGATCAAACGTCTGGAACGAGTACTGATAAACTTGCAACCATTGGAACGTCGGCTTTTCAAGGCAATCAAATAGCAGGCACGCTTACTTTGCCAGAATTATTAACAGATATTGGTGACTATGCTTTTGATGATAATAAAATAACTGATTTAGTACTTAACAATAAAGTAACGAAGATAAATACCGGTGTGTTTGAAAATAATGAATTGGATGAATTAATTCTTCCCAATAATATTACTAATGTTGGAAATTCTGCCTTTTATAATAATAAACTTGAAAATCTGAGTTTGGATCAAGGCTTGGATACTATTGGAACATATTCTTTTGCTAAAAATAATTTATCAGGTGATTTGACTGTTCCAAGTAGCGTTACAAGCGTTGGGGAAAGCGCTTTTGCTGATAATGGATTAACCGGAGTTGACTTAAAGGGATCACTAGATAATTTAGGGAATAATTCTTTTGATAGTAATGACTTACAAAATATAAATATTGAACAAAATATAAAGACAGTTGGTGATGGATCTTTTTCCAATCAGAAGCATTTATCAGTTGATGCTGAGGTTTCGGTCACCAAAGCTTTGGACGTTAAAAAGAATATAGCAAAACAACTGGGATTGTCTGTTGATAGTTTGTCAGGATTAAAGTTTACTTTGGATAATAATCTTTTAGATTATGATGAATCAAAAGATGAATTATCACTTCCAAAGGATTATCAAGGAAAAGATATTGTCATGAAATTGATTCTTACTTCAAATGGATCAAATACTGGTTGGTATGGAACTAATGATCTGGAATTGAATTTGAAGAAAAAAATGGTAATTGCTGATGTTACTATTCCTAGTAATTTGGAACACGATCCAGTTGTACCAAAAGTAGAAGGCCAACTGGGAGCACAGGTAAGAGTGGTAGTACCCACGGTTTCAGGTTATACAGTTAGTCCTGCATCCATATATGCAACGGTTAATGATGATACGATAACTGCTAATAATTCAGTGATATATCGAAAGAATGCCGAAATTGACCCTGATCCAGATGACGATGATTCAGGTTCAAAAACAGATCCAGGAACTGACTCGGGAAAAGATACAAATAATGACTCAGGAAAGGGCTCGAATAGTGGCTCAGAAACTAAACCTGATAATAATTCGGGAACTAATACCGACACTAATTCGAATTCCAAGCCAAATACGAATTCAAATTCAAATACTGGTTCAAAAACAAACTCCAATTCTAGTTCAGACTTAAATATTCTTAGTCCATCGTCAAATGGTCAAAAAAATATTGAGAGACCCAATGGTTTCTATAATGGACGATCCGGCCAAGCTTCTGAGATTATCGTTAATGATGGAAATGATTTTGTAAAACCAGCAAATAATGATTCGAGAAACATGGAAATAAGTAGTAATGTTCCTGAAAATAGCACTAAACTTCCACAGACTAGTGAGAAATCTAATGTCATGACGTGGATAGGTGTAATTATTTTAGGATTTCTTGGAATTTTTGGTTTTGATAAAAGAAAAAATTAAAAGCATCCTCATGAGAGGGATGCTTTTTTGATTGAATATAGGAAAAAGGAAATTTTTGCGATTTAAATCCCTCAAAATCTATTTAAGGTGTATCGCTGAAATGGGAACTTTATTTATTAGACGGCAGAAAACAGCCTTTAAAAACGTCAAGACCATTTCAGTAGTTTTTTATTGAAAAATTTCTTGTCAACCTCTTGAAATATAGATGCAAATAGTAATTAAAAAAACCATTGATTATCAACTTATAAACATATTAGAATTGAATTTGCGAGTTTGAAATTTCAAATATAACTTCTTGTTTGTGAAGTTAAAAAATATTTTTTTTATATCTACTTTAGCTACTACTTGATATACCAAACTTTTGTTCGTATCGGTACTTTGTGTAATAGTAATTTTTAAGCACAATATCTTGTTATCTCATATGACTTGAGATACTATATATTGTGTTATTTATTTTAAATGGAGTGAAGCATAATGAGTTTACTAAAGAAAATTACCTTAAAAAAAGATTTTGTTGATCATGTTAAAGAAACAATCAAACCACATTGGGGAGAACTAGGCTGGGTCACTTACAAGCGTACATATGCTCGCTGGATACCTGAACTAGGACGTACCGAAAACTGGTCTGAAACCGTTAAACGTGTTGTTGAAGGAAATATCAATCTTGATCCACGTTTGCAAAAGGATTCGTTAACTGATGAAGCATACTCTGGACTTGTTAGTGAAGCTCAAGAATTATATAAATTGGTTTATGGATTAGCTGCTACTCCTTCAGGTAGAAATCTTTGGATCTCTGGAACTGACTATCAAGATAGAAATGGTGATGCTTTAAATAATTGCTGGTTTATCGCTATCCGTCCACAATCTTATGGTGACAGTCATATTGTTCCTTCATATTTGGAAAAAGATCAAGTTGCTGTTTCGATGCCATTTTCATTTATGTTTGATCAACTGATGAAGGGTGGCGGAGTTGGTTTTTCCGTTGTTCCTGAAAATATGAAACAAATGCCTGTTGTCGATCAAAATGTTAATTTAACAGTTTTGATCGATAAAAAGAGTGCTTCTTATGCAGATTCACTTAAAGCTGGTGCAGTTGACCGTGAAGAGTGGATGAAGTCACATAGTACAGATAATGTACGTTTTTATAAGTTACCGGATACTCGTGAAGGTTGGGTAATTGCCAATGCTAATATGATCGATGCTCATTTTGTATCTACAAATAAAGAAAAAATCGATGATGTTGTTCTAGATATTACTGATATCAGACCAAAGGGCGCTAAAATCAAAGGATTTGGTGGTACTGCTTCAGGTCCTGTTCCATTGATTGAAATGTTCTTTGATATTAATAAAGTTTTAGATGAGGCCGTAGGAAGACAATTAACTTCTGTTGACTGTACAGATATGGGTAACCTTATTGGTAAAACGGTTGTTGCTGGTAACGTTCGTCGTTCAGCTGAGCTTGCTTTAGGTGGGGCTACAGATAATGACTTTATTACAATGAAGCAAGACCAAGAGAAGCTTTATCATCATCGTTGGGCTTCAAATAATAGTGTTTCTGTTGATTCTAAGTTCACTAAGTATCAACCAATTGCAGATTCCATTACACATAATGGAGAACCAGGAATCGTTAACCTTGAACTATCACGTAATTATGGTCGTATAGCCGACGGTTACCAACCAGGAATTGATGATGCGGTTGAAGGTACTAATCCATGTGGTGAAATCTCGTTAAGTAACGGTGAACCATGTAATCTATTTGAAGTATTTCCAGTTATTGCCGAAAAACAAGGTTGGAAATTGGAAGAAGCTTTTGGCTTAGCGGCTAGATATACAAAACGTGTTACATTCAGTAATTACGATTGGGAAGTTTCACGTAATGTTATTCAAAAGAATCGTCGTATCGGAGTTTCAATGTCAGGTATTCAAGACTGGATCTTAAATACTTTTGGAAATCGTGTAGTTACAGGCTTTGAAGATGCTATGGATGATGGTGTTGCTATTAAGAAACCTGTTTACGATCAAAGAATTGTTAAGAGATTTGATGATTTGTATCATTCCGTTGTTAAAGCTGATGCTGATTATTCAAAGGCTTTAAATTGCCAGCCTTCAATTAAACATACAACTGTTAAACCATCAGGTACTGTTGCTAAACTTGCTGGTGTTTCAGAAGGAATGCATTTCCATTATGCAGGTTATCTAATTCAAAGAATTAGATTCCAAGACAACGATCCATTGCTTCCAGCATTGAAAGCTTGTGGATACAAGATCGAACCAGATATTTATACAAAACATACTATGTGTGTTGAATTTCCAGTTAAGGCAGTTAATGCTGATAACCCTAACTTTGCATCAGCTGGTAATGTTTCAATTGCTGAACAATTTGCTACACAAGCATTTTTGCAAACATATTGGTCAGATAATGCGGTTAGTTGTACCGTTACTTTCCAACCAAATGAAGCTAAAGAAATTGCACCACTGATGTATCAATACCGCAATACTACAAAATCCACTTCATTGTTACCATACAGTGGTGGGGAGTTTAAACAAGCACCTAAAGAACCAATCGATAAGAAAATATATCAAGAACGTGAATCTGAAATAAAAGGAAATGTTGCTGAAGAATTTTCTGAATTAAGTGGTGATCATGATAAGAAAGATCTAGAGTTAGTAGATCAATCTGATTGTGAAAGTGGAGCATGTCCAATTAAATAGAGCGTAGAAAAACACGTTCAGCTTTCGAGCATTAAGGCAAATGACCCTATCAATCCGATTTTGGATTGATAGGGTCATTTGCTTTAAGCGGAAAAAGCTGTGTTTTTCTGCGCGTTTAAGCAGCAAGTTTAAGGATAAATATAAAAAGCTATGTTGTGTTGCGCGTTTCGACTACATATTTAAATAACCTAAATACTCTCAACAATAGACCAATTTAACTGAGTTTTATATACTCCTGCAGCAAAATTATTATCATTGATATGTAAGAGAATTCCATTTTCTTTAGACCAACCAATAGATGGAACTTCATTTCCTTCGTCTGTTGCTTGAATAACTTGATCATTATTGAATAAATCATGGGCAGTACCGTTGTCAACAAAATGTAAACTTCCTAATAGTTTAATACTATCATCGTTAATCAGATTATCATTTTGTGTAACTCGAACTTCAGTAGGGTTTTTAATACGTCTTTGATCATCCACTTCAACAACGTTTTTTGGTTCATTTAATTCGTCAGGACGATAGATTGTTTCGTTTGCTGAAAGAGGAGATATGGTACCAAAGTTAATATCTTCAACATCCATTTTGATAGTGTTTGTGGAATAACTGATAACTTCTTCAGCTCCATCCGATCTATAATCGTCAGGTTCTGAAACTTGACCAACAATATATGGAGTAGTGTGGACCGTTTCTTTTTGATCAACTGCACCTTGAGTAGACTTTATCTCTACAGAGTGGCTCTGTTTAGTTTTAAAGCTCATATTAGGAATTACTACTTCTTTTGTATTGCTCTTAGAATTTGTAACTACTTCATAATCGTCAGTAGATAATTCATTGTCATCTAGCATAACTGATTTTATGACAGAGCTTTCTCTCATAAGCGCATGATAAGACCCGCCATTAAGAATTCCAGTACCACTATTATTAGTCAAAGTAGATTTTCTAGTGATCGTATCTCCTTCGTTTACTCCAAATAAATGAAGATCATAATCTAAATCGTCATTGTAGTCCTCATTATCAATACTATTATCTATTTTTATATCTGGAGATCCATCAGGAATAACAGTAAGGGTTGCTTTGTTAGTTGTATAACTCTTATTGATCACACCTAATTTAACGTTAATAACTGCTTGGTATTTACTTTGGTTGTCATCTTCCATAGTAGTAGGATCAGTAGTTACAGATAGCGCACCATTAACTTCATCATCTTTATTTATTTGAACTCTAGACCCGTCTGGATTATCTCTATACCACTTAACTGTGTATTCGTTACTTCCACCACTGTTGTCTCCACCTTCATCGCCATCTTCACCATCATCATCGATATCTTCTAAATCACCAAGATTACCTTCGATAGAAAATGTTGCTTTTTCTCCAGCTTTAACAGTTTGATCTTCTAGACCTTGTCCGACCTTAACTGTAGTAGTTCTTTGAATATCTTCTCCGTTAGGATTATGGAGAGTACCGATAACTGTTACAGTCCCGTGCACTTCTTTTTTAGTTACGGCTGTTAATAATCCGGTGTCTTCGTCGATAGTTGCCAACGATGTATCATCAACACTCCATGTTACGTAACCAGTATAATTTTCAGGGATTATATCTGCATGGGCATAAGTCGAAGTTGCAGCCATGTCAAAAGATGTACTGTAAATATAATCGTCATCAGTCCTAACTGTCATTTCTTCACCATCTACGGGATAGGGAACAGTGTGGACAGCAGCAACTTGTGAATAGATTTTTTTTGCGAATGGATTAGGAATAATACCTATCCATTGAACTTGAAGTTGGTAATAAGTGGTTTGATTAGCATCCTTTCCAGTTATAGTTAAATTTTCTTTTTTACCTCCATCATTTTTAATAACGGCAGTCCATTTATCGTCTCCTGGAGTAAATTTATACCATTGGTATCTTGCCCATCTATCTAAAGTAGCAGCCGCATAAACAGCTGATCTAGCAGAGTCAGTTCTTAGAGTTACAGTATCACCAACTACGACGTTATTTTCTGCCTTTGGTTGTAATGCAAATCCAGTTGTTAGCCAGATTCCAAAGAACTTTTTAACATCTTTAGTAGGCTTGTGATAGTAACCTACATCTTCAACACTAGGATCAGTATCGTTGTCGTCCGCATATACGTTTGTTCCATTTAGTTGGAAGCAACTTAGAGTTAATAAAAAGGTTATAAATATGATATAAAACTTTTTTATTTTCATAAATCGTCTCCTTTATTATGTCTTACGCTTTCATAAGTTTAACATAATAATCCTGCATAATAATTCATATTATATAAAAAGTATTTGCATATTATGAGTCAAATTAATTGCTCATAAAATTAAGTGAAAAACTTTTGAGTAAAAAGACTTTACAAAGATGGATTACAGTTGTAAACTACGAATTGTAATAAAGATTACAGTTGTAAACGAAAGGCCTGATAGTAATGATGGAAGTTGAAAATATGTCAAAGGCTGAATGGCAAGTAATGAGAATTATTTGGACACTTGGTCAGGCAACCAGTAAAGAAGTTATTGAAGTTTTAAAGAGAAAGACAACTTGGAAAACAGTAACGATTAAAACATTGATAATTAGACTTCAAAAAAAGGGCTTTTTGAAAGCTGATGAATCAACAAGACCTTATGTTTATAAACCATTAATTGCAGAGACAGACGCAATACATCAGAGTGTTAATGATTTATTTGACAGTCTTTGTTGTATGAGAAAAGGTAAGGCCATTGGAGATCTAATTAAAAATTCACCTATATCTAAGGGCGACATAGATGAATTGATAGAATTGTTGCAAAATAAGCGAGAAACAGCACCGGATGAAGTAGAATGTGATTGTTTGGAGGCGAGTTTATAATGGAAAATATGAAAAATCATGATATGCACAATATGGATGATATGAATATGGAAGATATGGGAAACGGACATATGATGATGCATGGCGGTCATATGATGGATATGGGAGATCTTCGTAAAAAGTTTTGGATTTCATTAGTTTTGGCAATTCCCGTATTTATTCTTTCACCATTTATGGGATTACATTTACCATTTCAATTTCAATTTCCAGGTTCAGACTGGATAGTATTGATCTTATCTTCAATTTTGTTTTTCTATGGTGGTAGACCATTTTTGAATGGTGCAAAAGGAGAATTGCAAAGTAAACAACCAGCAATGATGACCTTGATCACAATGGGTATCAGTGTTGCCTATATTTACAGTTTGTATGCTTTTGTAATGAATAATTTCTTTGGTTCAGCTAATATCATGGATTTCTTCTGGGAACTTGCTTCATTGATCGTAATTATGTTACTAGGTCATTGGATCGAAATGAAATCAACAATGGATGCTGGTAATGCACTTCAAAAAATTGCTTCACTAGTCCCAAGTCAAGTTCATATGGTTCACGGAGATACAACGATGGATCATGATATCGGTATGGTTAAAGCTGACGATATTATTGAGATTCGTGCTGGTGAATCAGTTCCACTTGATGGTGAAATCATTCAAGGTGAAAGTTATATCAATGAATCATTGATCACTGGTGAATCAAAAGCTGTTAAAAAAGGTATTGGTAAAAAAGTAGTTGGTGGTTCGATCAATGGTGATGGAACTATCAGAGTAAAAGTTACTAAGTCTTCAAAAGAAGGTTACTTATCACAGATCAGTAAATTAGTTAATGATGCTCAAAATAACAAATCTAAGACACAAGCCTTGGCTGATAAAGTATCAGGTTGGTTGTTCTACGCAGCCGTTACAGCTGGATTATTATCGTTTATTTATTGGTTGATTTTTGGTGATATGAATATGGCTTTGAATAGATTAGTTACTGTTTTGGTTATTGCATGTCCACACGCTTTAGGTTTAGCAATTCCTTTAGTTATGTCACGTAGTACATCAATTGCTGCCACAAATGGTTTGATCATTCGTGACAACCAAGCTATGGAGAATAGTAGAAAAATTGATTACGTAGTTATGGACAAAACAGGTACTTTAACAGAGGGTAAATTTACTGTTAATGGTATGCAATCACTTGATAAAAATTATGATGACAAAAAGGTATTAGGATTGATTGCCGGTTTGGAATCAGGTTCTAGTCATCCAATTGCCAGTGGTGTTATAAAATATGCTAAATCAGAAAATATTTTGGCAGACACTTTAACTAATATCAAAGCTATTAAAGGTTACGGAATGTCTGGACAAAAAGATGGTCAAGAATATCTTTTGATCAACATGAAGTACCTTCAAGAAAATAATATTTCTATTGATAAGACAGTTATTCAACCATATTTGGATAAAGGAAATACCATTAGTTATTTAGTATCAGATAAGAAGATCATTGGCTTTATCGCTTTAGGTGATAGAATCAAGAAAAATTCTATTCAATTTATCAAAGATCTAAAAGCAAGAAATATCACTCCAGTTATGTTAACCGGGGATAATAAAGAATCAGCTACGATTATGGCAAAACAATTAGGTATCGATGAATTTAAAGCCGAGTTGTTACCAGAAGATAAACACGGATTTATTAAGAATTTGGAATTAACAGGTCATCATGTAATGATGGTCGGTGATGGTATAAATGATGCTCCTAGTTTAGCCAGTGCAACAGTAGGTGTAGCAATTGGAGCCGGAACAGATGTAGCAATCGATTCCGCAGACGTTGTTTTGTATAACAGCGATCCAAGTGACATTATTAAGTTCTTGAATCTTTCTCATAAAACATATCGTAAGATGGTTGAAAACCTCTGGTGGGGAGCAGGATACAATATCTTAGCAATTCCATTAGCAGCCGGAATTTTAGCTGGAGTAGGATTTGTATTAAGCCCAGCAGTAGGTGCAGTAGTTATGTCATTGTCGACAGTTATTGTGGCTTTGAATGCTATGACACTAAGATAGAGAACGGAGGCAAGACGCTCAGCTTCTGAGCACTGCCTAGGATAATGCTTATGGCGATTTGTGCCATAAGCATTATTCGTAGCAGGCACAGGAAGTTGGCTTGCCGCAGTTCGTTTAAGATAGAGAGCACAAGTTTGAGTATTACCTAAAATAATGCGTGTGGCATACACTGCCATGCGCATTATTTTTTTACCAGGCGAAAGAAGATGTCTTATCTAATATAGTGAACGAGGGTCAACTTCAAATATAGATCATTCATTTAAGTTGTTTTTTAAATATTAATTTAATAACATTAGATATATATAGTGAGTTTGTTAACAAAAAGCAAATCGAGGGTAAAAATATGAAAAAAATTATCAAGTTCTCAGAAGTAGTCCTTACTGCATTATTAATGGTCGGACCAATAGTGCCTCAAGTAATACCAACTGTCGAAGTTCGTGCTGATAGTGAAGGGCAACAACCAATAGACGCTTCTAGGTTGCAAGCAATTGCTAATGAATTTAAGTCTATGAGTATTAGGAAGAGTTTTTATTCGGATTTCTCAAATGAAAACAATGCTAATCTTTTAGATGATATGAATGACGATGAGGATCCAGTTCCGGGAATCGATAAATTTTTAGGTCAAGGATATTTTTTGTTTGATTACGATTTTTTTAAAAAATATATGAGTCAAGAATTGCCTGATTCGGATTCAGATTATTTAAAAAATAATGAAGTGTCGATCGGCTTGCAAATATATAATTCAAATGGTGAACGGATCAAAACTATGAAAGATTTCCAAAATTTGGGAGTTGGTTCCTACACAATGAATATCAGTATTTTTTATCTTGATGGTGAAACTATGGATAATGTTAGTGGTTCAACTGGATTGAGGCTTAATATTCTGGATGGTGAAACAACCTCGGCCAACTTTTCTTATAAATCTAAAATAACAGTTACGGATGGAACGCCAATTTCATCCATAGACGATCCTAAGAAATATGTTGATCCTAAACTTACCGATACTGGTTCGGACGGTAATAATAGAACTATTTATGTCAGTTACTTCAATAACATTTATGATAAACCTGAATTTTATCGCAAAGCATTATATGCACGATTAAAAAGACCTAATTTTAGTAAACTATTTATGAATATTAATCCTGAGTTATTTGATAATAACGGAAATCCACTTCCTACTGATGATTTTGAACATCTTGAGGGTGACACTTTTAAAACAGGAACATATTATAGATTAATGCCGCTTGATTTTGGAGACAGCGATAAAGATGCAAAAGACACTGAAGGATATAAACTCTTCTCCAATAAAATGAATTCCATGTCTTCTGACAGTGGTTCGTCAACAGATAAAGATAATCTAAATCTCAAGATTAATGGTAAATCATTAGATGATTCAATAAAAAATTATTCTTTTGATTTACCAATAGTTAATACTATCTACGTAGTACAAGAAATTGATGTTGTTCCTAATAAACCTGTTGATGATGGTATTTCAGGTATTGTTACAACACATAAGGATGCAAAATATTATGCGTTATACAATGACGATAACAATAAAGTTTCCCATCGTAGTTTGATGGCAAATTCTTCATGGAAAACAGACAAAATCAGAACCATTAATGGTGTAAAACAATATAGAGTTTCGTCACACGAATGGGTAAATGCCTCAGATGTAGATTTTATTTCAAACGGAGAAATTACCGAAAGTATGACGATTCAAAATTTAGATACACCAAAGGAAATTAGTCTGGCAAAGAACCATAAAGTCTATGCACTTCAAAATTCCAAGAAAGAAGTTTCAAAGGTTAGAGCATTATCTGGTGGAACTAACTGGAAAGTAGACAAAATTGGAACCGATATGCATGGTGGGGTTTATTATGGAGTTTCTACAGATGAGTTTGTTAAAGCGGATGACGGAGTTAATGTAGTTAAATAAAAATAGTCCTCAATTTTTGTAGATTTTAAAAACCTATAAAAATGAGGACTATTTTTTTATTCAAATGTAATTAATATTCAAGTAATCTCTTCATCAATTGAAAATGGTGCTTTAATGATAGTTTCTTCACAGTTCCTAAACCTGGAAATTTGTCTTGTTGATTATAAGCTAATAATTCTTGTAAAGCAGAAGTATTATTTATGCCATTAATATGATTTTTGGACCATTGGACTAATTTATTCAGTGCCTCAAAGAATTTTTCCTTTTGGCCACGCATACTCTCATTACTATCAGAAACAAAGTGGTGGATTCTTAAACTTCCATCTTTTGTTACATAGATTATATGTAGTGCAATGGCTCGACTAGGCATCTCCTTATCGAAGTAAAAACTTCCAACCATTGAATAATCACCAAAACCATCATAATTATCAATCTGATTGTACCAACTGGCTGGTTGAAAATATTCATCTTCTAATAGTTTATAATCTTCAACATGTTTTACAAAAGTCAATGGATCAGTTAATGAAACAGCTTTGTCTCCAACTATTTCATGCAACCTAGCTTCTTCTGGAATCAACACATTAGTGACGTTTTTTAATAGGTCAGTTTGTTGATAAGCCTTTAACAGTGGATAGTTTTTAGCGATTAAAAGAGTTCTTTTATTTGTATCTAAGTAATCTGTGGAAAAATCGGCTGCTAAAATGGCACTCGGTAAAAAGTTATCAACAGCTGACATGTCTGGTAGGGGATGAAGTTTAGTGTCATTTAGGCCATAAACACTTACTTGAGGATTTGAAATAACACTGAAAGATTGATTACATTTTAAAAAAGTATTCACCGTTGTTTGTAATTCTTTAGAATCGCGTACCGGTTCAATTATGGGGATGATGTTTGGTCCCAATTGATTGTTTTCACACAATTCTTTTAGTGCTAATAAATCATACATGCGACCGCGCAAATATGGATAATATATCGTCATATCAAATCCTCCATATTTGGAGAATCCTCAGATTGTAATTTGAGTTTTAGTGCTTGGTATTCTGCGTTTCTTGCGTCTAACTCTTCTTCTAGAGCTGCAATTTTATCGTTTTCTGATTCTTCAATAAAACGGTCGTATAGATTTCGTTCAGGTTTATAAACGTTATAACCGGTCTTGGAACGTTTTTTGAGTTCTTTAAAAAGTTTATCGTCAGAGTATAGTTGCAATCCTTTTTCTATACGTTTAGCTTTATCTACTTCACGGAATAATGATGCGATGAAGTGACTTGTAAGATATTTTTCATCTACTTGTAGATCTTGATATTTAGCCTTTTTAGCAATTGTTAAAAATCCAGGGGCACGTTGAGTTTGAGGTGATAATTCGACTGATTTTTGATCGAATGCACGATAAATCAAAACTCCAATATTATCGGGAACTTCTTCTTTAACTTCTTCTTTAACTTCTTCAAAAAGTTCTTTTGTTAAAACAAAATAGTTATAGTTCCCAATAAATGATAGTTTGGCCTTAGAATGAAAGTCATTTTTGGTGATTTTTAATTCAAAACAGCGCCATTCTATTTCACCATTAGGTAGTTGCCGATAACTCAAAGTATCAACGATACCTTTTTTATCAGGCATTGAAACTTCCTCAACAACATAAGAATCTTGTTCCAAACAGTATTGATAAAGGGTAGTTTCAAGATTTTTAGTTAGTTTAGTCTTCATAACGTTCTCACTTTCACGCAAACATCTAATTATATTATAGAATATACGTTCGCATTTGTCGTTAAAAAAAAGAACGTCTTAATTACGTTCTTTGATAATATGGAAGATCCAAGAAGGTGATAACAATTTCCGTTCCTTTATCCACCTGTGAATTTATTTCAATTTTATGACCGAGTTTATCCACCATTTTTTTAACAAGATATAGTCCCATACCAGTGGATTTACTGCCGGATGTACGTCCGTTTTTGCCGGTAAACCCTTTATTGAAGACTCGGCTTAAATCTTGGTTGGCAATACCGATACCGTTATCTTTGATATGTAAGGCGACATTGTTATTTTTATTAGTAGTAAAAATAGATATTTTTCCGCCTTGGTCTGTATATTTAAGACTGTTAGAAACAATTTGATTGAGGATAAAACTGAGCCATTTTTCATCAGTCAAAACTTTTTCAGAACTTATATCTAAATCAATTCCGATACGTTTTGAGATAAACATTCTCTTATTACTTCTGATCGACGATTTTACAATACTACTTAAATTTTGTTCTTGAATCAAATAATCATTGGAAAAATTCGTTAGTCTGGCGAAATATAATGCCTGATCTACTAAATAATCAATTTGGTCAATTTCTTCATCAAGTAATTCTTTATCCAAATCGGAATCTTGAGATAGTTTCAATGCAGCTAATGGAACTTTAATATCGTGAACCCAAGATTCCGTGTATTCACGTTGATCTTTTTGACTTTGATAAAGATCTGTTAACTCTTTTCGATAGTCTAGTGATATATCATTTATCTTTTTTTGAATAAATTTTTCTTCGTTATTTTTGGCCCCGGTTAATTCTTTTGATAGATCATTGTCACTTTTTTGAAGAATGTTATACCATGATTTTTTTCTATTGAAAGATAAAACCAGACTAGTGGCAGAGATAAGGATTGCTAAGATCCAAGTATAAATCAAAGTACCTTTTTGAAAGTGTACTTGCGGATCTAAATAAAAGACTATTTCAATGAAAGTTATTCCAAATAAAATTACCAAAATTAGCCCTATATGGTCTTTTAAATATTTATATAGTGTCATAAATAACCTCGCTTAAGGAATAATGTAGCCTTGTCCAACTTTAGTAACTATATAATCTTTCAGTCCAAATTGAGCAATTTTGCCTCTTAGACGGTTGATATTAACAGTCAATGTGTTGTCATCAACGAATCTTTCATCATCCCACATGAAGTTTAAAAGCTGCTCACGAGTGACTATTTTACCTTGATCACGTAATAATCGTTGTAATAATTTATATTCATTTTTTGATAGATCAATTTTTTCTTCACCAATTTCTACTGTGCCACTGGCAAGATTTAATTTTAATCCATTGTACTCAATTACATCGTTATTATTTTTTGCAAAATCATACGTTCTACGTAATAAGGCGTTTATTTTAGCAATTAGAATGTCAACTGAAAAAGGTTTCTCAACAAAATCGTCAGCACCCATATTCATTGCCATAATTTGATCCATATTTGAATTACGTGAGGAGATAATAATAATAGGAATCTTAGATATTTTTCTTATTTCTTGGTTCCAATAATAACCATCAAAAACTGGTAAATTAATATCTAATAGAATTAAATCTGGTTTATATTCTTTGAATTGCTCGATAACTGTTTCAAAATTTTGAGTGACATAGTTATCCAAGTGCCACTTTTCTAGATTTTCACTGATTAGTTTGGAGATAGATGGATCATCTTCAACAATCATAATTTTTGCCATGAAATTAACCCCCACATGATAGAATAAGGCTAACTATTATCATAACAGTAATTTTTAATTTATGGAGAATACACTGTGCAAATTATTGTAAAGAATATTGCTAAAGATTATGGAAAAAGATTTAATGCTGTTCACGCTATCAAAGATATTGGATTAGAAGTAAAACAAGGTGAATTCTTAGGGATCATGGGTCCATCTGGAGCCGGGAAATCAACTTTGTTAAATATTATTTCAACTAATGAACGTCCAGATCACGGACAAGTCTTGATAGATGGAATTGATATGACGCAATTGCATGATAAAGAACAAGCAAAGTATCGTCGAAATAAAATGGGCTTTATTTATCAAAGTTTTGAGTTATTAGATTCATTGAATGTAAAGGAAAATATTATTTTGCCGATGGCCTTAAATCATGCCTCTAAAAAACTGATCGAGCAAAATTTTAAACATATGATTAAATTATTGAATATTGAATCCTTGAGCAAACGAAATGTTGATGATCTATCGTTAGGACAAAAGCAAATCGTTGCTGCAGCAAGAGCTTTGATCAATAATCCCGAGATATTATTTGCGGATGAACCAACGGGAAGTCTGGATTCAAAGTCGGCCACTATCTTGTTGAATTATATGCAATTGATCAATGATAAAGAAAAGACGACTATTTTAATGGCGACACATGATGCTTTTACGGCCAGCTATTGTTCGCACGTAGTATTCATCAAAGATGGCGTCATTTTTTCTGAAATTGTAAATCCGGGTGACCGTAATAAATTTTTTGAACAAATAATCAATATGCAAAGAACAATTGGTGGAGGGAGCTACTTTAATGTTTCTGAAAATAATTAGACGTAGTTTTAGGACCATGAAAGATAGTTATTTGATATATATCCTTGCCTGTAGTTTTGCAATTGGAATTTTTAGTATATTACTTTCTTTAGTTGATAACCCCAAACTAAAAGGAGATATTTCAATATGGAGTAGTGGGATCGCTAATGCTACTTTAGGATTTAGTGTCATATTTATTTTTTGCGCTTTTGTATATATGGGTTTTGTTGGTGGATTCTTTATTAAACAACAGGCACATGAATTTAAGACTTTTGAAAAGTTTGGTATGGCTCGTTGGACAGTAATTATAATAGGATTCATTCAAACAGTCGTTGTCCAATTGATCTCGTGGGTCATTGGGGTTTTGGTTGCACTGATATTTCAAAAGTTTTTTGGAATGTTGTTACTGTACTTAATGGGTGTTAAGTTTGGCTTTGCCTTTTTATTTACTAGTAATACGTTTAATTTGCTACTACAAATAGGTATTTATTCTACATTAGTTTTTAGTATTATGAATTCTTTTAGAGTCAATAGATTGTTGAAAAATAAAAAGAATCGTCAAAAGTCGCTACGTCTATATTTGAGAATACCTTCTGGTATTTTAGGTATATTGTTTTTTGTTAGTGGTTTGTTAGTAACAGTTATCTTTTTGGGAGACATCAAGGGAAGTCAAGCTGATAAAGTTTTGTGGGAACTAGTTTTTTTGATGATGGCTTATTTGTTTGGAACATATTTAATATACTTCGGTTTTTTGCCAAGTCTTTTGACCATATTGCAACATATTAAACGAATCGCTTATACAGGAATAAATGTTTTTTCTTTTAAATACTTCAAAGAGCGTTTGATAAGAAATACTTCCATTTTATGGTTTATAACTGAGTTATCTTCTTTAGCGTTAGTATTATTATCGATTTGTTATTTGGGATACCAAACCATTTATAACAATTATGACTATGCCCATCCCTTTGAATTGACGGCTAACCAATATACGGTTAAAGACATCAAGAAAGATTTGAAGGAAAACGGTTCTAAAATAACTCGTGAATATAAAACAAAAGTGAAGATGACGGTTGTTCAAAGATCTTCTAATGATCAAATAATTCCTGGAACGTTCATGTCTTATTCTGATTATAAAAAATTACCGAAATCTAATATTTCAAGAAATCCTAAGATCGGCAAAAAGGACTTTTTGATTTTAGATTATGGTTACAGTGTTCCAGGTTATGTTTCAAATCAGTCAAAAGAAGCAGTTGTTAAAGTAAAAAATGCAGATACGATTAAGTCAAACAAAATCGGTTCCGCATTTCCATACGGATCGACGATGTATCAAGGCCTAATGATCATTGCTCCAGATAGTTATTATAATGATTTGGATGCTAGCGTAGAGAATACATTTTATGGTTGGTTCTTTAAGAATGGTGACAAGTTAACTAAGAAGCAATATGAAAAATTAGATTCCCAAGAATACACTAAGGGCGTTTCAATAAAAAAAGCAGATAACTTAGATGAAACGAAGTTATCTGCTATAGATGGTTCCTCCAATAATACAGGAACTATCTTTATGGATTCTAGTTATTCTCGTCAAAAAAGTGCCAAGATCCAAGTGGATCAAATTACTGGATTTGGAATATTTATCGTAGCGTTGTTTAGTGTTGCATTACTAATAGCGTTAGGTAGTGTTTTGACATTGAGACTACTGTTAAGGGATGACTCAGAATGGAAACAACTAAAGACGTTGAATAAAATCGGAGTCAATAAAAGTGAGATCAAAGAAATTGTCAAAAAAGAAACTGTTTATACATTCGTTATTCCGATAGTTTTTGCGGTAATGCAGTCCTACATTGTAATAGCGTTGTTTGGCAGTTTTCCTCAAATGGATATGTTAGTGCCATTTATTTTGATTAATCTTGGTTATGTTGCGCTTTATGGGATAATAGGTTTTGTAACTTACCTGATATCGTGGCGCAGTGTTAATCAAAAACTTAACTAAGTTCGTATTCTTTTAGGAAGAATCCAAATGGTTCTTCTGAGAAGCGTTGAATTTCAACGTTGATTTGCTTTTTGATGAATGTTCGCCAATTTTTCAGTGATTCTTCATCAGGGAAAGTACTAATAACTAAATATTCGAGACGATTATCTTTTTTTTGAAAGATTTCTGAATCTTTATCGGTGATGATAAAATCATCTGAATACATTTTATTATCGAAGATAGCAGCTTGATCTTTGTTGAATTTTAAATAAGTCAATAAATATAGTCTGTTAGAACTTATCAAGGATCCAGTCTTCTTGCGGTATTGACCAGATTCAGCTAATACTTTTATTAAAAGATGATCTGCTTTATCATCAAATAAGGGTTTTAATAAAGTATCAGCACTAGTCTGTTGATTCTTTAAAAAATTATATGTTCCTAGCTTTAATGTTATGTTCATAATTATTGAAATCCTTTCAACAAAATTTTTGGAGGTTTTCACATGCTAATTACAGTATTAGGTTTCTATGGAGGATATCCACACAACGGTATCGGAACTTCAGGATATTTACTAAGAGATGACAATTTCAATGTTTTGATCGATTGCGGTAGTGGGGTATTGAATGTATTATCCAATTATCTCGACCCAACTGATTTGGATGCGGTTGTCTTATCTCACTATCACCATGATCATACCGCAGATCTAGGAGTTTTGCAGTATAATTGGCTAGCCGCAGATAAGGATCAACCACTTCCAATCTATGGTCATACACAAGATTTTGTTAACTTTGCTCAATTAACAGAAGGCGATGCTACTAAAGGAATTGCCTATAATGATTATGAGCCAACAAATATCGGACCATTTAAATTTGAATTCTTAAGAACGATTCATCCTGTTCCCGCATATGCAATGCGTATTACCAAGGGTGATGAGACAATAGTCTACACTGCTGATACTACTTATTTTGATGGATTAGTAGACTTTGCTAAGGGAGCTGATCTTTTGATCACTGATACTAACTTCCCCGAAGAAGTTACTGGTAGAAAGTGGCATATGAATACTAAAGAATCAGGTACTTTGGCAAAAGATGCAGGGGTTAAACGAATGATGATCAGTCATTTACCTCAAAACTATAAGAAGCAAACATTGTTAGAACAATCACAAAAATATGCTGGAGATATTCCAGTTATCAGAGCATTCCAAGGTCTTGAAGTTCAAGTTTAATCTCTATTCCTATTGTTATAGGTATTACACTTGTAAACCATAAATGAACAATAATCCTAAACATAACCTAAAAGTTATGTAGAATGTGAATCCATCACAATACAGGCTTATTTGACGGTTCATCAAGTTCACAAACTATAAAAATAAGAACAAGCATTCGTAAGTTTTTATTAGAAAAAGTATAGATTTTGTATTAGTAATACGATACAATATTATTGTGTTAATAATTAGGAGCACAATATACAGAAAAGGAGAGATTATAATGGTAACTATTTATACATCTCCAAGTTGCACTTCATGCCGTAAAGCAAAGGCTTGGCTCGAACAACACGATATTCCTTACAAAGAAAGAAATATTTATTCTGAACCCTTAAATAAACAAGAAATTAAACAAGTCCTACAAATGACAGAAAATGGAACTGAAGAAATTATTTCTACACGTTCCAAAGCATTCCAAAACCTTAAAGTTGATCTTGACGATTTGACAATTGATCAATTATTAACATTAGTACAAGAGAACCCTGGATTATTGAAACGTCCAATCATCATGGATGATAAACGTCTCCAAGTAGGATTCAACGAAGACGAGATCAGAAGATTCTTGCCTAGAAGTGTTAGAACTATGGAATTACAAAAAGCTCAACTTATGGCTGGATTATAAGAAAGTCGTTCACAAAAGTGAACGACTTTTTTATTTGGAGCTGTGACATTGGTCATAACTTCTTTTTTGCTTACGAACCTTTATAGACTTAAATGTGCAACAAAAGGCTGCAACCTCCACATAGCTACGAACCACAAATGATTGATAGTGCCAATCATTCGTGTCTCTAGGCTATGCTCCGGTGGCAGAACGCCTTTTGTCACACTCTTGCCTATAATAATAGACACATGAGGTGTAGTTGTTGACATATCTCATTTTTTGAAATCATAAGTTTTAGATTATGACGCGCGTGGCTTGGAGAATGCCGATATTATATATCATGTAAGATATTTATATATTTATTTCCCAGGGTGGTAGAAAATTATGAAAAGAAATGAGCAGGGACATTTTATTCAAATAATTTTAATAGGCCTGTTTAGTATGGCCCTTTTCTTATTTTCTAATACTCTGATCAAAGCTGACTCCATGCAAGACGTCATTAATCAAAATGATTCTCTAGTTGTTGATCAGCCTAATCAAACTAAGGTTGAAGCTACAGCTTCAGCACCGAATGTTTCAGCATATTCTATTACGAATAGTGGAACTTTTGGAACTTGTAACTGGGATATTGATGATACTGGTAAGTTAACGATACATGCGGGGGTTTTGGGTACAGGATTGCCTAATTGGAATTCATATAATTCTGTTATTACTAGTGTATACGTTGAACAGGGAGTAAAAGCTAATAGTAATTCAACAGGTCTTTTTAAAGATTTATCAAATGCAACAACAATTGATATTAATAATTTAGATACTAGTGGTGTGAGCGATTTTACTCAATTCTTTTCGGATGATTCTAAATTAAAAGATATAAATGGATTGGGAAAAATAGATACCAGTAATGCAGTTTCTATGCAAAGAATGTTCTATTCAGCTAAGTCTTTAGGAACATTGGATGTTTCAAATTTTGATACAAAAGCAGTAACTGATATGTCATATATGTTTTATAATTGTCCGGCATTGATTACAGGATTATCAAATTTTGATACGATTAATGTAGGTCTTATGAATTCAATGTTTATGATTTCAAATTATGCTAATATCAAAGATATTGAGGGATGGAATACTGCTAAAGTAACTAATATGTCTGGGATGCTTTCATTTATATCTAATCTTACTAGCATAGACATATCAAATTGGGATAAAAGCAATGTTACAAATATATCAACCATGTTTTCTGGAGATACATCATTAACTAAAGTAATTGGGTTAGATGGCTGGAATACAGGTAAGGTAACTAATATGTCAGGCCTGTTTAATGGAACGAAATTTACCGAAATTCCTGAAATTGAAGGTTGGGACACTTCTCAAGTAACCAATATGGGATCCTTATTCTATAATTGTAATTCTTTAGCTAAATTAAATTTATCCAATTGGGATACTAGTAAAGTTAAAAATATGAGTTCGATGTTTGGCAAAGATAGTAAATTAAACGAAAATACTTTACAAGGATTAGATAACTTTAAAACAGGTGAAGTTACTGACTTTGGAAGTATGTTTAATGGAACAGGATTCACTGTTTTAAATTTGACAAACTTTAATACAGATAACGCAAATAAAATGAATGACATGTTTGCTTATACTAAATCATTAGTTAGTGTAAATGGAATTTTTAATACTTCATCGGTGTCAACCATTCATGGTATATTTGATAATTCATCAATTTCAGATATATCTAATTTGCATATTGATGAATGGAAAACAGATAAGGTAACAGATTTTGCCTATGCATTTCGTGAAACTAATTTTTCAGCCTTACCAGAAATTTCGGGTTGGAAAACAGACTCAGGGGAAAACTTTTCTCATATGTTTCAAGGTATGCCCAACCTAACTACACTTAATCTTTCAAAATGGAATACTTCTAATGCTACTGATATGAGTTTTATG
The DNA here is from genome assembly GCF_001434665.1 of Companilactobacillus tucceti DSM 20183. Taxonomy (GTDB): domain Bacteria; phylum Bacillota; class Bacilli; order Lactobacillales; family Lactobacillaceae; genus Companilactobacillus; species Companilactobacillus tucceti. The sequence goes on along the minus strand of NZ_AZDG01000006.1, from coordinate 32,770 downwards.
TTTAGTAATGATAATAAATTAAGCAATGTGGATATTTCCAATTTTGATACTAGTAATGTTAAATATATTAATGATATGTTTTATAACACTTCAAATTTGGATACAATAGATACTTCAAATTGGAATACAAGTAATACAACTACCATGAAAGAAATGTTTACAAATTCTGGAGTGAAGGTATTAGACACTTCGAATTGGAATACTAGGAAAGTAACTGACATTACTGAAATGTTTTATGGTGCCAAAAATATTGGCGAATTTGATTTATCAAATTGGGATATGTCAAATATTGCAAATATGAAAAGCTTTTTTGATAATGGGCGATATAATATTTGGAAACTAAAATTAGGACCAAAAAGCTTTTTTACAGCTGATGCTAATTTTCCAAAGGCTTCTGTTAACGATTTTATAGATCAAAAAGAAAATAAAAAATATTCAGCTATTTCAGATAAGTGGCAAGTGGTTGATGAGGCAAATGGTGGTACTGATCATGCTCCAGTTGGAAAATTGATATCAAATGACGATTTGGCATCTCTTTACTCAGCTCAAGGTGGTCCTACTGCAACTTATGTTTTGCAACAAACTCCATTTATTGATATGAAACTAGATGTTCCCGATTTGTCATTTCATAAGACTGGATCAGCTAAAGGAATTGCCTATAGAAAAGAAGATTTTTTTAGAATAAATATAACGAATAATACTTCTCCGGCAAGATATGTAAAGAGTGATGTAAAAGTTAAGTTGTCAGATCCTATAGCTAATAGTAATGGCGATAAAATCAATGGTGATTTAATTTTTAGGGATGATGGTGGAGTGGATGATAAAGTAATTGGTTCAGATGATACTACTATTTTAACTAGAGATTTTCCAATGAATGATTATCCAATGAGTTGGGGTAGAGGTCGTGGATTTTTGATGAAATTTGATGGCACACATGTTAAAGCAGGGGATTATTCTGGTACATTAACATGGACCTTGCAAAATAGCCTTTAGTAGAGTTTCTTTTCTTTACATAAATTTTGAGACTGTTAGAATGTAGATACAGAATTGAGGTGACTATGATGGAAATGGATCGACTTAATGAGAATACAATCAAAGTCATTCTTAGTACGCAGGATTTGCAAGATCGTGGTGTAACTGTTTTAGACCTTCTGGGAAATAAAAAACAGATTGAATCATTTTTCTACAGTATTTTGGATGAAGTTGACAAGGACCATGTTTTCTCTAACAACGAACCGGTAACTTTCCAAATCATGCCTAATAAGCAAGGACTGGAATTGATAATTAGCAAGAGTCTTGATGATGCCGATGAAACTTTATTTGCCACACAGAATCTAGCTCCGACAATAATGATGTAAATGATGACCGTGTAGGCTTTGAGGAATATGACAGTGACACTTCACCTTATCTGAAGGATCCTGACACACCTACTAAGACATTGATCGTAGAATTCGATGATTTTGAAGACTACATTCAATTAGCTGACTTATTGCATTTAGAAAGTGGCGTTTCAAATCTTTGGGAATACAAAGGTAAGTATTATCTACAATTAGTACTATTTACGGAAGAAATGCACGATATGACCTATAACGACGTTATGGCACTGATGAGTGAATACAGTAATAAGACTAAAGTTACAGCCGCTGTATTATCAGAGTACGGTAAGGAAATTATGAGTAAAACAGCACTCGAGTTAACTAGATATTATTTTAGTAAATAAAAGTTCAAAAATTGAAACAGGAGTTGCGACGTATGTCGCGGCTCCTGTTTTGCTTTTTTAAGCATTAATCTCTATTGACACGGTGGAAACGCTATCATATTCTTAAAGTATATTTATCACTTTTATATTTTTGATAATTCAGTTATCAAAAATGGAATATGGGATGAATAAAACTTTAATCAATTATCAGGGGAGAAAAATTATGAAGAATAAAGGTGTTACATATTTAAGCACTTTACTTTTATTGGTAGGTGGAGTTGGAACCGCCACAACTTCTTTAATAACTGATTCCAGTACGGTTTCAGCTGCTGAAGTGTCAGGGAACACTTATAAATCAGCAATCAATTTAGATTTTAACGGCAAGCCTTTTACAATGATTCCTGTTTTTTCAGGGGATGCAGAAATTACTACTGATGGTAGTGGCACATATGCAAAAATACCACTTTCAAAAGCTGCTATTTCAAGTTTGCAGTCAATGACAATTAATGGTACAGCTTATACTCCAGAAAACGGATATTTAAATATACCTATAAATGCGGATGGTTCAAACAGTGATGTAATGGTAAGTATTTTAATACCTAATACAACAGAACCTAAGACTTTTCCAATGCAAGTAAGTATCGCTGATCCCAAAAATGGTGATACTGATACCAACGTTAATACAGGAAATGGTATATATATTCCAAATATCGATGGCGGAAATGGTTCAATTGCAACATCAGATAATGATGCCGATACAAGTACCGATACAGATGTGAACACAGACACAAATGCAAATACAAATGTAGATACGAATACAAATACTACAAATGATGCAACTAAATCTATTGCATATAGTTATCAAGTTCTTCAAGAAGATCCAAGTGCAGGGGAGTCAGTTGCCGCACAATTTTTTACAAATCAATCAACAGTAACGAAAAATGATGATGGAACTTATACTGTTTCGATGCAAATGAGAACACCAAAGAATTTTGGAAGTGATCCTGTTGAAATAACATCTATTAATGGTGGGTCCATCAATCCAGATGTAACAAGATCATCAGATGATAGCTATAACTATATGAGTTACAGTTTCAATGTAAATAGTCTCGATGCTTTGAATGGCTATGTTCCTGCTAGTTTGAAAATAGGCGTGGCAAGTTTTGGATATTATGCATCTCATAACGTTAATTTTAAATTCAGTCAAGGACAAGGCGTAGCTCCAAGTGGACCAACGAATTTACCATCTACATCCACATCAACACCAACTCTACCTGGATTCAGTGGTTCAGCAGTATCCAATTTGCCAACTAATACTAATAGTGGATCACTTCCTCAAACAGGTTCAAAGAACTTACCAATATATATCATGTATGCCGGTTTCATTACTTTAGCAGTGGCAATGGCAGGTATTAATAATATGGGAAAATTTGATAACTAATGAAAAAGTCTATTTACTTTGTTATTAGTTTTATGTTGACCGTTTTGGCCGTAATATCGATTCCGCAATTAACTGCTAAAGCCGATTCAGTCAACATTACAGCCGTTCAACCTAATGGTTCAACTAGTATGGCAGATGCATATTTAGTTAAACCTGCTACTGTAAATGTTGTTAATAATATGTATGAAGTTACTTATACTATTAGAACTAATAAGGATCTTGGTACATATCCTGTAAAAGTTCTTTCAATGAATGTGCAAACAACAGGTATTAATAATCGAGAAGATGATGGTGCCTATTACACATCGATTACTTTTAAATCAAATCAATTAGATAACGTTACGGGAACTATGAAAGTGGATGTTGACTCAGCCAATATTCATCAAACTCATCCATTTGGGTTAAAATTCAGTAATCCTCCTAAATTGAGTGCCGGAGCAAATAATCAAGACACTCAAAATAGTACTGAAGCAAAACCAAATACAGACACAAAACAACCAGATGCAACAGCTGATGTGAACCAATCTGATCCTGTTAAACAAGATGATGCTGCTAAAAGTAAAACACAAGATAAAAAAGACAAGAAAAAGTCTAATAAAAAAGCACCTAAAAAAAATAAGCAAGCAAAGAAATCAGCCAAAAAAGCTGACAAGTCAGATAAAAAGACATCTAATGTACCAAAGATCTCGGCAGGAATAACTTTGATTGCTATTGCGATAGGTGGCGGTTTATTTGTTAAGAAGAGATTCTTCTAAAAAAATTATTTTTGTCCTGTCTCTTTGGATCGTTAGTTTTGCAGCAATTTTTGCATTGAGCAATTTAAATAAGACTCAAGATAAAAAAGACGACTCTGTCGTAATGACAACTTATGCTTTGACACAAATAGCCGATACTTTACATATGTATCTGACAGGTGTTCCAAATACACAGTACCAAATTCCTGATAGATACAAAGATACGGCAAAAGTAGGAGCACCTAATGCTCCTAGTATGGAAAAGATAAAAAAATTAAATCCAGATACGGTTTATTCAGTTACTACCTTGAAGTCTATGCAGGGAAAAAGTTATCAATCTAATAACATTGATGTGACTTATATGAATTTACAAACAGTCAATCATTTGAAAAAATCGCTTAATGTTTTAGGAAAAAGATACGACAAAGAAGTTTATGCTACAAAGTTTATTAATAAATTAAATCGTAATGTTGATCGTATAAAACAAAAGAATAAGAATAATGATCCCAAAAAAGTTTTGGTTTTATTTGGGATGCCTGGAGGAGGTTACTTGCAGGCAACGACTAATTCTTATATTGGTTCATTAGTTAAATACACTCATAATACCGTCATTCAACCTAAAAATAGTAAGGGTGAGTATATATCGGTCAATATGGAAGAGATTCAAAAGGCTAAGCCGGATATTGTTATTTGTTTAGCTCATGCGATGCCAGATATGGTAGAGAAATCATTTAAGGAAGAATTTTCTAATAATCAGATGTGGCAAGAATTGCCAGCTTTTCAAAATAAACAAGTTCATTACCTGAGAGAACCTGTTTATTCTTCAACCGCAAATATGAACGTCATTAAGGCGTTGAATGGAATTGATAAAATTGTTAACGAAAAATAAAATTAATCTTTTTTTGAGCTTTAATATTTTGGCACTGATTGTGTTTGGAATATTGAATATTATCTCAGGTGATAACAGTCTGCTAAATTTGTTCAATTTAAGAATTAATGATTATCCGATTCTTCAATTAAGATTATCGAGAACGATGGTTGCCTTATTTACTGGTGGATTGATCAGTTTATCAGGATTATTTTTGCAATTGATTTTTAGAAATAATTTGGTTGACCCAGGATTAGTTGGATTAACTTCAGGAACTAGCTTTTTCAAAAATTTACTGGCAATATTTTTGCCGGCATTTTTAGGATCGAAAGTTGTCTATGGATTAGTAGGTGCGTTAATATTAGTTGTTATTTTGATTTGGTTGAAAAATAAAGAAATCAGTCCGACAAGATTTGTTTTATTCGGAGTATGTCTAACGATTCTTTTTATAAGTCTCAATCAAGTTTTAAGTTATTTTACGCACGTTCAGATCAACTTGTTTTCTGGATTTAATTTGATAAGTCCGAGTGTGACTTATTTGATGATAATTTTAGGTGTAGTGATAGTTACGGAACTAATTTTATTTGAAAAATATATACCGTACTATTCGTTTAATGACCAGAAAATAATTGAATTAGGTATTGACGTCAAGAAGACTAATTTGTCTATTTTGTTAATAATCAGTCTCGCTATTTCAGCCATTGTAGGAATAGTCGGAGAGTTCTTCTTTATTGGGATCGTTATCCCTAATATCATTAAGGTAATTAATGGGACTAATGTTAAACACTATTTCATCGATACTTTTATGTTAGGTGCAAACTTAATGTTGATTTCTGATTTTATAGGTCGAAATTTGTTTTACCCAGTGGAAATACCAGCTGGTCTGATTTGCAGTCTGATTTGTGCACCAGTTCTATTTTATATTGTTTTACGAGGTAGCCATGGAAGCAAAGAATATTAATTTCTCATATGAAAAAAAACAGGTCATATATGATATTTCACTGAAATTTGATCAAGGAATTACAGCTTTGATTGGTCCAAATGGGAGTGGTAAAAGTACGATATTAAAGATATTATCAGGTCAAATAAAAAACTATCAAGGAATCATTGAATACGATCATAAGGATATTAAGTATTTATCGATTTCTAAAAAAAGCCGATTGTTGTCATATTTTAATCAAAGAGAACAAATTTATGGATTAATCAGTGTACGGTCGATTTTTGAAATGAGCAATATACAAAATATCGATTATTTTAAGTATTTGGATTATTTTGATTTAACTGACAAATTGGATTTACCGTTCAATCAATTGTCTGGTGGACAACAACAAGTTATTTTAGTTTTGGCCGTATTGTGTGAGCAAACACCATATGTTTACCTTGATGAGCCATTTAATAATTTGGATCCGTTGTATAAAGAGAGCTTAGTAAAGTTAATAAAGAATTCTGATCAACATTTCTTTATAGTTGACCATGACTTAGATACTTTAGCTATTTTGGCGGATAATATTTTGTTATATAAAGATGGAAGAATAGTTGAATCAGGTTCAACTGAGATTTTGAATGAAGACAATTTGAAAAAAGTTTTTGGAACCGAATTTAAAATTTATCAAGATGATTCGGGGAATAAACGTTTGATACAAAGTCTGAGAGTGTAATGATACATGTTCAGAAGGTCCTATCAATCCGATTTTGGATTGATAGGACCTTTTGTTCTAAGTGGAAAAAGCTGTGTGTCATTGCACGTTTATGCTGCATATTTAACTAGCATATATACTTTTTTCGTAATTTTTATTGAGGTGATAATAATGTATGCAGCATTAAATGACGCAGATAAACTTATTTACGCAATTGAGGTGGATAGAATTGAACAATTCCGTTGTCCCAAGTGCCTAAAGGAAGTTAAGTTGATTCAAAAAAATGATACATCATATTTTCAACACTTGAATAAGAAGTTTAACGAAATAAATGAACGTGATATTCATAAATGTGGAAAAGATATTTTGGTGAGAGATTTTTCAGAGTTAGGATATCTCGATATAAAGCAGGAAGCGTTTTTGTCAGAAATCAAACAAAGACCAGATATAATGCTGGCTGATAATCTTGTTTTAGAATATCAATGTGCCATTATTAAAACTTCTAAATTAAAAGAGCGCATAGAGGGCTACAATAAACTGGGGATTAAGAGTGTCTGGATACTTGGAGGTAGTTATTTAAACAATAAGATACTGAAGAAACATCTCAAGTTTTTATCGTACGATAATAATTGGGGATTTTATTTGATCATGTTAGATTCAGATAAAAAAGTGTATCAATTATTTTATCAGATCAGATATGTGGGCCTATTTAATAAAATCATTTATAACAAGATCGAGTTTCGCACAGATGGAATAAGAGAATTGTTAAAATTCAAAACTGAATTTAAAAGTTATCCACCGATTAGAGTGGATGGTTATCAAATTAATAAAATAAGGAATATCCGTGGTGTAAAAGTGGATAAACTTAAAGAAAGTTTCTTTAATAAACATGAGAAAACTGTGGAAGAATTTTTATCTAGTAAAATCTTGCATTGCCAAAAACCAATATACAGCAATCATTATTGGAGAATAGTTTGTGGAGAAAAGCCAAGAAACTTGGAACAACCATTACTTTACAAAGGTATGAATTAAGTTTTTTTATGATTTTTGGTAAAAAAAAAGAACTTGCTCTATTGAACAAGTTCTAAGTAGAAACTAAAATTATCTTCTAAATTTATCTAAACTAATTACTGTACTGCTATTAATAGTAGGTTGTTCAGCAACTTCTGGTATAGCTGCTTCTAACATTGCTGTTAGATTACTATTGATGACTTCTTCAGATGTTTTACTTCCGAAATCATCGATCATTACGCCAGGTCTGTCTTCATTGTTTAAATCGAAGACAACAACTGTAGGCGCTTTGGTAATATTCATTTCAATCGCTAATTGCTGGTCTCTTTGAATACCTTGTTCGACGCATTCGCTTTGTTTGTCTTCCATTATAGCTTCGTAATCAAGCCCACTGTCATTGATGGCCACTTTGACTGATTCAGCATTAAAAGGATTATCCAAAACATTGATCTGTTCTTGTAAATTCATTAAGAAGTTACGAGCTTTCTTATTTCCCTGACAGGATGCTGCCTTATAAAGGCTAGCGGCTTCGTAAATATCTGTTGAAACTTTTGACCGGTTTTGCAGGTCACAAAGTTGATATCCTTTTAATTGCATATATTCATTAATTGTTTCCATGTTATTAGTGGTTACAAAGTGGTATTGAGTTTCAATATCGTGTTTTCTTGTGAAATCTATAATAGCTTGTTCAACTTTCAAGCAATACGAACACAAGGGATTAATATATAAGAATACTTCCCACATTTTGTTTCCCTCCATATCTCTAGCATAGTCATCATAACAGCAAACTTATAAAAGGTAAAATAATAACTCTATGGACCAATTTTGCTATTTAGATGAATCTTCAGGTGAATTACGATATATTTAAAGTGGTAAGGTGGGTTAATATGACAAGAATTAAATGGAACGAGTTTTTAATACCCTATTCGCAAACAGTCGACGAACTTAAATTGAAGTTTCGAAACTTACGAAAAGAATTTTTAGAGAAAAATGAGCATTCGCCAATCGAATTTGTAACTGGACGTGTTAAAACTGTCGATAGTATCAAAGAAAAGATGCGTCGAAGATATATTTCAGAGGATCTTTTAGAACAAGACATGCAAGACATTGCTGGTATCAGAATTCAGTGTCAATTTGTTGAGGATATCTATGATGTTGCTAAGTTACTTCATGCTAGAGAAGATATGCAAGTAGTTGAGGAACGTGATTATATTGCCAATAGTAAACCTAGTGGTTATAGATCATATCATGTTGTTATTGAGTATCCTATTCAAACTTCTAAAGGGCAAAAAAATATTATTGCCGAGATACAAATTAGAACTTTAGCCATGAATTTTTGGTCAACGATCGAACATTCATTGAACTACAAATATCGTGGTGATTTTCCAGAAGAAATAAATGAACGATTGAAACGAGCCGCTGAAGCATCTTTTATGCTTGATGAAGAGATGTCGAAAATCAGAGGTGAAATTCAAGATGCCCAACAATATTTTACGGATAGTAAAAGAGATATCAATAATTCTACGAAGGATAAAAATTAATGAAATTTTGGGTCAATAATAACAATAAGAAACAATCAGTAATTGCTGGCGATAAGATCAGGTCTAATTTAAAAGACTTGGGCTTAGAAGAGTATCGCCGCAGTCCCGATTTAGTAATTAGTGTGGGTGGTGATGGAACTCTTTTGAGTACCTTTCATGCGTATGCTAATCATCTAGATAAAGTTAAGTTTCTGGCGTTACATACAGGTCATTTAGGATTCTATTCTGATTGGACCGATCAAGAAATACCTGAACTAACACAGAGGATCAAAGAATATAAAGACAAAATCCCTTCAACAAGTTATCCACTGATCGATATTAAAGTTGAGAGTGAAGATGGTCGTTACTTGCATGAGATCGCAATCAATGAGGCTGTAGTAAGACGTTTATCGTCAATGACTATGAAGACTAGTGTTGATATAGATGGAGAATTTTTTGAAAGTTTTCGTGGAGATGGATTGTGCTTTTCAACACCAACTGGTTCTACCGCATATTCAAAAGCCATTGGTGGGGCTTTAGTACATCCTAAAATTAGCGTATTTCAAATGGTGGAAATGGCTTCTATAAATAATCGTGTTTATAGAACTATTTCATCACCATTGTTGATTCCTCACAACCAACAAGTTGATCTTTATCCACAAGTTGCAGATGATTATGTTATTAGTTGTGATGGGATTACGACAAAATTGATGAAAGTAAAAAGAATTTCAATTCGTTTAAATAGTCAACGTGCACAGTTTGCACAATATCGACATCGCCATTTTTGGACTAGAGTTGGGACAGCTTTCTTAGGTCAAGATGCAGAATAATCGCTTTTTAAAATTCATAATTCAAGAAACGGATAAAAAGATACTAAGGAAATTCTTGATCCAACACAATTTCTCTTCTAGTCAATTACATAATTTAAAAAATAAGGGCGGGCAAATCTACGTAAATCATAAACAGCGTCATTTTAATTTTAAAATGCAAACGGGAGACACCTTGTTAGTCGTTTTAAATAATGAGCAACCTTCGGATTTAATTGAGCCTATGGAAGGACAACTGGATGTTATTTATGAAGATAAGTATTTACTTGTAGTTAATAAACCACCGGGGCTAGCAAGTTTGCCTGCCAAAGCACGTTCGAGTAGGACTATGGCTAATGTTGTAAAATATTATCTTCAATCTAAAGAAGAGAATTCTTCAATTCATCTTGTTACTAGATTGGATCGAGAAACCTCGGGATTAATGGTCTTTGCTAAAAATTCTTATACTCATTCGCTTTTAGACCAAATACTTCATTCAGATGATTTTAAAAAGTATTATTTGGCTCTTGTATATGGTGAAGTTCAACCTCAAAACGGACTGATAGATTTGCCAATTGGTATTGATCCTAAGGCTTTTTATTTGAGATCAATCGATTATAAACTTGGCAAAGAGTCAAGGACAATCTATGAAACTGTTGAAAATTATGAAAATGACAGTATGTTGAAGCTTAAATTATTAACAGGACGAACACATCAAATAAGGGTTCATTTATCAGCTATAGGGCACCCGATCATTGGGGATGAAATGTATAGTTTAAAAAAGGACCCTCGGATAAATCGCCAGGCATTGCATTGTTATCAACTTCAAATTATTCATCCAGTTACTAAAAAGCTATTAAAATTAACGGCACCAATTCCTGAAGATATGGTATTGTTAAGGAGTGCGTTAAAGGGGTGAAAACAATGGATGAAAATGAAAAAAGACTGCAGGAAAAATTTACCCAGTTGAAAAAATATCTAGATAAAGGTGATAAAAAGCGATTTCGAAAAACCTATCTAGATATGCATTTTTATGACCAGAGTACTTTCTACCTAACCTTAAATAAAGATGAGCGCTTGAGCATCTATACAATTCTTGAACCAGATGAAATGGGAGACATGTTCGATACTCTTGAGGATGATCTACCAGAGATCCCAGAGTATTTGAATGAAATGAATTTATCGTATGCTTCTCAAATGTTAAACGATATGTATGATGATAATGCTGCTGATATTTTGGAACACCTAGATAAGGTAGAAGTAGACAGATTTTTAGGACAAATGCCTCGAGCGGATGCTAATAATCTACGTGGATTATTACATTATGATACAGAAACCGCCGGTGGTATTATGACTACCGACTACGTGAGGTTTCATGAGGATGAAACAGCTAAAGAAGCAATTGGGAATTTAAAGAGATTTGCCGAAACTGCTGAAACGATTTATTACTTGTATGTTTTAGATAATCATGACGATTTGGTTGGTGTAATGTCTTTACGTGATTTGATAATGTTAGACGATAATGCAACCTTAAAAGATCACATGAATTCAGATATTATTACAGTCAACGTTGATGCCGAGCAGGCTGAAGTTGCACAAGTATTTAGAGATTATGAATTCTTGGCAGTTCCCGTTTTAGACCATTCAAATCAAATGGTCGGAATTGTTACGGTTGATGATGTTATTGAAGTTATTGATGACGAATCATTGCAAGACTATTCAGGACTTGCCGGTGTTAGTGTTGATGAGACCGTTCAGGATAATCCACTTAAAGCAGCATCGAAACGTTTGCCATGGTTAATTACGCTATTATTATTAAGTATGATTACTGCTACATTGATAAATCATTATGAAGGATTATTGGCTGAAGCAAGTATTCTAGCAGTATTTATTTCTACCATAACCGGTACAGCCGGTAATGCTGGTACGCAAAGTTTAGCTGTGGCTGTCAGAAGACTAGCTGTTGAAGAAATAAATCGCAATGAGTTCTTTAAACTAGTTGGTAAGGAATTATTAACTGGATTTATTACCGGCGTTGTAACGGGTGCATCAGTATTGTTACTTGTTGGATTTTGGAAGCACAATTTCATTTTAGGGATGGTTATAGGGTTGGCAATGTGTGCCGCTATAACGGTGGCTAACTTAGCAGGTAGCTTAATTCCAATGCTAATGTCTAGCTTTGGATTTGATCCAGCCGTTGCAAGTGGACCATTTATTTCAACTCTAAGTGATTTAACAAGTGTATTGATTTACTTCAGTATTGCAGGTATGTTTTTACAGTCATTTGTTGGTGCATGAATATTAGAAGAGTGTGACAAAAGGTGGTTTGCCACCGGAATATAGCCTAGAACCATGAATGATTGGTATCATCAATCATTCGTGGTTCGTAGCTATATGGAGGTTGCAACCTTTTGTCGCACGTTTAAGCAGCATATTTAAAAAAAATAAAAAAGGACCAACTATTTCAAATTCTGGAATAGTTGGTCCTTTTTATCTATAAATTATGCCAAATCAATCAAACGTGTACCGTGCAATTCTTTAACACCTAATTTAGATGCAATTTCATCACAATTTTCATATGTAACTCCACCACCAGGTAGAATCGTAATACGACCATCAGCGTAATCAATTAGTTGTTGGAGGCTATCTAAATTATCCATGATAGGAATTTCAAATGGTCCACCATGAGTAAGAATACGATCAACGTCATGGTCAGCTAGCCAATCGATGCTTTCCTTTTGTTTATCAGATGATATATCATCAAAAGCCATATGGAAGACTACTTGCATACCAGAACTTGCAGCAATCAATTGTTCCATAGCATCTTCATCAATTTCTCCTTCTTGTGTTAAAGCACCAAATGTAACGGCATCAATACCCAATTTTTGGGCTTCAAACAAGTCTGTTTCCATCATTTTGATTTCTAAGTCGTTATAGACAAAATTGCCACCACGTGGACGGATCATTTCAACTAATGGAATTGATTTTTCTTGGAGATATTTACTACTTTCTTTAAGAACCCCCAAACTTGGAGTAGTTCCACCTGCAGATAAATTGTCATTTAATTCAATACGATTAGCACCAGCCAAAACAGCTTGAGGAATATTAGTAAAGTTTTCTAAAGCAATTTCTTTAAAAATAATAGTCACTTCTTTCATTAATTTTTTTCATAAAAAAAACGCCAGATGGCGTTCTATACAAAAGCTTTGAAGAATCCAAAGTATAAGATAACAATAACAGCTAGGATAATTCTATACCAACCAAAAGCCTTAAAGTCGTTATGCTTAATGTAGTTCAATAAGAACTTGATTGAAACATAGGCTACAACAAACGATACGAAAGTACCGATAAGTAGGATAATAGCTTGGCTAGATGTGAATGTGTTTCCATTTTTAAAGTATTTCAAAATCTTCAATAAACTAGCTCCAAACATTGTTGGAATAGCAAGGAAGAATGAAAACTCAGTTGCTACAAATCTTGAGGTACCAATAGAAATACCACCTAAGATAGTTGCACCAGAACGTGATGTTCCGGGAACTAATGACAATACTTGGAAAAGTCCGATTTCAAGAGCTGTCTTATATGAAAGGTTATCGAGATCAGTTACTTGTGGACGTTTGTTTTTAAAGTAGTTCTCAACGATGATGAATAAGATACCATAGATCAAAAGTGTTGCAGCAATTACTTGCCAGCTTGTTAGATGAGCATCCATCCAATCATTTAGAGGAAATCCAATTACAACTGATGGAATGATGGCTACTAAAACTTTAAACCAAATGTTCCATGTTAACTTTTTTTCGTGACTAGATTTTCTTGGTGAAAATGGATTAAGTTTGTGAAAATAAATTAAGATAACTGCTAAGATCGCACCAAATTGGATAACAACCATAAACATGTGAATAAATGCAGCAGATTCATTCAATTTAACAAACTCATCGGCTAAGTATAAATGTCCAGTCGAACTGATAGGTAGAAACTCAGTAAAACCTTCGATAATACCCAGAATAATAGTTTTTATTATTTCAATGAACATTATAAAATTTTCTCCTAAAATTAATTAAAACTAGATAAAGTGTACACATACACACTCTGGAATAGCAATATCATCTTCAAGAATTGTTAAAATTCCTTTTTTTGAATTTCTCTTATATAGGGTTAAGTTATCACTATCTTGATTAGCTGCAACCACAAAGTCTTGTGAAGGATCGATATCAAAATCTCTTGGACCTTTTCCTTTAGTTTTGATAGTGTCAATTTTCTTCAAACGTGAACCGTCAGAATCAACTGAGAAAATAGCGATAGTATTTGCACCTCTAGTTGAAGCATAAAGAAATTTACCATCATTACTTATACGGATTGCAGCGGTTGTATTCTTTTTCTCATCCTTAGCAGCATCAACTTCATCAACTAAAGTTAAGCGGGAATATTTTGGATCATATTCAAGAACTAAGACTTTTGACGAAAGTTCACATGCAACATAGACATATGGTTCTGTAGGGTTAAAGACTAAGTGTCTAGGAGCATAGCCACTTGGAACTATATAATTATTCAATAATTTAGGATTTTTAGGATCTTCTAGACCGTAGATGTAAATACGATCAGCTCCATAATCACAGATAATTAATTTGCCATCTGGAGTTAAAGCACTGAAATGAGGTTTTGATTGATCTTGTTCAGGTCTTGGACCAGAACCTTCAAAATTTAAAGTAGCGTAATTTTCTATTTTGCCATCAGTTGACAAGTGGTCAACTTTTACTTTGCCTAAATGGAAGTATGAACTAAAAATTAAATTACGACTGGCATCAAATTTTACATAAGAAGGGGAAGTGTTTTCTGAAATATCCTCGTCTAATAATTTTGGATCAGAATTGATATCATAGACTGCAATTCCACCTCTACCGTCTTTTTTTAATAGTGTGATCAATTTTAAATCATTTGTGACATCCACATATGTTGGACTATCAATTTTAATTAAAGGGGTTGGTTCTGATAGACTTTTGGAATCTGTATCTAGTTTTGCCTGATATATTCCTTGACCTTTATTGGTGTAGCCACTGAGTAGCACCTTTTCTAACATTTATAATTACCTCCAAACTATTGTATAGTATACATTATAAATGCAGTAAACCAATTATTATGAAGAAGTAAATAGGTGATAAATATGAGAGAATCTCCCAAAAAAGATAAGAGTTTATTTTACAGATGGTTTTTGAATAATCAATTAACAGTTATTCTATTGAACATTTTTTTGGTATTTTTAATTGTTTTTCTCTTTTCAAAAATAAAATTTGTTTTCACTCCAATTAATCAAATTTTAGGTATAACAATGCCTCCAGTAATACTGGCATTAGTCCTTTATTACTTAATAAATCCCTTGATCAATGTACTAGAAAATAAATTTCATGTTAAACGAGTTATTTCTATTGCATTTGTTTTCATTATTATAGCGGCGTTATTAGTTTGGGGAGTAATGTCACTGATTCCTTTTGTTCAAAATCAAATTGATTCGTTAGTTAAAAATTGGCCGCAATATTGGGATTCACTTAATAAGAGTTTACAAGACCTATTTAAAGATCCTAAACTACATGTTTTCAAAGATCGTCTAGCAGATGCTAATGCAAAGTTCAGCGCTAACTTTGAAAAATCTATCGATCATGTATTGCCTCAAACGTTTAATAATATTAGTTCGGCTCTGAGTGTTGTAACTAATGTAATAATTATTTTACTTACTGCACCTTTCATATTGTTCTTTATGTTAAAGGATGATAAGAAGTTTAAGAAGTCTGTTGTAAAGTTCGTTCCTACAAGATTGCGTCCTTCGGCTGAGGATATGTTATCTGAAATGAGCCAATCTCTTAGTTCATATATCACTGGACAACTTACCGTTGCATTTTGGGTAGCGGTAATGTTCTTTGTAGGTTATCTGATTATCGGTCAAAGGTATGCATTAGTTCTTGGAATTGCCGCCGGAATTTTGAATTTAATACCATATATTGGTTCAACTTTAGCCTTGATCCCGTCATTAGTTATAGCCGCTTTTGTAGCTCCAGCGATGGTAATTAAGGTATTGATCGTATTTATAGTAGAACAAACAATAGAAACTCGTGTTATTTCACCAATTATCGTAGGAAATAAAATGCAAATGCATCCAGTGACTACAATTTTAGTTTTACTAGTATCAGCTGGTATGTTTGGCTTAATTGGGATGATTGCCGGTATTCCAATATTTGCCATCTTAAAGATTATTTGTACTAGAATATTTAATTGGTTTAAACGCAATTCAACTTGGTATGACGAACAAGATATAAAAGAGTTGCAGGAACCAAAGGATAATAAAAATATCGAGAAATAATCATAGTTTATTCAAATTTATATTGTATAGCGCTAAATTATCGTCTATAATGTTTATAAACTTTGTGGTTATTTGTTTTTCTCAGAAGTCGTTTTGACAAAAGCAAGTAAATTGACGGGTTTAACTAACGCATGTCCTTGCTGTGAGTGTCACCGAGGGTATGCGTTTTTTTAATTCAAAGGAGTAGAAAATGACTAATCATATTGTATTGTATCAACCACTTATGCCAGCTAATACTGGAAATATTGCCAGAACTTGTGCGGGGACGAATACTAAACTTCATTTAATAAGGCCACTTGGATTCAGCACTGATGATGCTCATATGAAACGTGCTGGATTGGATTATTGGGACAAAGTAGATATTACTTATCACGATACTTTGGATGATTTTATGAAATCTATTCCAGATGATAAGTATCTGTACTTGATTACTAAGTTCTCTGATGAAGTCTATAGTGATCGAGATTTTAGTGATACTTCTGTTGATCATTATTTCTTATTTGGTAAGGAAACTACTGGATTACCTGAAGATTTCATGCGTGAAAATCCTGAAAAATGTTTGAGAATTCCAATGAGTGATAATATTAGAGCATTGAATTTGTCTAATAGCTGTGCTTTAGTAATTTATGAGGCAGTACGCCAACAAAAATTTGCTGGTTTAGAATTATCTCATCATTATGAACACGATAAATTAGATTAAAGGGGTATAAACATGAAGACACTAAAGGGACCTGTAACAGTAAATTCATTCCATTATGATGTTGAATCACCAACAGCAGATGCAAAGCAAGATTTACACATCTCAATTGATCATCCTGATTTGAAAGATGAACAGGGAAAACCAATGGATGAAAGTAAAGGGAAGATATTTCAAGTGATTATTCCATTTGATATTCATCCAGAAGGTGCACCTTTTAAAGTTTCTGGTTTGATTGGACAAGTTGTTCAACTAACAGACTTTCATGGGAATCCAGATGATCTTGAACCAAAGGATGTTCAAAAAATTTCTCGTCCGGTTGTTGAGTATATTGAAACCTTGACATATCAAGTAACAGCGGTTACCTTAAACCAAGGAATTTCCTTGAACTTTACAGCTCATTCAGAGATCAAACCTGATGAACAGCCTGAAGAGAAGAAAAATAAGGATAAATAATTATTCGAGTTTGGGAGAAATGGTCCCAAACTTATTTTTTTACTCAAAAGGGATTTTTGTATTGGAAATAATGTATAATTTTTATTGAGTAATTGAGAGTTAGTGAGGTTTCTATGGCAAGAAGAAAGGCGAAGACGACGCCTAGAAAAACAACAGCAAAATCAACCAGAACAACCAAGAAAAAGAAGAATGATAATGGACGCTTAGTTAAATCTATTATCAGTTTGATTTGGATAGTTTTATCCGTTCTTGGTTTATTTAAGTTTGGAATGGTTGGAAGTTTTTTTGATAATGTTTACCGTATTTTCGTTGGTGATAGTTATCCAGCATTGATATTGATCAGCATTTTTATCGGAGTATTTATAATTGCTACGGGCAGGGTTCCTGTAATGACTCCAAAGAGAAACTTTGGTTTTCTTTTTACGTACTTAGGAATACTGCTAGCTTTGCATGCAATTCTTTTTTCAAATTTAGCCCTTTATCATAATTACAATATGATAACGTGGAATATTTTATCGACCGATATGGCAAAGTTCTCTGTTGCGGAATCAGTTGGTGGCGGTATGATAGGTTCTTATCTATTTAGCCTATGTATGCCATTATTCTCTACGTGGGGAACATATTTTATTATTTTCCTGATGATTTTTATAGGCATTTTAATGTTATTCAATGTAACGATGAAACAAGTTGGAATTGTATTTACTAATATTTTATTGCACTTTAAACATGTTTTGTCTAATACCAAAGAATCTTTATCAGGTGGTTACAATAATTACGTAGATAATCGTAGTGAAAAGAAAAAAGCTGAACCTAAAGTTGAAAAAACAGTTGAACGCGATGATGACAAATTCCAAGATGTAAATAGTTTTGCTAAACCTAAGAAAGAAGAACCGGAAGCTGAATTTCATATTGATGTTCCAAGTCAATCGTCAACTGCTGATTCTAGTTCAGTTAAGTCAAATAATGATCAAGCACAAGTTGTAACTAATCCTCATACAGTTGGCGATGAAAAAGACTTACCAACGCCAATAAGTTATAAGGCATCAGATAATGATGACTACAAGTTACCCAGCTCAGATCTTTTAAAACAAATTCCACAAGTTGATCAAAGTGGAGAAGTTCAATTAATTGATGAGAATAAAGATAAATTAAAACAAACCTTCAAGAGTTTTGGAGTCAATGTAGAAGTCAAAAAGGCTAGTCTTGGACCAACTATTACTAAATATGAAGTCCAGCCTGCTGTCGGTGTCAAAGTAAGTAAGATAGTTAACTTAGCTGATGATTTGGCATTAGCCTTGGCAGCTAAGGATATAAGAATCGAGGCTCCAATTCCGGGTAAATCATTTGTTGGTATTGAAGTACCTAATAAAACTATTTCTACAGTTTCCTTTAGAGATATTACAGAAAATCAAAAAGATAAAACTCATCCACTGATAGTTCCTTTGGGGAAGGATGTTTCTGGTAATATAATTGAAGCTAATATCACTAAAATGCCCCATTTATTGATTGCTGGTTCTACTGGTAGTGGTAAATCCGTTGCCATAAATACTATTATTACTGGTATTTTAATGAAGGCTAAACCAAATGAAGTAAAATTAATTTTGATTGATCCAAAGATGGTCGAGCTAAATGTTTATAACGGTATACCTCATCTCTTGATCCCAGTTGTTACCGATGCAAGAAGAGCAGCTGGTGCCTTACAAAAGGCAGTTAAAGAAATGGAACGACGTTATAAATTGTTTGCGGATACTAATCACCGAAACATAGGTGAGTATAATGCAGATGTTGACAAATTTAACGAAACAGCGGATAAAGACAAACAAATGGAACGTTTACCATTTATTGTCGTTATTGTTGATGAGTTATCTGACTTGATGATGGTTGCTGGTCACGAAGTTGAAGCAGCAATTGTTAGATTGGCTCAAATGGCTCGTGCCGCTGGATTACATATTATTATTGCTACACAGCGTCCGTCAGTTGATGTTATTACTGGTTTGATCAAAGCCAATATTCCTTCTAGAATGGCATTTGCGGTGTCTAGTGGAGTTGATTCTAGAACAATTTTAGACTCAGTAGGTGCAGAGAAATTGCTAGGTCGAGGCGATATGTTATTCCAGCCAATTGGTAAGAGTAAGCCAGTTCGTATACAGGGAGCGTATATTTCTGAATCAGAAGTTGAGAACGTTGTTAACTTTGTCAGTGAACAACAATCAGCTGAATATGATGAAGATATGATACCAACTGATATTGAAGAAAATAGTGGTAATGGAGATACACCTAATGATGAGTATTGGGATGATGCGGTCGATTTGATCGTTAAACAACAGTCAGCGAGTGTTTCAATGTTACAACGTCGATTCCAAATCGGGTACAATCGTGCCGCACGTATGGTTGACCAAATGGAAGAAAAGGGTATCGTTGGACCATCGGAAGGTAGTAAACCAAGAAAAGTATTATTAACACCAGAACAGTTAGATGCAATTAAGAAGAATCAGGTGAAAAAGTGAAACAAGAAATCGCTAAAAATGTAGTTTTAAATATAGATCCTATTAAAAAATTTAGAACAATTAAAATCCAAATTGATTTTTTACGTCCGCTAAATAAAGAAGAAACGACAACAAGAAGACTTTTGGCTAATGTTTTATCTAACTCAACTAAGAGTTATCCAAGTTTTAGGGCTTTAAATGATCGTGAAATGGAGCTATATGGTTCAGAAATAAATGTATATACGAGAAATTTACTAAACCTCAATGATTTAGCTTTTAGTATTGAGTTTGCTGATCCCAAATTTTTACTTAATGGTAATGATCTGTTAAAAGAGAACATTGATTTATTGAGTAAAATAATTTTTGATCCCAATTTAAAAAATGACCATGAATTTTCAGATGAATCATTTGATACAGAAAAGCGTAATCTAATGTCTAATTTATCGTCAGTAGATGATAATTAAGACCTCGTTAGTATGCTTAAGCTGTCCAGCTTGATCCATCATGATAATCCGGATAAACAAGTTCCTATTTTTGGGGATATGGTTCATTTAAATAAATTAACCAATCAAGACCTTTTTGAGCATTATAAAAAGACTATCCAAGAAGACATGATAATCATCAATGTTGTTGGTGATGTGGACGATAAAGAACTTTTAGATGCTATGGATAATAGCGCTATGTCGTCATTTTTAAAGAATGCTCGTCAAGATAGAAAAATAACTTTTGATCAATTCAAAAATTTAATTGATCATCCATTGAATCAAGAAGAGCACAAACATATTAACCAAAGTCGCTTGGCTTTAGCGTACGTTACCGACAAGACAGATCCTTCTGTAAGTCATCTAGCTCCTCAAGCGATGAATCTTATTTTGGGTGGAGACGACCAGTCGAAATTGTTTTTACAAGTTAGAGAGAAAAATAGTTTGGCATACTCTGTTTCTAGTATGTATCATCCAATAAGTCATTTATTAACAATTCAAGCGGGTCTTGATGCTAAAACAGTGGATCAAGCAATGGATTTGATCAATAAGCAAATTTCCTTTGTTAAAGAAGGACAGTTTACACAAGCACAAATTGAGCATGCTAAAAAAGTATTATCAACTCGTCGTAAGATAAGTTCTGATTCGATTCAATATTATATAATGCATAATATTTGGGAGAATATTTATCCTAAATCATTACTTGATGATGAGCATTATCAAGCTGAATTAGATAAGCTAGATAAAGATCATATTATTAAGGTTGCTCAAGGGATTCACGATATTGCCCAATATAGGTTGATTGGAGATTAGAATGGCAGAAAAATTACAAAAATTTTCTAAGAAATTAAAAAATGGATATCAAATAGAAGTCGTTAATTTACCTGGATATAATCAAACGTACGGAGTTGCAATGACTAACTTTGGATCGGTTGATATCTTATTACCCAATCAACAAAAACTGCCTGCTGGAATCGCTCACTTTATTGAACATAAATTATTTGCTAAACCAGGTTACGATATTTCAGAGAAGTTTGCTGAATTTGGAGCTAATTCCAATGCGTATACTAGTTACACTAAAACAGCCTATTTGTTCCAAACATTGATCAATCCTTACGATAATCTAAAGGTATTGCTAGATTTGATCCAGCACCCAAACTTTACTGAAGAAAATGTTGCTTCCGAAAGAGGAATCATTGATCAAGAGATACAGATGTATTTGGATATGCCAGAATGGGTTTTGGAACAAAGAATTTTAAACCAATTGTATCCAGGTGATCCTATTGCTGAAGATATTGCTGGAAGCAGTGAATCACTTCAAAAAATCAATTATCAAAACCTTTTAAAGACTTATCAAGGCAATTACCGTCCAAGTAATATGGATTTAGTTATTGTTGGGGATGTGGATACGGATAAAATCGAACAGATTGTATCTGAATCTGACTTCTCTGCTTCTGGAGCTGTTCCTGCTATCGAAGCTAAGACTATGTCTCCTATAGGTAAAGGTGGATCTGAAAAAATGGAGATCAGTCAAGGAAGATCTTCATTTGGAATAAGAATTGACACAGACTTACGAGGAGCAGATTTAGTTAAACTACAATTTGAACTAAATATGATCATGGAAACTCTAGTTGGAGAATCATCGATTAATTATCAAGAATTAACAAATCAAGAAATAATAGATGATAGTTTTTCTTATAATGTGGTTGCAGAAAATGACTATTGCTTTATCATAATTAGTGGGTCGACTAATTATCCTGAAAAGTTTCAACAATATTTACAAAAACATCTTTCATATGAACAATTTGATAAAGTTCTCGATGATAAAAAATTTGAAAGAATTAAACGTGATGCAATAGGTGCATATTTGTTTGCTCAAAATTCACCTGATGCGATTGCTAATCAAATGGCTGAGCTTTATTTCTATAACGTTAATTATTTAGAGTTGATTCATTTGATCGATTCAATTACTCAAGAGGATGTTCTAAGAATTGCTGAAGATTCATTGAAAGAAGATAATTACACCTACTACAATCTTTTACCTGATAGGACATAATTATGCATGCATTGATCTTAGGAAGTTCAGGCGATATCGGAACAAGTATCGCTAAACAATTAGCGCAGAAAGGGTGGTCACTCTATCTGCATTACAACAGTAATCAAAAACGAGTAAGTAAATTGATTACCGAGTTACAAGAAGAATATCCAAAACAAGAATTTATACCTGTCAAATTTGATATGGTCAACGATAGTGTTTCTGTTTTGACAAAACAGTTATTTACTCTTGATGCAGTTGTATTTGCACAAGGTAATACTTACTACAAGTTGTTGGTTGATATTGAAGAAGAAGAAATTGACAGTCTATGGAAGATACATATCAAATTGCCAATTTTGATTCTGAAAGAACTCCAAGATAAATTAGCAGAGTCTAAGTCAGGACGAGTAGTCTTTATTGGTTCGATCTATGGTAAAATCGGCTCAGCAATGGAGGTAGTTTACAGTACAGTAAAAGGTGCTATGTCATCATTTGCTGACGCCTATGCTAAGGAAGTAGCTTCATTAGGCATTTCTGTTAATGTTGTTGCCCCTGGAGCTGTAGACACTAAGATGAACCAAGAATTTTCGAGTGAAGACTTGGAAAATATTCGTGAAGAAATTCCGGCAAATAGATTAGCCAAGCCAGATGAAATTGCTGATTTGGTTGGTTATTTGGTTAATATGAAATCGAATTATTTAACAGGACAGACGATTTATTTTGCTGGGGGCTGGCTGCTATAACGTTGCTAGTGCTTCATTAATAAGATATATTATAGATAATAAAATTAGTTAATCGGTGGTAAAAAATGGACGAAATTGGCCAAAAATTAAGAAACGCAAGAATTAAAAAAGGATATACAATTGATGACTTACAACAAGTCACAAAAATCCAAAAGAGATATTTAATTGCAATTGAAGAAGGACAATTTGATCATTTGCCCGGCGATTTTTATGTGCGTGCTTTTATTAAGCAATATTCAGATGCGGTTGGTATTTCTAGTGATGATTTACTTGAAGAATACAAATCAGAAATTCCTGATTCTCAACCAAAAGAACCAGTTCAAACTTCTGAAAAGAACAGTACACGTGCAATCAAAGAAGATTCAACACCATTTTTCTCAAAACTCGGTAACTACATTCCTCAAATTATTGTAGGAATAGTTATTTTAGTTATCATCGGTGTTATCGCTTATGGAATGATCAGTAAGAGTCAAAATGAGTCTAAAGTAAATATTCCTCAAGATAATACTGAACAAACATCTAAGAAGACTTCTTCTAAAAAATCAGATAAAAAGAAAGCGGCTAAGAAGAAAACTAGTTCAAAGAAAACAGCTGCTAAAAAGTCAACAGAATTAAGTGTTAAGGAATCTAGCACTGATGGTACTTACACAATTAAAAACGTACCTTCAGATGGTGTAAATGTAGTTGTTACTGGTAAGAGCGGTCAAGCTTGGATTCAATTTTCAGAGGGTTCAAGTACAACATGGCAACAAGCTCTTAGCTCTGGTGAAAAGAAGTCAACTAAGGTTTCAGCAGATACAACAACATTTACCGTTCAAACTGGTAATGTTAACCACACAGAAATATCAATTGGTGGTAAGGATGTTAACTTAGGTAAAGTTGGCAGTGATGAATCAATCGTTAAAACATTAACCTTTAATATCGAAAAGTAATACTTTGATCTAACTAAAAAAATCTCGTTATTTGTTAAATGGCGGGATTTTTCTGGTGTTATACATTAGTTAATTTTTTCACACTATAATTTGTCGGAGGGATTTATCATGGTTTGGAATGTACCGAATAAACTTACAATGTTACGTATCATCTTGATACCGATTTTTATTATTTTATTGGCGTTCAATTTTGCTAATTGGGGAGATATTTTCTTGTTTGGAACATTGATCCCAATGAATCATTTTATTGCTACTTTAGTATTTATTTTGGCATCATTGACTGACTTAGCTGACGGAAAGATTGCTCGTAAATATCATCTTGTCAGCAACTTTGGAAAGTTTGCAGATACATTAGCTGATAAAATGCTTGTTATGACAGCATTTATTTTCTTAGTTGAAATGAAAATGGCTCCTGCTTGGGTAATTGCTATTATTGTCTGTCGTGAACTTGCTGTTACTGGATTAAGAATGATCGTTCTTGAAGAGGGTGGCAAAGTTATGGCCGCTCAAATGCCAGGTAAGATCAAAACAACAACACAAATGATTGCAATTATTCTTTTGTTATTACATAACGTATTCTTTGAAACGTTTGGATTCCCTATGGGATTAATATTCCTATATATTTGCTTATTCTTTACTGTATATTCAGGAGCAGATTACTTTATTCAAAGTAGAGATGTCTTTAAAAAATAAAACGTAATTTAGAGATGAGGACAATGGATAATACTGAAAAGATATTAAATGAAATTGATCAAATAAAATTTAAAGATTATATACCTGAAGAGTTTTATTATTTACCTCATAACGTCGTTACGGCTCTCAAAAGGAAAAATTTATCTATCACGGCGGCTGAGAGTTTGACTTCGGGGATGTTTCAATCAACAGTTTCTCAAGTTCCAGGTGCCTCACAAGTATTTAGTGGAGGATTTGTAACTTATTCTGATGACGTTAAATCAAAACTTTTGGGAATCGATCCTAAATTGATTGAAGAGAATACTGTTGTCAGCGCACCAGTTGCAAAAGCTATGGCTCAACAAGCAGCCAGAGTTCTCCATGCAGATATTGGAGTTGGACTTACAGGTGTTGCCGGTCCTGATGCTCTGGAGGGCAGTCCTGTTGGAACAGTATTCATTGGAGTTTCTAACAGTTTAAGTAATAATGTAAGAGTTAAAGAATTTCATTTTAGTGGTGATAGAAATTCTATTCGTTTAAAGTCAGTGGTTGCTGCCTTTGTCCTCGTTGAAGAGATTATTTAAGTTGACAAACATTTGTTCGCTTTTTTCTTGCTTTTTTTTGGAATTACTAATAATATATCTAGTGATGAATGCATTAGGAGGAAGACAATTTGGCTAATGATGAAAGACAAAAGGCGCTTGATAAAGCCCTAAAAAAAATCGAAAAGGATTTTGGTAAGGGTGCTATCATGCGTATGGGTGATGACTTGGATATGCAGATCCAAGCAGTTTCCTCGGGCTCTTTGGCACTGGATAATGCTTTAGGAGTTGGTGGATTCCCACGTGGTAGAATCGTAGAAATCTATGGCCCTGAAAGTTCTGGTAAAACTACTGTAGCGTTACATGCTGTTGCCGAAGTACAAAAACAAGGTGGAACAGCTGCTTATATTGATGCTGAAAATGCTATGGATCCAACATATGCAACAGCATTAGGTGTTAATATTGATGATTTGCTACTATCACAGCCTGATACTGGTGAACAAGGATTGGAAATTGCCGATGCGCTAGTTTCCAGTGGAGCTGTTGATATCGTTGTTGTCGATTCTGTTGCGGCTTTAGTACCTAGAGCTGAAATTGATGGTGACATGGGTGACTCTCATGTTGGTTTGCAAGCTCGTTTAATGTCTCAAGCTTTACGTAAGTTGTCAGGAACAATTAACAAAACTAAAACAATTGCCTTATTTATTAATCAGATCCGTGAAAAGGTCGGAGTTATGTTTGGTAATCCTGAGACAACACCTGGTGGACGTGCATTGAAGTTCTATTCCACCGTCAGACTTGAGGTAAGACGTTCTGAGCAAATTAAAGATGGTTCAGATGTAATTGGTAACCGTACTAAAATAAAGGTCGTAAAGAACAAGGTAGCCCCTCCATTTAAAGTGGCACTTGTTGATATTATGTATGGACATGGTATTTCTCAAACAGGTGAGCTTGTTGATATGGCTGTCGAAAAAGACATTATCAATAAGAGTGGTTCATGGTATTCATATAAAGAAGACAGAATTGGTCAAGGACGTGAGAACGCTAAGAAATTCTTAGCTGATAATCCTGAAAAGATGGCTGAAATTCGTAAAAAAGTACGTGATGCTTACAATATGGATGGTAAACCTGAAGAAGAATCAGATAAAAAAGATGATAAGTCTGATAAAAAAACAGATGATAAAAAAGAAGCTTCAACTGATTTAAAATTAGATGTTGATAGTAAAAAATCATCTAAGAATTCTGGAGAAGAGACCAAATAGGTCTCTTTTTTCTTTTTAATTGATTGACAGGGATTATTTATTCTATAATATAGTGTTGTATGTAAAAATAATGTAACAGGTCGTTATTTACAAACAATTAGGTATTATAAAATTGGAGGTGATGGCATGCATGGTGCTATCATAACCTTCTCTTTCGCATTAATAACATTAATTGTGGGGGTATTCTTTGGCTATGCTTTTTGCAAAGACTCCTATGAAAAAAAACTTTCACAAGCTAGACAAACTGCTGACGATATTGTTTCAGATGCTCATAAAGCCGCTAAATCTTTAAAGAAAGAGACTTTACTTGAAGCAAAAGACGATATTCATAAGTATCGAGAAGAACAAGAAAATGAGTTGAAAGAACGTCGACAAGACATTCAAAAACAAGAAAATCGAGTTCTTGAAAGACAAGATATTTTAGATCGTAAAGATCAATCTCTTGAAAAAAGAGAAGAGAATATTGAAAAAAATGAAAACGATATTTCAGCTCGACAACATAAACTTGATGAAAAGAATAAACAATTGACCGACACTCTTGATGAACAAAAGGCGGAGTTAACAAGAGTAAGTAATTTAACTCGTGAACAAGCTCGAAAGATTATTTTAGATAATTTGAATCAGGAATTGACACATGAACGTGCTACAAAGATCAAAGAAAGCGACGAACAAGCAAGACAATATGCTGATAAAGATGCAAAAGCCTTGATTGTTGCTGCTATTCAAAGAAGTGCTGCAGATACTGTTTCAGACTCTACAGTAACAACGGTTACTCTACCTAATGAGGATATGAAAGGTAGAATAATTGGTCGTGAAGGTAGAAATATCAGAACGATTGAAGCTCTTACTGGGGTAGACTTAATTATTGATGATACTCCTGAAGCTGTGGCTTTGAGTGGATTTGATCCAATAAGACGTGAAATCGCACGTATGGCACTTGAAAAGTTAATTGAAGATGGACGTATACATCCAGCTAGAATCGAAGAAATGGTAGACAAAGCCCGTCGTGAGATGGATGACCATATTCGTGAGGTTGGGGAACAAACTATTTATAGTTTAGGTATCAATTCAATTAACCCTGATTTAATTAAAATAATTGGACGTATGAAGTACAGAACGAGTTATGGTCAAAATGTTTTGAGTCATTCAATTGAGGTAGCAAAATTATCCGCCGTAATGGCTGCCGAGTTGGGTGAAGATGTTATGTTAGCAAAACGAGCAGGTTTATTACACGATATAGGTAAAGCTATAGATCGTGAAGTTGACGGATCACACGTTGAAATTGGTGTAGATATCGCAACTAAGTATAAAGAACCAGAAGTAGTTATTAATACAATTGCTTCACATCATGGTGATGTAGAACCAACTTCTCTAATCGCAACTATCGTGGCTGCCGCAGATGCAATTTCTGCTGCACGTCCAGGGGCAAGATCAGAGTCAATGGAGAACTATATTCACCGTCTTGAAAAACTTGAGAACATTGCCAATAAGCATGAAGGTGTTGATCACAGTTATGCAATTCAAGCTGGTCATGAAATTAGAATTATGGTTAAACCAGAGGAAATTTCAGATGATCAAGCAGCAATTTTATCTCGAGATGTCAAAAATGAAATTGAAGATAACCTTGAATATCCTGGTCATATTAAGGTCACGGTTGTTCGAGAAGTCAGAAAAGTTGAATTAGCGAAATAAATAGGGGGTCTGTAACAGTTGTTGCAGTCCTTTTTTTGTTACAATGGCAGTTGGGTATTTAAATACCGAGAATAGATATTGTATAATTGTAATATTAATTAGAAAGTGAGTTTCAGGGTATACCAAGTATGTTTAGTGTAATAGTAAAATTATTTTTAACGATGATATTGTCTGCTGCAATAACACCCTTTGTAGTTAAACTTGCTTATATTTTAGGGGCGGTTGATAACCCTAATGCTCGTCGAGTAAATAAAAAACCAATGCCAACTATGGGCGGATTAGCAATCTTTATAGCTTTTACGTTCTCTACATTTGTTTTATTGCGAAATCAATTTCCAAGTCATGAGTTATTTAGCGTTTTTTTAGCTGAATGTATTATTATTTTGACAGGTATAATTGATGATATACGTGAGTTGTCACCTAAAGCTAAAATGGGTGGAATCTTTGCTGCTTCCTTGGTTATTTACTTTTTAGCCGGCATCAAGATGAATGAAGTCGTGTTACCGATCTTTGGAGCATTTAAGTTAGGTTGGTGGAGTTTCCCAATAACTATAATTTGGATTTTGGCGATTACTAATGCTGTTAATCTAATTGATGGGTTAGATGGACTAGCGACTGGGGTTTCTATAATTGCCTTATTCACCATGGGAATTGTCGGATATTTCTTCTTAAATATGACAAATGTTTATGTTTCGATTTGGGTTTTTGCAATGGTTGCATCCCTACTAGGATTTCTGCCACATAATTTCCATCCGGCAAGTATCTTCCTAGGAGATACCGGGGCCTTGTTTATAGGATTTATGATTGCAGTATTTTCTTTAAAGGGTCTTAAGAATGTCACATTTATTACAATGTTGATTCCGGTAGTTATTCTTGGAGTTCCAATTACAGACACAGTTTATGCCATGTTAAGAAGATTCTTGAATAAAAAACCAATAACGCAAGCTGATAAACATCATTTACATCATCGACTTATGCAATTAGGCTTGTCACATCGTCAAACAGTATTAGTTATTTATGGTTTGGCTTTGGTTTTCGCTTTTATCTCACTACTTTACCCACTTTCTACATTGTGGGGGAGTGTCTTGTTAACAATAGGTGTTTTGATAGGATTAGAGTTATTTGTTGAATCTATTGGATTGATTGGTGATAATCGACAACCTCTCCTTCATGCAATTCAAAAATTTGTAAAAAGAATGGAAAAAAAGGACTAAGCCTAGGCTTAGTCCTTTATTGGTACTTGCTTAAATTCTTTAGTTGTTTTCTCAAATGAGATTTGATTTTGAAATTGATCTCTTATGTCTTGAATCAACTCTTCTTGCTCACTTAAATCCAAAAAGATATTACATTTCACGTCGGTAGAGAAACTTTTATCTTCCAACGTGATTTTTTGATTTTTAGCATAATTTTCAAATTTGTCATATAGGTTATAAGGAATCGATAAAGAATATCCTTGTTGAATCCTATTCTCTACCAGCCCGATTTCTTTAATTGCATCAGCTGTTGTTGAAGAGTACGCCCTAATCAAACCACCAGCACCGAGTTTGATCCCACCAAAATATCTAGTGACAACGACTGCTACATTTTCTAAATTATTTTGTTGAATAACATTTAAAATGGGGGATCCTGCGGTACCACTTGGTTCACCATCATCTGACATTCTTTCTATTTTGACATTTTCTAAAACGATGTAGGCAGTGCAATTATGTGTGGCGTCTTTTTCTTGTTCACGAATTGTTTCAATAAATTCCTTTGCTTCATCTTCTGAATTCGTTTGGGCAATATTAGCTATAAAACGAGATTTTTTAATATCTTTTTCAAAACTTCCATTCGTTGCTATTGTTCGATAATTTTGCAAATGATCATTTCCTTTTCGTAATTTTAGTTATGAATAATTTAAATGAATTTTTAGGTGGACGAATCTTAGATTTAAAGAGTGTAGATGAGATAACTGTAAAGCAATTATTAGATTTGGGAGGAGAAGTGGTCCCAGCTTTTTATAAAAAAGATAAACATGAGTATTGTCGCAGATGTTTATCTAAGATCGATTCCAAAATCAATTATTGTAGAAGTTGTTTAGGGATGGGGAAGATAACAAGAGAAGATCAGCTATTAATTAGTCCTTCAGAGGCTTATTTTGAATTTCAGGAAAGCCCAATGATGTGGGATGGTATATTAACTCAATTACAGGAAAAAGCTTCCCAGGAGCTTATTAATGCATTTTATCAGAATGACGATCACCTGATTTGGGCTGTAACTGGTGCTGGGAAAACTGAGATGACATTTCCATTGATATCAGAGATTATTAAATCTGGTAAAAGAATTGCACTCTGCTCGCCAAGAGTTGATGTTTGTATCGAATTATTCCCAAGGATAAAGGCTGCATTTCCCCAAACCACGATAGGTCTGTACCATGGTAAAAGTGAAGAATCATATCAAATCACACAAATTATGATTGCCACGATACATCAATTGATACGCTTTGAAAAGGCCTTTGATGTATTGATCGTTGATGAAGTGGATTCTTATCCATTAGCGGGAAGTTCTATGTTACAAAATGCCATTATCAAATCCGTTAAGGTTATTAATAGTATTTATTATCTTTCCGCAACACCGCCTAAGGTATTGTTAGATAAGGTAAGAAATAAGCAACTTGGTATGTCTAAATTATATCAAAGATTCCATGGTCATCCCTTGCCTGAACCTAGGTGTCATTTACTTTATAAGTCCACGACCTTTTTGAAAATCAATCCGATGATTCAATTTACGGTTAAAAAATTAATAAAAAGAAATCAAAGATTCATGATGTTCTTTTCCAATATTCCCCAAATGCTTTATTTTGAAAAATATTTAAAATTAAAATTCCCTCAATTAGAAATGATCAGTGTTAGTTCAAAAGATGATGATAGACTCTCAAAAGTTCAACAATTTAGAGATTTTAAAAAACATGCCATTTTGACGACTACTATTTTAGAACGAGGAGTTACTTTTAAAAATGTTGCGGTCATCGTGATCGATGCTGATGCTAGTGAATTTTCCAAAACTGCTCTGATTCAAATAGCGGGGCGTGCTGGGAGATCTGCAGATTCTTTTGATGACGAAGTTCACTTTTACTATCAAAATTATAATAAGCAGATCAAAGAGGCTTGCAATGAAATTAAATACTTAAATTGGTGTGCAAAAAATGTCTAAGTGTCTTTATTGCAATAATGATTTTTCATATAACTTAACTATTAAAGAAATATTTAGTTTTAATCCGATATTTGAGGATAATTTATGTCAACTTTGTCGAAACCAATTAAAACCATTATCCTCCACTAATGGATGTTCCCGCTGTTTTAAGCCTGAAATTAAGACAATTTGCGATGATTGTCGTTTTTGGGAGGATAAATATAACATAATTAATTGTCATCAGTCTTTGTTTGGGTATAATCAGTTCATACACAATTATTTTAAGAAGTATAAAAGGTATGGAGATATTTTATTAGCAGATCTTTTTTTGAAAGACTTGCTGACTTGGTCTCAATCAAATAAATTTGATTTAATTACATATATTCCAGCTAGTAAAAGTCATCAAGAATTGCGTGGATTTGATCCAGTTTGGGAAATGTATCATCGAGTTTTTGAATTAACACCTTTATTGATAAAAGTGGATGCCGACAAACCTCAAGCTCAGAAAAATCGAAGCGAAAGATTGAATACTCCGCAAACTTTTAGGTGTATTAACGATCAACTTTATTCTAGTGAAACTAAGGTTTTGCTGTTAGATGATATATATACCACTGGAAGAACAATTTTACATGCAAAGATGGCTCTAAATGCAATCGGTTTAACAAATATTTATACTTTTTCATTATCTAGATAGTGAAAACGTTGTCACATTGCCGATAGAATTATATAATTGAATAGAAGAGTTGATTAAGGCTCTAATATTTCCTACTCATCGGAAGGAGAGATTTTTATGTTAACAATTAATGTACGTGGCGAAAATATTGAAGTAACTTCAGCAATGCGTGAATATGTTGAAAAAAGATTATCCAAGATGGAAAAATATTTCAGTGATGGGAGTTCTCCTATTGCTCATGTTAACTTGAAGACTTACCCTTCAAAGGGAACAAAAGTTGAGGTAACTATTCCACTACCATACATGACATTGAGAGCCGAGGAAATCAATGACGATATGTATGCCGGTATTGATTTAGTAATTGATAAACTTGAAAGACAAGTTAAGAAATTTAAGACACGTGTAAACCGTAAGGGACGTGAAAAGGGCAGCATCAAAGACATTCCATTAGATGCAGTTTCACCTGAGGACACTAAAGAAGACGAATCAGAAATCGTAAGAACAAAGCGTCTATCATTGAAACCAATGGATGCCGAAGAAGCTGTTTTACAAATGGAAATGCTTGGACATGAATTCTTCATCTTTGAAGATGCAGAAACAAATGGAGCAAGTATCGTTTATAAACGTAATGATGGTAAATATGGTTTGATCGAAACAAACGAATAAGTTTCACCAAGAGTGTGACAAAAGGTGGTCTGCCACCGTAACATAGCCTAGAACTACTGATGATTGATAGCATCAATCATTTGTGGTTCGTAGCTATGTGTAGGTTGCAACTTTTTGTTACACGTTTAGACAAAGGGGCTGTGACAAAAGTCCTAAGAAAAAAGATCAGAACGTGGAAATCGTAAGATTTCCC
>NZ_AZDG01000051.1 GCF_001434665.1 Companilactobacillus tucceti DSM 20183 | reverse complement strand
TTTGTCATCAATATTAGACAGCTTTAACAACGAAATAATTGCATATGAAATATCAGACCATCCAGATGAAACCTTAGTTATGAACACTCTTAAGCAATTAGGCGAATTACCAGAGAATGTAATACTCCATAGTGATCAAGGTTCAACGTATACATCAATCAATTTCTGTGATCTATGTAGAGAAAAAGGCATTACCAGAAGTATG
>NZ_AZDG01000050.1 GCF_001434665.1 Companilactobacillus tucceti DSM 20183 | reverse complement strand
TTTGTCATCAATATTAGACAGCTTTAACAACGAAATAATTGCATATGAAATATCAGATCATCCAGATGAAACCTTAGTTATGAATACTCTCAAACAATTAGATGAATTACCAGAGAATGTAATACTTCACAGCGATCAAGGTTCAACATATACATCAATCAATTTCTGTGATCTATGTAGAGAAAAAGGCATTACCAGAAGTATG
>NZ_AZDG01000005.1:31311-125685 GCF_001434665.1 Companilactobacillus tucceti DSM 20183 | reverse complement strand
AAAGATACAAAAAAACTGGTATTGATTTTATTCATCAATACCAGAAAGTGTAGAACCCTACATATGAGGACACGGACGGAAACCGTGTCCTCTTTTTTTGTGTACTTTAGTTGGCCAATTAGCCAAACTAAATAAATGAAGTTTTTATTAGAGATAGCTATCTAAATAACATTTAGCGACAATTTTATTGCTAAAAATATGAAAAAAGAATGAAAATGTCATGTGTTTCGAAGGTTGCCGTTTTGCCAATTAGCTTGAAAATGAGAAATAAATGGATAGAATTATTCTTGTCGATGCCACTAGACGCGGGGAACATCAGCTTCTTTAGATGTTTGTCAGCGACACGATAATTTAAGAATTATTTACAGAAACATTCTAAAAATATCGAACCAGGGATTTTATACCTAATAAGGGTGGGGCAATAAAGCGATTTACCTCAATAAAATAATATTAAAGTTATTTGTTTAAACAAATAACTGCAAAATCCCTAGAGAGACTAAGAATGCGTCAAAAACCGAAAATTTTATTTACAAAAAAGGCCTCTTATGCAAGAGGTCTTTTTATTATAATGATTATAAATCAAGCAAAGATATATTAATCATCTTGATTGAACACTGTTAGTTTTTGAATGGTTAGATAGTTTTATGAAAGGATTCTCCCGAGAGGTGTAGATTATGAAAAATAGTTTATTTATTTTTTTAAAAAAGCCAGCTACGATCTTCGTTATTAAAACTGTTGCTTATTTCGTAATTTTCATAGTGTTGCTATACATCTATGGATACAGCGGGGTCGGTAGCGCAAAATTCATTTATAACGAATTCTAGAGAAAGAAGGGGAAACACATGAACGAGATAATTGAAAGAATTACCGAATCAGCGGTAAGAAACCCGCAAGGTATTTGTTATCAAAACGGTTCAGAAAAAAGAACCTATCAAGAATTAGTTAAAGAATCAGATCGAATCGCTAATCTTTTACAAGGAAAATTTCTTCCTAAGAAAAGTCCCATCATAATCTACGGTGGTCAACAATTTGAAATGTTAGTTATGTTCCTGGGTGCTATTAAGGCTGGACATCCCTACATCCCTGTTGATGACGCCTCAGATCCAGCGAGAATCATTCAAATCAATTCAGTTGCACATCCAGTATTAGTTCTAAATTGGAGCAATGTTGAGGATTTCAATATCGACACTCCAGTCGTTACTAAAGCAGAAATAAAAGAGGCTTTAGACTCTGAAAATAATATTTACGATTCTGCTTTGAGTATTGGAGATGAAGATAACTTTTATATCATCTTTACTTCTGGAACTACTGGTACTCCTAAAGGTGTTCAGATTAATACTCATAATTTATTGGACTTTGTTGATTGGGCTTCTTCAGAGTTTGATTATGATAATAATCATGAAGTAATGCTTCAAGCACCATTCTCATTTGACCTATCTGTTTTCAGTATTTATCCAGGTCTAGTGAGTGGGTCAACTTTAAACGTGGTTGACAAAGAAACAGCTAAGAATTTTGGTCAGTTGGAGAATGCTATTTTAAATTCCAGTTTTGATACTTGGATCTCCACACCATCATTCTTTGAAATGTGTCTTTTGTTTAGAAACTTTGATCATGAACATGTACAAAATCTTCGAAAATTCATCTTTTGTGGTGAAGAATTAACACACGCTACAGCACAAAAGCTACTAAAAAGATTTCCAAAAGCTAAACTTTACAATACATATGGACCAACTGAAAATACAGTTGCCATTACTTCAGTGCAAATAACACCTGATGATCTAGTTGAATATGATCGTTTACCAATAGGTTATCTAAAAGATAATATGCAACATTTTCTAGATAATTCAGTAAAAGATCCAAATGGTTATCAAACTGGCGAATTAATGGTCAGCGGTCCAGATGTTTCTAAAGGATATTTAAATAATCCACAACAAACAAAACGAGCCTTTGAAAAAGTTAACGACAGAATCTACTACCATACAGGTGATATGGTAAGTGAATCTGAAGACGGAATGCTATTTTATAAAGGCCGTACAGACTTTCAAATTAAAATGCACGGATACAGAATTGAACTTGAAGAAATAGATTCATTGTTAGGCAATCTTTCTCAAGTTAAACAATCATGTACTGTACCGCTTTATAACAACAAAAAACAAGTAAGCAAAATTATTGCTCACATAGTATTAGAGAATCAATTCAAAGAACTCGATCAAAAGCAACTCAACATTCAAATTAAAGATGAACTAAAGAAAACAACAATGGATTACATGATTCCAAATGTATTGGAATTCGTCGAAACTTTACCAATCAGCAGCAATGGGAAAATTGATCGTAAGGCTCTAATGGGCAAAGTCAATGCATAACATTACTCCATACAGTAGTCCGGAATATTTTGTTTATCTAGCTGTACTACTTCTTCCCATTATGATTGGATTATGGTTTGGCAAACGTTTCAAATGGTATGAATCCATTGCAACCTTGATTATTTTGGTGATTACCTTCTTTGGAGACAAATCTTTACAAGGTATTTCATTGATTTTCTATATTTTATTTGAAATGTTGATCGTATTCTCGTATTTGAAGTATCGAAGAAATGAAAACAATAAGAATAGCTTCTGGATATTTACTTCGGCGGTTATTCTAGCAATTATTCCATTGGCCTTTGTAAAATTAGATCCTTTATTAAAGAATGCAACCATTTCTCTATTTGGATTTTTAGGTATCAGTTATTTGACCTTCAAGTCAGTTGAAATGATTATGGAAATTCGTGATGGAGCTATTAAAGAAGTTAAGGTGGGAGATTTTCTAAGATTTATTCTATTCTTCCCAACGATTTCTTCTGGACCTATCGACAGATTCCCACGTTTCCAAAAGGATGTTCTAAAGATACCTAGCCGTGAGAAATATATGGAAATGCTAAAAAGCGGAACTAACAAATTGATGTTAGGTTTAGTTTACAAGTTCATTATTGGATATTTCTTTGGTACGTTGCTTTTGCCAAAAGTCTCAATTTTGGCACTATCGTATCGTGATCAAGCTCCGTTAGGCATATCTTGGGCTTTAGTAGCTTACATGTATGTTTACAGTATGTACTTGTTCTTTGATTTTGCTGGATATTCACTCTTTGCCGTTGCAATCAGTAACTTTATGGGTGTGAATACACCAATGAACTTTAAGCGTCCATTCCAATCAGTTAATATCAAAGACTTCTGGAATAGATGGCACATCACCTTGTCATTTTGGTTCAGAGATTTCATCTATATGCGTTTGATGTTCTTCATGATGAAGAAAAAATTGATCAAAAACAGAGTAACAATGGCTAACATCGGCTACTTTGCACTATTCATTATCATGGGTGTTTGGCACGGTGAAACTTGGTTTTACATCGTCTATGGACTATTCCATGCAACAGCTATGATTACTAATGATGCTTGGCTTAGATTTAAGAAAAAGCATCGTAAACAGATTCCAAGTAACAAATTTACTAAGGCATTCGCAATTGTTTTAACGTTCAACGTAGTTTGTTTCAGTTTCCTGATTTTCTCAGGATTTTTAAATACATTATGGTTCCAATAAAAGGAGAACAATTATGAACACAAAAGAAGAAAAAATTATTAGCATCTTACAAGACGTAACAGGTTTGGACAATGTCGGCAGTGATCCAGATGAAGATTTATTCGCTGATGGTATCTTAGATTCAATGGCAACAGTTGAAGTACTCGTAACATTACAGGATGAATTTGGCATTCAAGTTCCAGTTTCAGAGTTTGATCGCTCACAATGGTCAACAGTAAACAAAATTTCTGATCGTGTAGCAGAATTGGAATAACCTATGAAAAAAAAGTTGTGGATGACTTTTGGACCTGTAATAGTTGCAGCTGTCGCCTTGTTATTGCTTTTGTGGACACCAACCAAGTTTAAGACAATTACACCAGAAAAAATTGATCAGGCGTCTACCTCTCTAGATATACGTGTTCTAAAGGGAGAGGATGTAAAGAATGCGGCCGAAAAAGAGAACTACATTCCTATTATTGGATCTTCTGAACTTTCCAGAATGGATCCATTCCATCCATCTTCCATGGCACAAAAATATCATTGGAAAAACAAACCGTTCTTGTTGGGTAACCCCGGAACAGCTTCATTAACACAAGCATTTAACGTTAATGGAATGACTAACTTAAAAGATAAAAAAGCGGTCTTTATCATTTCACCACAGTGGTTTACTAAAAAAGGTGTTCCATCAGATGCCTTTAAATATTTCCTATCGCCAATGCAGTTGAGTGGATTTATTTTAAACTCTAACCACGGAAATAAAGAAATGAATGAATATGTTGCTCGTCGTGCAATTGAATTGGGAGTTAAAGAAGGTCCAATTGAAAACCAAGCTCTTCAAAGAATTGCTAACGGACAAAAGATTACAAAAACACAACGTTTTTATATCAAACATTTCACGAGAACTAGTCTTCAAAGCCAAGATAATTTATTTGGAACGGCATTCTTAAATGATCATCAAGAAAAGATAAATAAAGCAGCTTCCAAATTACCTGATGATTATGATTATAAGAAGTTAAATAAATTAGCAGCTAAGATGGCTAAGAAACATTCTCATGAAAATGATCTACAGATCGGTGACTCATATTATAAGAGACAGTTGATGAAACGTATCTATAAATTTAAAGATGCACATAAACACGTTGATTATCTGCACTCTCCTGAATATAACGATTTCCAAGCATTGCTATACATGTTCAAACAAAATCATGTTCAAGTTATGTTTGTGATCCAGCCAGTAAATCCTAAATGGGTTAAATATACTGGTATGCCAGAGAGTTCATTACTTAACTTCGATAAGAAGATCACTTATCAATTGAAGTCACAAGGATTTAATAACATTGTTGATTTAACTAATGTTAAAAATAAAAATTACATTGCTGAAGATACTATCCATATGGGATGGCGTGGTTGGTTAATGTTGGATAAACATTTAAAGAATTTCTATAAAGATAAAAATGCTGATCCAAGTCAAACACACTATCAAATGAATAACTACTTCTTG
This sequence comes from Companilactobacillus tucceti DSM 20183, assembly GCF_001434665.1. Lineage (GTDB taxonomy): Bacteria > Bacillota > Bacilli > Lactobacillales > Lactobacillaceae > Companilactobacillus > Companilactobacillus tucceti. The sequence continues at coordinate 120,629 of NZ_AZDG01000005.1, read as the reverse complement.
ACGGATACATGGGCAGACAATACTAAGTTTTAAACTTCCCGAGCCTGGCAGGTTAGGGAAGTAAAGCCCGCAATAGTTGGATACCGTGTTTCCCCTCAAGCAATGTATCCTAAAACTTCCAGAAAATTCTGGGAGTTTTTTATTTGTCCTTTTGATATATTTTGAGAATATCGAATAATATATTATTCTTATTTACATTTAATAAAAGATGTTATATGATGAGCCCATAAAGTGGAATTCAGAAACCATTTAATCAACTAATATTTTTTTACTTACATATGTGAAAAAATTAACAAAAAGGAGAATTACTATGGATCAAAAAACAATCAGCCAAGATATTTTACTTAGAATGGTTAAATCATTCGTAAAAAATGAAGTGGCTCCATATGATATGGATATAGATCACACACGTTCTTACGTCAATGACCTATGGTCAAAGGTAAAGGAAAACGATTTTCTTAGTTTGATGTTACCTAAGGAATACGGTGGTGCCGGCTTTGACGGACGTACGACTGCAAAAGTCATTAATGAAATCGCCAAAGGTAATGCTAGTTTGGCAGTTACTTTAGAAGGACATTTCAAATCGGTTGACCAGATTGTGAAATATGGTAGTGATGAACTAAAAAATGAATACTTACCACAAGCAAAAAATCGCGTAATCGCCTTTTCAATGACGGAACCAAGTGGTGGATCTAATCCGATGGGAATAAATTCACATGCTGAAAAAAGTGGCGATAAATGGATTATCAATGGTGACAAAATTATGATCACTAATGGTGGACTTGCAGAAATTTATTGTGTGTTAGTCAAAACTGCTCCGACAGAACTATCATTTTTTGTTGTTGATAATGAGATGGAAGGATTTGAATACGGCAAACAAGAGAACTTCCTAGGATTGACTGGTGTTCCGGTTGGTGAGATCGTTATGAACAATATTGAAGTAGATGAATCACACTTACTAGGTAAAGTCGGTATGGGAAAAGAAATTGGTGATAGTGCCCATGATGATGCCCGTGTTCTTATGGGAGCCGTTTTAACAGGAATAATGGAACATGAGCTTGATTTAGTAACTGATTATGCAACGCATCGTAAGGCAATCGATACTCCAATTATTCAGATGCAAGGTATTCAAAGAAAAGTTGCTGATATTGCTATTTCTAAAGAAACAACCAAATTACTTTATCAAAAGGCAGCATGGATGAAGGATCATGGTCAAGATTACGAAGAAGAAGCTGCTATGGCTAAGGCTTATGGTTCAAGAAGTGCTGTTAAAGCGGGAGATGATTCGTTGCAGATCCTTGGTGGATATGGATACAGCTTGGATTATCCAATTGAACATTTGATAAGAGATGCCCGTGCTATGGAAATAGCTGAAGGAACTGTTGAAAAGATGAGAACCGCAATTGCACTAAAAGAAGCAGAAAGTCGCGCTTAGGAGGATATTATGAAAATAGTCGTAGGAATTAAACAAGTACCAGAAACAACAAACGTTAAAATCAATGAGAAGACTAAAAATATTGACCGTCGCGGCATTAGCGGTGTTATCAATCAATATGATCGTCACGCTTTAGAGGCTGCCTTTGATATAAAAGCCAAAACTGGGGCAGAAGTAATTGTTATGACAATGGGTCCTGATGATTTCGTTGTTTCGTTACAAGAAGCTTTGGCTCTAGGAGCCGATTCAGCAATTCTCTTATCTGATCGTGCTTTTGCTGGAGCAGATACTTTAGCTACAGGATATGTTTTAAGTGAAGCTATTAAAAAAATCGGTGATGTTGATCTAGTCTTATTGGGACAACAATCAGTTGATGCGGATACAGGACAAATGGGACCAATCGTTTCTGAGTTCTTGGATATGTCGCAAGTTACTTATGCAAGTAAACTAGATGTCGACGGCGATACTTTAAGAATCAAACGTTACCTTGAAACGGTTGAACAAGATGTTATTGCTAAATTACCAGTATTAGTTACAGTGACGGATCAAGCTAATGAACCTAAATATGTCAATGTAGTAGAGATTGCTAAGAGTTTTGAAAAGTCAGTTATTACTTGGCATGCTAGTGATTTAAATCTTGATGATGATCGTGTTGGACAAGCTGGATCTCCTTCTGTTGTTAGAAGTATCTCTTCACCAGAAGCAGTTGCTAAGGATAATCATAAATTAGCTGATAACCCTCAAGATGCAGCAGACGAATTAGTTAGAATCTTAAAAGATAAGAATATTTTAGTGGAGGACAAATAATGGAATTGTTAAAAGAAAATTGGATTTTTGCTGAAGTAGATTTGAATAAAGTGAATCCAATCACCTATCAATTAATTACTAAAATGAATCAAATAAGTAATTTACCAGTAACAGTTGTCCTCATTGAAGGTTCTAATGAATCATTAGAAGATGATATTAAAGAGTATGGACCTGACAAAATTATTACTATTAAAAATGATCAACTTGCTCAAGGAAACGATTTGGAAATGACCAATGCTTTGGATACTTTAATAGATAAAACTGGTCGCCCTAATAGTTTTGTTTTCGCCGCTACAGTGGTCGGACGTTCATTGGCACCTAGATTACAAGCTAGATTGAGAACAGGATTGACAGCTGATTGTTTAGATCTTCATTTTGAAGATGACGATACTTTGGTACAAACAAAGCCTTCATATGGTGACAATATCATGTGTGAGATCGTTGTTCCTAACCATCGTCCTCAAATGGCTACAGTACGTTCAAATGTTTTTGAAGCTAAAAAGTTTAACAATCCTTCAACTAAAGTTATTAATATTACTAACCTTAAAGTTGTTAAAGATAATCAATTGACTATTTTAAGTAAACCTCTACCTCAAGAAAGTGCAGAAAGCATAACTGAAGCAAGTCGTATAGTTGCTATTGGTCGTGGTGATAAAACAGAAGAAAATTTAACTAACGCAAAAAGATTAGCCGATAAATTGCATGCGGTTATCGGAGTTACTCGTCCATTGACTGACCTCGATGAATTCGATATTAACGATCAAATTGGACAAAGTGGACAGAGCGTATCTCCAGATATCCTTATTAACTTAGGTATCTCTGGTGCAGTGCAGTATACAGCAGGAATTTCTAATGCTAAAACAATTGTCTCTGCTAACACTGACAAGGATGCTCCAATATTTAAGTATTCTGATTATTACTACGTCGGAAATGCTGAAGAATTTTCTAAAGCTCTGGAAAGGGCACTACAATAACAAGTAAAGCGGTTTTCATCATATGATGGAAATCGCTTTTTTTGTAAAATATAAGTGCTATTATTTGCAAACATGTTATCTATTTGTTAGTATAAATATGTGCTGCTATTATTTATTGCTTATAGATAATAGCGTTTTTGTTCCATAGAATAACAATTTATAAAGCGTATTTTAAGCTTTAAATGAACAACTTTATGACTAAATAGCTCTCAAAATTGAGAGCTAATTTTATGCATAGTGAAGTATATTCCAGAATAGGGAAGAAGGATTTAATGAGTATAAAAGTTGAAGTTAAAAATTTAACTAAAATTTTTGGTAAACATGTCGGCCGTGCAAAAGAACTTATTAAGCAAGGCAAATCTAAACCGGAGATTCTGAAAGAAACAGGGGCTACTGTCGGTGTCGATCAAGCTAACTTTGAGATTGAAGACGGTGAGATTTTCGTTATTATGGGTCTTTCAGGTAGTGGTAAATCAACCTTGGTTCGTATGATCAATCGATTGATCGAACCAACTGATGGTGAAGTTTTAATTGATGGCGAAAACTTAATGAAGATGGACAAGAAGAAACTTCGTGATGTTCGCCGTAAGAAAATGAGTATGGTTTTCCAAAATTTTGGATTATTACCTAATAGAACAATAATTGAAAATGCTGAATATGGTCTTGAAATACAAGGCGTTGAAAAAGAAGAACGTCGTAAAAGAGCTAAGACAGCTTTGGAACAAGTAGGTATTACGGGTTATGACGATGAGTATCCAGATCAATTATCTGGTGGTATGCAACAACGTGTTGGTCTAGCTCGTGCATTAGCTAATGACCCACAAATACTTTTAATGGATGAGGCCTTCTCAGCTCTTGATCCGTTGAACAGAACAGATATGCAGGATCAACTTTTGGATATTCAAGAAAGTTTGAAAAAGACGATCATCTTTATCAGTCATGATTTAAATGAAGCTTTGAAGCTTGGTGATCACATTATGATCATGCGTGATGGTGAAGTCATTCAAACAGGGACTCCAGAAGATATTTTGACACATCCTGCTAATGACTATGTTGAAGAATTTATTGAAAACGTTGATCGTAGTAAGGTTCTAACAGCCGGAAATGTAATGATTCGTCCAGTGACGATAAATGTTGATAAAGCTGGTCCAAGACTTACTTTGAAACGTATGAAGAATAATGAAGTTTCAACAGCTTATGTTGTTGATAATAAACGTAAACTAATTGGTATCGTCGATGCTAATGACGTTATTGGTTTAGTTAGACATGATAGCAGTGATCTTCGTTCAGTAGTTAAAGAAGATGTTCCTACTACTAATGAGGAAACACCAATTTCTGAATTAATGGATGATATTTCACAAACAGGTATTCCTTTTGCGGTTACAAACGACAAAGGACAACTTAAGGGAATTATCGTTCGTGGTGCCGTTCTTGGCGCACTAGCAGGAAATGAGGTGAGTGAATTTGAATAGTATTCCACAATTACCATTGGCTAGTTGGATCGACAGTTTTGTTGATTGGTTAGTACAATTTACAGGATTCTTTAATGCGATAACTAATTTTATCGGCGGAATAAATAATGCCTTTCAATGGGTATTCGATATTATTCCAATTTGGCTCTTTATTATTTTGATCTTAGGTTTGACATTTTATGTTAATAGAAAAGATCAACGTTGGAGCTTATTGATTTTTGAATTTCTAGGTTTGCTTTTGATTTGGAACTTAGATTTCTGGCGTGATATGACACAAACTTTAACATTGGTTTTAACTTCAAGTTTGATTGCTTTAGTTATAGGTATTCCTTTAGGGATATTGATGGCTAAAAGTCATATTGCTGAAGTTATCTTGAAGCCTATCCTTGACTTCATGCAGACAATGCCAGCCTTTGTTTACTTGATACCAGCCGTTGCATTGTTTGGTATCGGAATGGTTCCTGGTATCGTAGCCTCAGTTATTTTCGCGATGCCTCCAACAGTTAGAATGACTAATATGGGTATTCGTGAAGTTCCTGCTGAGTTGATTGAAGCTGCTGATTCTTATGGATCAACAGAATGGCAAAAACTATTTAAGGTCGAATTGCCAATTGCTAAGACTAGTTTAATGGCTGGGGTTAACCAAAGTATGATGTTATCTCTATCAATGGTTGTTATCGCATCAATGATCGGTGCTATGGGTCTTGGTACTAAAGTTTACTTTGCTGTTGGTAGAAATGATGCTGGTGGCGGTTTTGCTGCTGGTCTTGCAATTGTTATCTTGGCAATTATTTTAGATAGATTGACACAATCATTAACAAGAGATCATAAAGGATAGGAGGGATTGTTTGAAGAAAAAATTAAAGCTTTTAAGTCTTTTCTTTGTAACATTACTGATTATTCCAGTGATCACAGCATGTAGTTCACAGACAAAACCTTACAATAGTAAGGAAAAGTTAGGTTCACAAATAAATTACACAGTTACTGGGATAGATGCCGGTGCAGGTATTATGTCTTCAGCTCAAAAAGCTCTGAAAGCATATGGCCTAGAAGACAAGAACTGGCAATTACAAACTAGTTCAACTGCTGCTATGACAAGTACTTTGGACAAAGCTATTAAAGACAAGCGTCCGATTGTGATTACCGGTTGGCAACCACATTGGATGTTTACTAAGTATCCTATTAAATTCTTAAAAGATCCTAAAAATGTTTTCGGTAAAGCCGAAAGTATTCATACGATCGTTCGTAAGGGTCTAAAGAGTGATGATCCTGAAGCATATACTATTTTGGATCGTTTCCACTGGAAACCAGCCCAAATGTCAGAAGTAATGCTGAAGGTAAATAATGGTATGGACCCTAATAAAGCTGCTAAAGAATGGATCAAAGATAATCCTGATTTAGTTGGTGAGTGGACTAAGGGAGTTAAGAAAGTTCACGGTAAGTCACTTAAGATGACTTATGTTGCTTGGGATTCTGAAATTGCTTCTACTAACGTGATCGCGCAAGTATTACGTGATCAAGGTTATAAAGTAACCATTCAAGCAATGGAACAACAACCAACCTGGGCCGCCATTGCCACTAAAGCAGCCGATGCACAAGTTAGTGCATGGTTGCCTAAGACAGCAGGTCTTTACTATAAAGACTACAAAGGACGCTTTGAAGATTTAGGACCTAGTTTAGAAGGTGCTAAAGTCGGTTTAGCAGTACCTAAGTATATGAAGAATATTAATTCTATTGAAGATTTGAAAAATAAGTAGAGAGCGCAATAACACACGTTCAGCTTTCGAGCATTAAGGCAAATAGGGTAGTCAATCCATCGGATTGACTACCCTATTTGTGTTAAGCGGAAAAAGCTGTGTGTTATTGCGCGTTTAAGCAGCAAATTTGAGGAGAAAGGAAGCGAGCACCTCGAATTGGATTGACAAATAATTGCTTTAAGCAGAAAAAAGGTAGTGTGTTATTGCGCGTTTAAGCAGCAAGTTTGAGAAGAAAGGAAGAGAGCACCTAGAATTAGATTGACCATATAATTGCTTTAAACAAAAAAACAGTGTGTTCTTACGCGTCTAAGAGGACAACCAATTTTATCCAACCCATTTTTATACCCCAAAAGAATAATAATTATGCCATATCAATATAATTATTGTATATTTCAAAAATCATCTGTATCTATATGGTAAGCGATTACTGATGAGTATATAATTCTAGATATGAGGATATTATATTTTTATATAGAGGTGTTCGCCGAATGAACATACAATATTTTGTAGATAGAAGAAAGAAATTAGGACTATCACAAAGAAACCTTAGCGACGGAGTTTGCACTCAAGCAACTTTGAGTAAATTTGAAAATAATGGGCAAATTCCATCGCTTAGAATTTTGATTCAACTATGTAATCGTTTGAATATTTCTTTAGACGATATTATGGATATTAGTGATAGTACTTCAAAAAAAATAGTTACATCGATGAACGATGTTGAATTCAATTTGATTACGAGTGAATTCGATAAGTCATGGAAAATAATGAAGAAGATCGATGTTCAACTTTTGAAAGATGATAAAGATGCTTTGATGCAATATTATTATCTGAAAGGCTATTTAAATATTTTGGATGAAGGTGGAGATTTATTTGATGCGGTATTTGATTTCAATCAAATCCTAACTGACCTTGATCCAGATGGAAAAACAATATTCACTTTCTTAGCTTATACAGGCATGGGGATGGTTTATGCCAAGCAAGAAGATTCCGATAAAAGTGAATATTATTTCAGCAAGGTATTCAATGATATTTATGGAATGCCAATTGATGATGTAAGTAAAATATGGCGTTATATCAGCATAATATTTTATTGCGGTGTTTATTATTCAAATCAAAAAGACTATGAGACAGCTAATACATTGTTGAATTATGGTGTAAAGATTTGTGCCGATAATCATGTTACTTATTACATTGCTAGATTGTATTTACAATTATCAGTCAACGTCTGTGATACAGAGGGTACAGATGAAGAAGTTCATGAATTATTGAATCGTGCAAAAGTCTTCTCAGAGTTTAATCGAAATCAAAATGAATTGATAGAGATAGATAGAATGATCAAAAATTGCGAAAAATAAAATTAGAATAGTTCTTAAAGAAAAAATAAACTAAAAAAATTTAGTTTATTTTTTTTGCTTTTCACAAGTTTTATAGTAAACAACCCTCGGTATTATAGTATACGCTTACAACAAACATCGAAAGTAATCACAAACTATATATTATAAGAATTTAATTAATATAATATGGTGTTTACAAATGGCGTAAAAGCCTATATTCTAGGGATATAGTTAATTTTGAAATTAAATTGCATTCCGAATTAAAAGAATACATGATTTGGATAGATATAAATTTTTTATATAGAAATACTTTTAAGAGTTCCTGAAAATAATCAACATTATTTATAAATTGATTTACGTTTATGCAGTTTAGTTTAAAATTAATGAATTGTTTTTAAGGGGGAATTGTATGACTTCTTATAAGAAGTTGAATAAGATTTTGCTTTTTGTTCTAGTCGGGGCATTTTCTATTTTAATAGCTGGTGGTTTGTTGATCTTTAAAAATGAAGCACCTAGACCTTCAAAAATCGTTAATACTTCAGGTGAAACTTTTGTAACAAAGGCAGAATTAGTTTCTGGACAAGCGGTTTTTGAAAAATATGGATTGACCGATTATGGTACATATTTAGGAAATGGTACTTATTTTGGTCCAGATTATACGGCAGAAGCACTACATATTTATTTAAAAGGTATGGATAAATATTATGCCGACAAAGAGTACGGTAAAGACTTCAAAGATTTATCTACTGAACAAAAGTCTGGTATCAAAGGTGTCGTCAAAAAAGAAATTAGAACTAATCGATACAATGAAAAGAAAGATCAATTAGTTTTAACCACTGCTCAAGTGGCTGGTCTTAATTATTTGACTAGTTATTATCGGGATGTATTTAAAAATAATCCTGATGAAGCTGGGCTTCCAGAGAATATGATCAAGAATATGACAAATGACTTCATGAAGTCAGGTGATAAAGTTGATCAAATGACGTACTTCTTCTTCTGGGGAGCATGGTTATCATCAACTAATCGACCAGACAGAACATATTCATATACCAATAATTGGCCTTACGATTTAGATGCCGGTAATGTAATGACATCAGAGGCTATGTTGTGGACTGCAATGTCTGTAGCTTTACTTGTTGCCGGAGTGGGAACGGTTATTTACTTCTACAAACGTTACCACCTGGATATGCAATATACATCGGATTACAAGGATATTAAAAAGATACGAACAGATGAACCAATTACAAGTTCGCAAAGAAAAGCAGCTAAGTATTTCTTGATCGTAATGTTAATGTTCTTTGTACAGGTTCTTTTGGGTGAATTATTAGCTCATTATTATGTTGAAAATTCATTCTTCGGAATACCGCTTCAAAATATTTGGCCGTTTAATTTAGCCAAGACTTGGCATTTACAATTAGTTATTTTCTGGGTTGCAACGGCTTGGTTAGCGACCGGAATATATATTACGCCAAGAATTATTGGTCGAGAACCCAAACGTCAAGGACTATTAGTAGATATACTATTTGATGCATTGCTAGTAGTTGTAGCAGGATCAATGCTTGGTGAGTGGGGATCTACTTTAGGTATTATTAATGACAAATGGTGGTTATTTGGACATTATGGCTGGGAATACGCTGAGATGGGTAAATTCTGGCAAGTTCTATTTATAATTGGCATGGTTCTTTGGGTAATTATTCTACTAAGAGGATTTTTACCAGCAATTAAAATTAAAAAGAATTTGGATCGTTCACGTTTATTACAACTGTTACTATGCGGTTCGATCGCAATTCCAGCATTTTATTTAGCTTCACTATTCATTCTTCCAGATTCACACGTAACATTTGCTGACTACTGGAGATGGTGGATCGTTCATCTATGGGTAGAAGGAATTTTTGAATCATTCGCGGTTATTTTGATAGGTTACTTGTTAGTCGATATGAAATTAACAACTATCAAGTCGACAATCAGAGCACTGTATTTCCAACTTATTTTATTGTTGGGTACAGGTGTTGTCGGAATGGGACATCATTATTTCTGGCAAGGTGACCATTCAATTTGGTTAGCACTAGGTTCATGTTTCTCTGCACTTGAGGTAATACCTCTTTGTCTATTAGTTTGGGAAGCATATACTCATTATCGAGTTTATAAGGATAGTGCCACTGACTTTCCATATAAAGGTACATTTATGTTCCTTGTATCAACAGGATTATGGAATGCCATTGGTGCCGGAGCATTAGGATTCTTGATAAATGCTCCAGCAATTAACTACTTTGAACACGGAACACAATGGACATCAGCCCACGCTCACGGATCTATGGCCGGTGTTTATGGATTCTTCTCGGTGGCAATTATGCTATTTGCAATTCGCCATCTAACTAAGACAGAATTCTGGACTGAAAAGGTAGAAAAATGGATCAAATGGGCCTGCATTACAATGAATGTCGGACTAGCAGGAATGGTATTTATAACATTGATGCCAATGGGATTCTTCCAATTGAAAGATGCCCTAGAACATGGATATTGGCACGCAAGACTTGCTAGTTTCTATCAAGATCCAGTTATTATGGGATTAACGATTGCAAGATCAGTCCCTGATCTTATATTTACATTCGGAGTTGTTGTTTTATTAGTAGTCTTCTTTAGAGCAATGTTCCACTTAAAACCAGCTTCTAAGAAAATAGATCCAATAGATTATGATATTAAGTAGAGAGTGTTACAAAGTATGGTCAACTTTCGAGCATTAAAGTAATATAACCCAGTAATCCGAAAGGATTGCTGGGTTATATTATTTTAAGCGGAAACAGTTATGCGTTTGTAACGCGTTTACACAAAACAATTAAGAAGAAAAAATATATTCTAATGCCAAGCAATATATGATAATATTAATATCCTTTTAAACAGAATAAAATTACTGGGGGTTCAATATGACCGACACAAAATTTATCGAGATAGTGAATGACCGAGAGAATAATTTAAAAAATATTAGTTTAAAAATTCCAAAGAATAAATTGACAGTTTTTACTGGTGTTTCTGGGTCAGGTAAGTCTTCAATTGTCTTTGATACGATAGCTCAAGAGGCTGGTCGACAATTGAATAGTACATACAATAGTTTTACTAGATTATATTTGCCGAAATACAAAAGACCGGATGCTGACGAAATTCATAATTTATCAACGGCAATTATTATTGACCAAAAGCCGATTGGTGGTAATGCTCGTTCAACTTTAGGAACAGTCAGTGATATTAGCCCACTATTTAGAATTCTGTTTTCCAGATTTGGTTCCCCTAAATATGGTAATGCAAGTAATGCATTTTCATTCAATGATCCTGAGGGGATGTGTCCTCGTTGTGAAGGGCTTGGCAAAAGTTATGTAGTTAAATTAGATACTGCTTTAGACACTGATAAGTCTTTAAATGATGGGGCAGTCTTATTGCCAGGGTATTCTAAGAATTCATTTTATTTACAGACTTTGCTTAATTCAGGATTGTTTGATAATGATAAAGCAGTAAAAGATTTTACTGATGACGAGATGGAAGACCTTTTAAATGGTGAAAAAGAAATAACGGTTGATTATAAAGGTAACTCTCTGAAGACAAATTATGAGGGGATCATCAAGAGATTTTATCGAACAAATATTCAAGATAATAAAACTATGAGTGATGGGGCACGCAAAAAGATTGAGAAATTTGCTGAAATGTCAACTTGTACAATGTGCCATGGGACTCGTTTTAATGAAAATGTCTTGAGTTCAAAAATTAATGGATACAATATTTTTGACTTAACGGATATGCAACTTGATGTTTTACTGAAAACATTGGATCAATTTACTGATGAAACAATGAAACCATTAATAGATGATTTAAAAGAACGTCTCAATAGTTTGATCAATATTGGCCTAGATTATTTAAGTTTAACTAGAGAAACATCCACTTTATCTGGTGGTGAAAGTCAACGAGTTAAAACTGTTAAGTACCTTTCGAATAGTTTAACAGATCTGATCTATATTTTAGATGAACCAAGTACAGGCTTACATCCTCGTGATGTACATAGGTTAAATGATTTGTTATTAAAATTACGTGATAATGGTAATACGGTGTTAGTTGTTGAGCACGACCCAGACGTTATAAAGATTGCTGACTATATTGTGGATGTTGGACCAAGAGCTGGAATTCATGGTGGTCAAATTCAATTTACTGGTAGTTATGAAGAATTGCTAAAATCAGATACTTTAACAGGTGAGTATTTATTAAATGAATTGCCAATTAATGATGACCCAAGGACTCCAGATAAATTTATCAGTAGTTCTAAGAGTAGCTTACATAATTTGAAAGATATTCAATTATCAGTTCCAGAAGGCCTATTCACCGTTATAACGGGTGTGGCAGGATCTGGTAAAAGTTCATTAGTAGAACAAGTCTTTGCTAAAGAAAATCCAGATGCAGTTGTGATAGATCAAAGCCCATTACATGCTAATAGTCGTTCCAATTCAGCAACATACACTGGAGCAATGAACGATATTAGAAAACTATTTGGATCTGTAAATAACGTTGAAGATAGTTTGTTTAGTTACAACTCTAAAGGAGCGTGCCCTAAGTGTAAGGGTAAAGGTGTTATTGAATTGAATATGTCATTTATGGATAATTCTGAAATCGAATGTCCATTGTGTCATGGTGGAAGATTTGATCCCGAAGTTTTGAAATTTAAATATAAGAATAAAAATATTGTCGAGGTTATGAACCTTACGATTGAAGAAGCAGTCGAATATTTTGATGATAATAAAATAAAAAATAAGCTTAAAAAAGTTCAAAATGTAGGTTTAGATTATTTAACTCTTGGACAATCATTAAGTACGATTTCTGGTGGAGAGAGTCAGCGTCTAAAAATTGCCAAGGAATTGAGTAAAAAAGGAAATATTTTCATACTTGACGAACCGACAACAGGCTTGCATATTTCCGATACAGAGAATTTAATTAAGATTATTAACGATCTAGTGAATAAGGGAAATACAGTCATCGTTATCGAACATAATGTCGATGTCATGCGCAGTGCGGATTGGATAATCGATATTGGTCCAGATGGCGGTTCCCGTGGTGGGGAGATTATCTACCAAGGTCCAGTAAATGGTCTAGTTGATAATGAAAAATCAGTTACAGCAAAATATATTTAATTTCAGAAAGATATAACGAGAAAGTTATATCTTTTTGCCGTTATATAAGGCTTTAAGCCCATTTTTGACAAGAAATAATATTCTAATATGATGGGTTTTTATTACATTTTTAATATAAACTTATTAACATAAGATATTGTTTCGTTTAGTGTAAACTCTTTTAATTCAGGACAAGGTTTATTTAAAGTATGGGGTGGTAATATGATTAAAATAAGGAGACTGATATACCCGCTTATATTTTCATTGTTGGGTTTATTAACATTAATAATAGTAAGTGGCCAACAAGTTAATGCTGCAGATAGTCAAGTTTCACTTAGTGTTCAAGATGCTGTCTTAACGGCAGATACAAACGCTTATGTAGTCGATCAGACTACTAAATCAAAAATTAGCAACAGTAATACAGTTATGGATAGTCAAGCACAATCGTATGTCGATACTAAGTCAGTTAACCCAAGTGATAATTTGGAATTTAATTATATGTTTGTATTTAAGAGCGGTGAAGCTACTGCCAATATGCAAGCAACTATTAGTTTGCCTAAAAATGTAACTTTTAATAAATCTGGATCGGTTGGAAAAATTATCTATACATCTGACGATGGAAGTAAAACCACAACCACCGATATTGATTCTAGTGCAGTAGATTCTGATGGTAATCTAACTACTAAGATCGATGATATTGGAACAGCCAGAGACTACGTTACAGCTAGGATCGTGTTGAATGCTGTAGCTGGTAGTGCTGGTAAAACAGTTAAGAGTTCTCACATTGATTATGAAGCAGATAATTATGATAACGCCGATGACACCCCTGAATTTGATATAAAAGATGCACCAAATTCAATTATTGCTGCAACAGATAATGATTCTGTTCAGACATATGCCGACGATACTTTTAATCTAACAGGTACTATGGATTATAAAAATGATGATGGCGTAGTTTTTAAGAATGAAAATATGTATATCTATACAACGATTGATGGTGAGGGACAATTACCAGTCCAAGATACAGCCAGTAGTGACAAGAACTTTTCACTTATAATGAAACCATTGGCTGTTGGAACACATACTATCACCGTTCAAATTGTTCAAAATAACTACAATAATACCGAACAAACAATAGTTTCGAATATCTTGACGTATAACGTTACCGTTGCGGCTAATTCTTTGATTATTACTAAAGATAAGGCATTTGATGGTGATGGATATACTGTTAATGATGATAATCCTGTAGATATTAAGGGTACTTATAAACATGCTGATGGAAGCGACGCACATGGTACTACTAAAGGTCTGACCGTAAATTATCAAATAACGTCTAAAGCTGATACAGATAAACCTAATGTACAAGATGCAAAGAGTGCAACTTATGATGATGATGGGACATTTGATTTTCAAGTTGATCCAGTTGTTTATAAAATGATGGGTACTAGAAGTCCTCTTTCTGAACAAACGTTTACTTATGAGCAGTACACAGATAAATATGGCTTTAATGGATTAGAAGTAGGTAAGAATATTATTACTGTTACTTTGAAAGATGAAAAAGGTCATGAGTCGAACCCTACACAATTTGTTATTAATGTTCCTAATGTTGAACTTAATATCAGTGTGGTATCTAAAGATATAGAATCATATAATCCTAGTTCTCTTTTAGGCGGGAATTATAAATTGCCCGTTAATATATCATATTCTGATAAAAATTATCAGTTTTCAGGAACAACAATCACTTCCTTTAATACATTAAATGCAACTCAAGATAGAATTATGCGAATGCTGGATGATGACCTTGTCACTAGCATGTATGATAATCAGGATGTGCCGATGCAAGATACCTTGGTGGGATCTCATTATGGGTTCAGTAATCCTGATAATCCAGTAATTTCTGATAAAGCTTATCCTGCATTTATTTACTATTATGATGCGTATGGAAGAAAGTCAAATGTAGAAGATTACAATGTAACGTTCCGTTCCCGTTATGTAGATATCAAAACGGACGACAATTATAAATTTAAGAGTTTTAGAAACTATGGTAGAAAAGATATACAGCGTGATGGTGACTGGGGAGTAAAAGTGGAAAGTTATAAATCTAACTGGACATTAAAGGCTTCTGCAACGACATTTTATCAACATTTTGGCGATGGTAGACCGCCTGTTAAATTGGCTGGATATATGACATATGTAACTCCAACAAGTTATGGAACTTTAACTACTCCTATGGAGAATCAACAAGTAGTTTTGGATAAATATGAGGGCTCAACTACTAGTGATAGTGTTGTTACTACTGATATAGCCTCAAAGTGGACCGATGATACAGGTATATTGCTGGCAACCGCTGGTCAAGGCTTGGGTTCAAGTACTAATTCAAGTGGTTTTAGTTATACCGGAACATATCAATCGACAATTTCCTGGGAAGCAACAGATAGTATTTAAATATTAAAAATATTTTGGAACAAATTAAAACGAAACGACCCTATCAATCTGACTTTGGATTGATAAGGTCGTTTTATTTATTGCTTGAAAGCTGTATATCATTGAACTATCTTTAATCGGGCAAAATTTGTAGACTTTTAATTAAATCATCTTCGATAATGATTTCAAATGGACTTGTTCCATTAAATCCATTACCAGATACTTTCAGATTTACTATCCACTTATTAGTATTAGTTTCCTTTGCATCAACTAGTTCAAAGTGAGATTGTTTCCCGATATTATCAGTCTTATTCCAAACAGCAATCTCTTTTGGCGTATTATAAATATTTCCCCAATCATTTAAGGTAGAATCTTTAGAAAATTGAGCAACAAATTGGTCAGAATCACCTTCGTTTGTATATTTAATGAAATTATTAATAGCTTTAGGTAAGTTTGTTTGGCTCATGGTATTCTCCTTAGTAAACGTTTACCTTAATAAAAGCACTTTGCGATAGATATGTCTATTAGTAACTTGCCTTTTGGTGGTAATCCGCTAGACTAAATATAGTAGAAGATTTGAGGTAGATACATGATGGAAAAAGATATAAATATAACTGATGCTGAATGGCGAATTATGCGTGTCATTTGGACACTTGATTCAGCTACATCTAGAGAATTGATTGACATCTTGGGCGAGTCAATGGATTGGAAACCAGCAACTATCAAAACCTTGTTGAGACGTCTATCTGATAAAGGAATAGTAAAAACTAAGAAGGATGGGAACAAGTTTATTTATACCGCAACTATGGATGAGAGTGACACTATAGACTTAGCTTCCAAAAAATTCTTCAATCAGGTTTGTGCTAAAAAAGTTGGATCAGCAATTGCATATTTAATTGATAATTCAGAATTAACACAGGCAGATGTGGATAAAATTCAAACTTCTTTGAATGCCAAAGAACCTGTTGAAGAAATAGAATGTAATTGCATCCCTGATGGGTGTAATTGCTAGTGTCAACAATAATCATTGTGATCAGCATCATGCTGTTTGGAGCATTCATACGAACTGTATTTGGTTTTGGGGATGCATTGATCGCTATGCCAATGTTAACTTTAATATCATTTGACTTAAAAACTTCAACGGCTTTAATTGGAGCAATTGGACTGTTGGTTGCTATTCCGGCAACTTTAAAATATAGTTCAGAAATCGATTGGTCTGTTATCAAACGTTTAGTTATTGGATCAATTTTTGGAGTTCCAGTTGGAATTACTTTGGTTAAATATGTTGATGTTAAAGTTGTTGGAAGAATTCTAGGATTATTTTTGTTGATATATAGTAGTTATAGTTTGATTCAAGTACTTAGAAATAAAAATTTAAAAGTCAGACTGTATTCAAAATTTTGGGATTATATTTTTGGATGGATTTCTGGTATTTTGGGCAGTGCCTTTGACAGTCATGGTGTAGCTGTAGCAATTTATGGCACTATGAAAGAATGGACAGCCAATGAATTTCGGGGTATTTTACAATCACATTTTATGTGTGTCAGTTTGATCGTTGTTTCCAGTCAAATGGTTTCAGGATTTTGGAATATGGAAGTTGTTAAATTACTGTTAATGACGATTCCATTTTTATTCATCTTGATTCCTTTTTCTAATTGGGTAGGTACTAAGATAAATAGTGCTGAAATGGTCAAGTATGTTTATGGATTGTTACTTTTATTTGGAATAATGCTTTTGATAAAGGGATAAGACTTAGTCTTTTCCCTAATTTTTTGCAGTTTGTGTTGACGAATGTAGACCTTATGATATGCTTAAGCCATTAAGGAACTACAAATGTAAATGTGGGGGTGATAGATTGGCTAAAGGTACATATGCTATCGAGGGGATGGTGTGTACATCCTGTGCTCAGACTGTTGAAAAAACCGTCAGTAATTTAGATGGTGTTAAAAAAGCCAGTGTTAATTATGCTACTGAACAATTGAGTGTCGATTATGATGAGTCGGTGACGATTGAAGATATTGCTACGGCTGTTGATGACGCCGGATATTCTGTAGTTAGAGACATTACTGATCGTGTTTTTGATATTGAAGGAATGGTTTGCGCCAGTTGTGCACAGACTATTGAAAAAGCGGTG
This sequence comes from Companilactobacillus tucceti DSM 20183, assembly GCF_001434665.1. Lineage (GTDB taxonomy): Bacteria > Bacillota > Bacilli > Lactobacillales > Lactobacillaceae > Companilactobacillus > Companilactobacillus tucceti. Next base: position 103,145 of record NZ_AZDG01000005.1, on the reverse strand, counting down.
TCTAAATTAGGTGTTGATTCAGTTAATGTTAATTTAGCAAGTGAAAAGATGAATGTTGGCTTTGATCAGTCACAGCTAAGAATTTCAGATATTACCACTGCCGTAAGTGATGCTGGATATTCTGCTAAATTAGTGAGTGACACTGTAAAAAAAAGATACGACTGATTATAAACAAGAACATATCAAAACAATGTGGAAAAGGTTCTGGATGTCAGCAGTCTTTGCAATTCCGCTTTTATATATTGCCATGGGGCACATGGTAGGCTTGCCACTTCCGGAAATGATAGATCCTATGAGTCATCCAGTTTCATTTGCGACGATTCAATTAATATTAGTTTTACCAGTTATCTATTTTGGTCGTGAATTCTTTATTGTGGGATTCAAATCTTTATTCAAAGGTCATCCCAATATGGATTCACTAGTTGCGTTAGGTACTAGTGCCGCATTTTTGTATAGTCTTTATGGAACAATTATGACTTATCTAGGTAATAATACTTTTGCGACGAATTTATATTATGAGTCAGCAGCAGTCATTTTAACTTTGATAACTTTGGGTAAATATTTTGAAGCTGTCTCAAAGGGTAAGACTTCAGATGCTATTAAGAAATTGATGAAATTAGCACCTAAAACAGCTTTTATTGTAAAAAATGAGGAAATTATAGAAATAAATTTAGATGAAGTTCAAGTTGGCGATATTTTGATGGTTCGTCCTGGTGACAAAATACCAGTAGATGGGATCATTGTTGAAGGCTCTTCGTCGATTGATGAATCAATGATCACTGGTGAAAGTATGCCGGTTGATAAAAAAGTTAATGATAAAGTAGTTGGAGCATCTTTAAATAAAAATGTTAGTTTTAAGTTTAAGGCTACTAAGGTGGGTTCTGATACTGCTTTAGCTCAAATTATCAAACTTGTTGAGGATGCCCAAGGTTCTAAAGCACCGATAGCTAAAATTGCTGATCAAGTTTCCAGTGTTTTTGTACCAGTTGTTATTACGTTGGCACTTTTATCAGGCCTGTTGTGGCTAATATTAGGTCAACAATCATGGATCTTTGCTTTAACGATAACGATTTCTGTTCTAGTAATTGCTTGTCCATGTGCATTAGGTCTAGCAACGCCAACAGCTATTATGGTGGGAACTGGACTTGGAGCTGAAAATGGAATTTTGATCAAAAGTGGGGATGCCTTAGAAACCTCTCGAAAAATTCAAACGATCGTATTCGATAAAACGGGGACTATCACTGAAGGCAAACCAGTAGTGACAGATATTATTACTTCAAATGGTTATAAAAGTGATTTAGTACTTCAGCTTGCTGCAAGTGCTGAACTGGGGTCAGAGCACCCACTTGGTGAAGCGATTGTTGATAGTGCTAAAGATAAAAATTTAACTCTGCAAAATACAAATGAATTTAAAGCAATTCCTGGACAAGGGATTGAAACAAAGATTGACGATAAAACACTTTTACTAGGTAATGATAAACTGATGCTTAGTAAAAATATTAATATCGATATTCAAAAAAGTGATTCTGACAAACTGGCTGATGAAGGAAAAACGCCGATGTATCTATCTTTTGATAATACATTAATAGGTATAATCGCCGTGGCAGATACAATAAAACCAAGTAGTGCAAAGGCAATCAAGGCATTACATAAGATGGATATTGAAGTGGCGATGTTGACTGGTGATAATGAAAAAACAGCTAATGCTATTGCTAAACAAGTAGGTATCGATCGAGTTTTGAGCGAAGTTTTACCAGAAGATAAAGCCAATGAAGTTAAAAAACTTCAAAATAATAAAATCGTAGCTATGGTCGGAGATGGAATAAATGATGCTCCTGCTTTAGCCCAAGCTGATGTTGGGATTGCAATTGGTTCTGGAACAGATGTTGCTATTGAGTCTGCTGATGTTGTTTTGATCAAAAATGATTTAATGGATGTTTCTAATGCCATTAAGTTAAGTCATGCGACGATTAGAAATATTAAACAAAATCTATTCTGGGCCTTTGCTTACAACACACTAGGAATCCCCGTTGCTATGGGAGTTTTAACTCTGTTTGGAGGACCATTGCTTAATCCAATGATAGCAGGTGCAGCAATGAGTTTTAGTTCAGTATCAGTTTTGTTGAATGCTTTAAGATTAAAGGGCTTTAAATTAGCCAAATAAATGAGTGGAGAAAATATAATGGAAAAAACATATGCAGTAGAAGGAATGAAATGCCAAGGATGTGTTGATACAGTTACTGAAAAGATTTCAAATGTTTCAGGTGTAACAAATGCTTCCGTAAGTTTGGAAAATAATAATGTTACAGTATCAGGCGATTTTGAAGAAAATGAATTGAAGAGTTCATTAGATGATACACACTATAATATAAAGTAATAGAGTGAAAAAAAAGACGGTTTGCCACCGGAGCATAGCCTAGAGACATGAATGATTGGCACTATCAATCATTTGTGGCTCGTAGCTATGTGGAGGTTGCAGTCTTTTTTTACACGTTTAAGTCTATAAAAGTATGAAGGATAAAACCGGAGTCGTGATTTATATCATGACTCCTTTTTATGTTGCCAATGCGAACATATGTTTGTATAATAATCATGAAAACAATTTTTGGGGATGAACAAGATGTACGATTACAGTTATGAGCCCAGACATGTGATTTTCATGATTGATAACAAGTCTTTCTATGCCTCAGTGGAATCAGTCGAACATGGGTTAAATCCATTAGAGTCGGTTTTAGTTGTCATGTCTCAGGCAGATAATACCGGTGATGGGTTAGTCTTAGCCTCCTCGCCCATGGCAAAGAAACTTTTTAATATCTCTAATGTTACTAGGTGTAGTGAAGTGCCAATCAATGATCCGCGTTTAGTTATAGCGCCACCAAGAATGAATCTGTATATCAAAAGAAATTTACAGATCAACAAGATTTTTGAGACTTTTACTGCTGAAGAAGACATTCAGCCATACTCAATTGATGAATCTATTTTGGATATGACGCATAGTTGGCATTTATTTGGTGAGAGCCCATTTGAAGTAGCACGTAAAATTCAAATCGAGGTCAAAAAACAACTAGGTTTATACGTTACCGTTGGTATTGGAGATAATCCTTTGTTGGCAAAATTCGCTTTAGATATTGAAGCTAAGCATGACTACAGTTTAATAGGAGAATGGCATTATGAAGATGTGCCTGACAAATTGTGGCCAATTAGAAATTTGAGTGATCTATGGTCTATAGGAAAACGTACCGCTGCTAAATTAGAGCAGCTAAATATTTATTCGGTTTACGACTTAGCTCATCATAATCCTTATATGTTAAAGCAGAGATTTGGAATAATGGGTAGTCAGTTGTTTGCTTTATCCTGGGGCATAGATCGCTCAATCGTCAAAAAAAAACATCATGCAAAAGATAAATCGTATGGTAACTCACAAGTTCTGCCTAGAAACTATGCTAAACAATCAGAAATTGAAGTTGTAATAAGAGAGTTAGCGGAACAAGTATCATCAAGATTAAGAGCACATCACAAACTAACTGGATGTATTAGTTTAGGAGTTGGCTTTTCCTATGACGCTAAACAGATAACTAAAAGTAGTGGTTTCTCTCATTCGATGAAAATAGAACCAACTAATTTAAATAAAGAACTGGCTGATTTATCCATCCAAATGTTTAGAAAGTATTGGCAAGGAGAACCAATTAGACATTTATATTTTTCCGGTGGTCAGTTATCAGATGATAATGTTTTACAATTGGATCTTTTGGATGATAAGCAAACTAGAGTTAAAGAAAGAAAAGTCGATGAAACAATTGATTCGATCAGAAAGCGTTATGGTTTTAAATCAATCGTAAAAACTTCCAGTTTGTCCAAAGGTGCTACTGCTATTGAACGTTCCAAACTAGTAGGTGGTCATAATGGAGGCAATGCCTATGACTAAGTACGATCCGGATTTAGTAACGCGATTTTTACATGAATATCATGATCGTGGGATGATGAAATGGAATGGATTTTATTTAAGTGACCATACTTCTAAATATAATAAGATGGAACAATCTAATAAGAAAAAAAGAGATCGAAATCATTCAGTTCAAATGTCTGAAGAAGAAATAATTTCTGTGATCAATCAAGCTGTTGTTAAAAAGTATATTGTGATTATTGAATTGAATACTAGAAATCTGGAAAATGAAATACCTGAATTTATAACGGGTTATATTGAAGGATTCTTTGAGGATAAGTTATTCGTTAAACAACGTATGATTGCATTAGAAGAAATTTATTCGATCAAAATAAAAAAGCAATGAAGCGGGGGACTTCATTGCTTAATTTCTAGGGGATGTATTTAGTATAGAAGGGTGATTCATAAATAAAGATGATTTATATCAAGTTTAAGCATTTTGATAGTTTTTAGCTTTTAAATTGCTGATAGTTAACATAAAGATAAGACTGATAATATAAAGTGTTGAGATAAATGTCATAACGGCCATGATGTTGTAGTTGTCTAAGATCCAGCCGATAGCTAAACTTGAGAATCCACCGATACAACGACCAGTATTCATAATGACATTATTTGCTGTAGCACGAACTTCAGTTGGATATAGGCGACTTACTACAGCACCGTATCCAGCAAACATACCATTTGAGAAGTAACCTACGATGGCGCCGACGATGATCAATGAAATCATATTAGTTGGTAGAGTTAATACGAATACTCCAATGGCTGAAGCAGTTAGGAATAATCCAAATGCAAGACGAGGTCCTAAATTATCTAAGATCCAGCCAAATGTTAGCATACCGGCACACATACCAAGGATAGTAGCAATCATCCAAGTTGAACTAGCAACTGTTAAGTTGAGTTGTTTTTGCATGATTGTTGGTAGCCAATTCATAAGTCCAAAGTAGCCAGCAATTTGAACGATTGCCATGACCATTAAGGCGACGGTTTGATAGGAAATTTTTGGTGTAGCAAATAATTCTTTAACACTGCCATGTTTCTTCTTGGAGGATTTAATGAAAGTATCACTTTCACGTAAGTGATGTCTGATAAAGAAAGTGATGATAACTGGAATAACACCGAATAAGAAGAGTGCGTTCCAACCTAGAGTAGGAATTACTAGTGTTGCTAGTAGAGCGGCGAAGATTGCTCCGACTTGGCCAGCCATACCGACCCATGATGATACACGGCCTAACTTTTTCTTAGAAAAACTTTCAGCAAGAACAGTCATACCGATACCGTACTCACCACCACCACCGATTCCGGCTAGGAATCTGCAGATGTAGATAGTTGTAAGATCGTGAGCGAAGAACATTGCTCCAGTAGCTATTGCAAAGATAAAGATTGTATATGTAAAAGTTTTGATACGACCGAATTTATCGGCTAAAATTCCAAAAAAAATACCACCCAATAACATACCAACATTAGTGATCGTGGAAATTAATCCCGCTTGGGTTCCGCTCAAATGCAATTCGGCAATGATAGAAGATAGGGCGAACGATAAAAACATAACGTCCATGTTCTCCAATCCGAAACCTGCAGTTGTGGAAGCGACCACTTTTGCTTGATAGTTATCTGGATGGTTTGATTGTGTAGATACTATTTTCATTCTATTTTCCTCCAAAATGGACGCTCACAGTCGCCCTTTATTTTGCTTGAAGATATAGTAGCATGCATAAATAATATGTACAAGTGTATAAAACTTTCTAAATTTGACCAATCACAGTCATGACAAGGCTTAAAAAAATTATATTTATTCTTTTATCAAATGTGCGCGATAAATAATAATACCAGTTATTGTTAATAATGCAGCAAATACAGCAATAACGATCATAATGTATGAACTTTCTCTAAAAATACCAAAGACAACAGGTCCAAAGGCAGCTAGAAGATATCCAGCAGATTGTGCCATTCCGGAAACCTCGGCAGTCTGATAAGGATTAGTTGTTTTGTTTGTAAAGAAGAATATAGCAGTATTAAAAGCAATTCCTTGTGCTACACCGGCAATTATTGCCCAGATCATTAAGTAAACTCCAGAAGTAGTATTTACTAAAAATGCTAATGGAGCGACAAAATATCCAAGTGCTACACAGAAACTCAAAAGTCCCATGCCGACCCTTTTAGGAGCCAACATTGGAACGATAAATGACAAAGGTAATCCAGCAATTTGTAAAACGGTCAATAAGTTACTTGAGAAGATAGTTGTAACGCCATGATCAGTCAAAACCCTTGGTAGCCAAGTTAAAAGTGAATAGTAAATCAATGATTGGAAGCCAAAGTATAACGTTATTAACCAACCTAAAGATTGATGCCAAACACTTTGATAGTTTGGAATTTCTTCCTCTTTTTCATCAGAATCTTTTTGATTATTTTTAACATTAGGAATCCAAAAGATAAAAGCAATAATTCCCATAACAGATAGTATAGCAAGCGTTGATCCTAGACTTATCCTAGTTATTAGGTAACCAGAAAAAGCAGTACCGATTGCACCTATTAAAAGCATAGATAGAGTATATAAAGCAGTTCCAAGAGGAATCTGACTAGGCATGTGGTCTTTTATGATAGCGGGAACTAACACGTTACCACTGTCGATACCGATACCAACTAAAGCCGTCCCTAAAAATAAGGCCCAAACAGCAGGTATAACACGTAAATAACTTCCAGCTAATAAAAGAATGAAAAACAAGAAAATCGTTAATTCGTTACCTTTTCTCTTAGCAATTTTTACGATTATTGGTGAAAATATAGCAAAAGCAATCAAAGGAATTGAGGTCAATAATCCAGCCATAGAACTAGGAATATTCAGATCTTTCTCAATACTTCTAAGTAAAGGTGGCATAATGGTGATCGGCAAGCGAAGGTTAGCCGCAATCAACATCATACTAAATAGAAAGTAATTATTTGATTTTTTGGGTGTATTTGTTTCGGATAATGAATTCAAAAATGTATCCCCCTCGATATTAGTTACTTAATTATTCTAAGACAGAACCATAAATGGAACAAATGAAATTGTTAATAAGCTAAAGACTTAGATTGAAACCTTATTAATGATAGTATTCAAATAGGAGGTGCATATAATATGGCTGTTACATCAATAAGATTTAAAGATAGTCAGTATAAACAGGTTCAGGATTTAGCAAAATTTTATGGTGTCTCTGTGACGGAATTTATGCGCCAAGCGGTAATTGATAGAATAAATGATGAGAATGACTATAAAGATGCTTTTAAGAACATAAGAGAAAGTCATGGAGAGACAGTTTCTCGTAAGGGTATTCTTAATCGATTGGACTTAGAATGAAAATATAGAATTATCGCCGACATAAAAGATGAAAAATTTATAGTCCTTGTAGTTAAGACTTCTAAAAGAAATGATGTTTACAAAAAATAGGGATGTGCAATTTGCACATCCCTATTAATTTACAATTTACTTATCAGCTTTTTCTTCTTTATCTGCACGTTTTCTAAACAAGTAGATAATGGCAGGCAAGACTGTTAGAGCACTGATCAATGAATAACCTGTATCAAGTACGGTAATTAGACCAAATGATCTAAGAACTGGGAAACTTGAGAACATGATGGCTGAGAAACCACCCATAACGGTCAATCCAGAAACAGTGATAGCTTGTCCAACGTGGGAAACAGCATCGATAATAGCTTGTCTTCGTGTGACTTTATTGAGTCGTTCCTCACGATATCTTTCTAGAATCAAGATAGTAAATTCAGTACCAATACCTAGAACTAATGAACTAAGTGCAATTGTAACTGGGTTGTATGTTGTATGCATTAACCAAAGAGTTAGTGGTGAAAGTCCAAGTACGACCAAGATAGGAAGCACTGGATAAACAGCCAATCTGAACTCGTGGTATACCAACAACAATACAAGGAAGATGATGATCAAACCAGCAAACATAATTAATGTGTGGTTTGAAGTTACGTTACTTACACCAATCAACATCATAACTTGTGGGCCGGCAGGTGAAATCTTCAAATCGTGATGATTACCACCAATATCCTTAGATATTTTATCCATCAAGTTTTGTTGCTCTTTAGATGAAAGATGTTGGTTAACTTTGAATTGAATTGTTGCATATTGATTATTATTGCTGATGACAGTCTTCTTCAGCGAATCAGGAATATTCTTGATTCCAGTATTCATAGTTGATTGACTAGCATCAAGTGAACCACCCAATTGTTTATAAGTAGAAGATAGACTTGTTACATCAGTAATATCTTTATATTTATTATTTTCTTTTTTACCTAATTTATCGATACGCTTCATAGTTGCCTTATCACGAACGTCGTCGCCTTTAACTAGGTAATTAATATAAACAGTTGATCCAACTTGCTTTTGTAGATATTTAGTATTTTGCAACTCTGACATGTCTTGAGGGATCATCTTCAAAATATCAGTTTCAGTACCGATATTTCTTTCGACGAAGAATCCGAATCCACCAAGGACAAGTGCAATGATAAATACCCAAGCGGCATGTTTAGTAACAAATTTAGCATAGTTAGCTAACCAGCCGGATAGACGAGTTGTACCATTTTGATTCTTTTCTTTTCTGATCTTGTTCTTAGCCACAAACTTAGCATGAGCTTTTTCTGAACCATCTAAGAGTGTGAAAGTACTGAACATCATAAAGAATTCAACGATATAAACACATAGACCACCAAGTGCCAAGGTTACACCGAATTGTTTCATCATTGGAGCTTTAGAGAAGAACATTGTTAAGAAACTGAACATCATAACAACTAAAGCAATTCCGACAGCAGGTCCCATCTTACTAATTGAAAGTTTGATTGAACCTTCCGAGTCTTCAGAACTGCGATATTCGTCCTCATAACGGTTTTGGAACTGAACACCAAAGTCAGTACCTAATCCAATAATAATTGGTAGTGTGGCCATTGTGGCAAGTGTAATAGGTAAGTTGAACCAACCCATCAAACCAAATGTCCAGATCAAACCAATTAAAACAAATAGTAATGGTGATAATCTTCTTCTAACTGGGAAGATCAAGGCTAAGATGATAAGCATGATGATAACAGCAATAACAACCATGATAGCCATGTTTTGAATAACAACATTCTTAACTTGTCCGATAACTACCGGAGTACCAGCAGTTCTGACTTTAACGTTGCCTTTGAAGTTGGTATCCTTAACAGCCTTATGAACATCCTTCATTAATTTAACGTTGGTATCCATATCAGTTGTATTCTTAGTGTTAACCATTAATACGGTATGTTTAGCGTTCTTAGGTAATAATTGCGAAACTGCAGATGGAACTTTTCCGTTATCACTAAGTAGGATATCTCTTAATAAAGCGTTAGACATGTTTTGCACTTTAGGCATCATTGGCAAAATACTTTGTTCAAGAGCTTGTCTTTGTTGATCGTTTAGGATCGTCATTGTATAAGCTTGAACTTGTTTATTTTGAGCAGATGTTAACATACCCATGAGTTGAGTCTGTGCAGTTGCCTGTACTTGTGCGGCGGCTGCTTGTTGTTGAGCAGCAGGTAATTGAGCAATTTTAGCAGTTGCTTGTTGTTGTGCGGCGGCAACTTGAGCCTTTTGTGTATCAGTTAAAATAGTTGGTACAAATTGTGCTATTTGAGCCTGTTGCTCAGTTGTTAATGAACCTTGGATCTTAGTCATCAAAGCAGCTTTTTGCTTATCAGATAATGAGTTCATAACATCTTTTTGCATTTTAGGAGTTAAGTTAAGACTTAATCCCTTCATATTAGAAGCTTGTGTAGGATTATCAGCTAATTGTGATAATTCGTCATTCATCAAAGCTACGATATTAGTAGTTCCACGAACGTTGTCCAATTTACTGATTTTCTTATCCAGCGTATTGAGCTTCTTCATATTTTTTTGCGATAAAATTTGATCCTGTTTGCCACTCACCATGACATAAACAGCATCCCCACCGAAATGCTTCTGATAAGTTTGCGTGTCTTTATAAGGCTTAGAATTGGAATTAACGAAAACGTCATTACTAAATTTCATTTCAATTCTAGGCAAACCTATGGCAAGAATTACGGTAATAGCTGCAACAATAGTGATCCACATTTTAGCGTGCTTGTGAATACTATGACTGAGCATATTGAAAAATTTCTCCATAATTTTCATCCCTTTCAGAGTTTTCCTCATAGTGACGATTATAGCTAATCGGAAAATTATTTTAAGAAACAAAAAAAGCCACTAGTCTCAAAATGAGACAAAGTGACTATTTTGTATTATAAATTTGACCATTTTTTAAAGAAACTTTCGGCGAAACCTGTAAATTCTTTCATAGGAACTTGAAAATCATGATATTCTAAGTATTCAACAAGTCCAACTAATCCACCAACTATGAAGCTAATCATTAATTCTGGAGTATCAGAAGTGACGATCATTTGGATCAATGGGTCGTCTTGACTTTCAGGTTCTTTATATTTACTCTCGACCAAATCTTTTAGGATACTGCGAAACTCAGGATATAAATTAGCTTTAGTTTGATACTGTGGTGAGATGTGACGCATGAAATTATTATTAGTTTCAATAAAATCGGCAATTTGTGAAACGATAGTTTCAGCATTACTACTATTACTAATTAAATCATCTAATAAATAAGAAAATACAGATCTTAGTAGAACAAATTTGTCAGTGAAGTAACGGTAGAAGGTACTATGATTTATCATAGCTTCTGCACAAATATCAGCGACTGTGATCTTCTCAAAAGACTTTTTTTCTAGTAGAGATATCATTGCGTCAACAATATTCTTTTTAGTTCGCTGTGTTACTTGTGACATGTTTATCCTCCTAAAATACGCTTACATCTTCATAACGAGTCATTAATTGATTGAAATCATAATCTTTAATTTTTTGGATATTTTCTGAACCATTGAAAAAGGCAGTTAAACTACCAGCCAACATAAGATTCAAAGGCAAGTCAGCAACATTTCTAACTGCGACAACAGGGATGTTATTAGCAAAAGCATAGCCACATTCCCAAACAGTTCCTGAATCAGGTTCAAGTTCGTTTTCTTCTATCTTATAGTCTAACATTGCAACGACGACATCTGAAACGTTGATATTATTAATATCATGCTTGAATACAGCTGATTGCCATTCAAAGGAGCCAACTTTTGCATCAGTGTATTCAACACTAGCGGGACGGAAAATATCTCCGATCGTTTCGTTTTGTTCTAAAAGTGCTTGGATTTCATCAAGTCGTTTGACCTGTTGTTCATTAAAGAAAGGTCCGGCTAAATAAATACGATTTTTCTTGTTCATAAAACTCTCCTTTTTGATATGTATTTATTATACTGGAAGCTATTGAAAATTCCTTGTAATTTCCTTTAAACAAATATTTTTTTTGAATATTATTAGGTATTTAAAAGTAAATATTATTTTTTTCCCCGTTCAGTTGAAAGTTCTTTAAAAGTTCAAATTTAGATGGTATAAATTACTTAGCATGGAGGATGACGAGTATGGAAAGTAAGAAGAATCTTAAGAAGAACAGACGTAATGTAAGTTACTTAGCACTATTTGGAATCATAATGGCCTTTCTTCTATTAATTTTTTAAAAAGTAAAATTAAAATGAAAACTAAAGACAGTTGAGAATTTTCTCACTGTCTTTTTTTGTATCATGGAATATTTAATAAATTAAAAACGTTTCGTTGAAAATAATTTGATATACTGAAATCGTAAAAAATATTTGGGGGATTAATATTATGAAGTTAAAGAAGATACTTTTGTCATTGTCATTAATGCTATCTTTGGTAACTCCAGTTCTTGGAGCAAGTACAACTACAGTGAATGCCGATGTTGATGATCCAGGTTATACTTACTATTCACGTACTGTTATTCATGTTTATAACTATATGGATACAAATCTAAGCTTTGTACCAATGGTTTCGTTTAACGCAGACAGCACTGTTTCACGAGTAACTAACCGTGCTTTACTAAATAGCACTCCATGGTTAACTGATATGCAAAGAAGAGGTGCAGATGGTGGATGGTACTATCGTGTTTCTACAAACGAATGGGTAAGTAATAATTATGTTGAAAGTGATGAAGTATTACATTAGAGAGTGTAACAAAACATGGTCAGCTTTCGAGCATTAAGGCAAATAGTCCCAGCAATCCGATTTTGGATTGTTGGGACTATTTGATTTAAGCGGAAAAAGCTATGTTTTGTCGCACATTTAATCTGTATATTTAAAAAAGCTTTTTGTTGAACTCTTTATCTTTTAAAACGATTACGGTACTTCAAAGCAACATTAACTAAACTAAGTAATACAGGAACTTCCACAAGTGGACCGATAACAGCGGTAAAGGCTTCACCAGAGCTTATACCAAAGACACTTACGGCAACGGCAATGGCAAGCTCGAAGTTATTACTTGCTGCTGTTAGTGATAGAGAAGCGGCGATTGGGTATCTTGTTCCACGATGATGAGCCATTCCAAATGAAATAAAGAACATAATTAAGAAATATAGTAATAGGGGAATAGCGATTCTAACAACATCAATAGGAAGTTGAACTACTTTTTCACCTTTAACAGAGAACATTACAATAATAGTAAAAATCAAAGCCCAAAAAGTTATTCGACTTATCTTTGGTACATAAACATTTTCAAACCATTGTTTACCTTTGAAGTGAATCAAAGCGTAGTGAGAAGTTATACCTGCAAGAAAGGGGATGCCAAGATAAATGGCAACACTTTTTGCAATTGATGACATTGGTACGTTGACGACATGTGTTTGTAGTCCCAACCAACCAGGTATGACGGTTATAAATAAGTAGGCAAAGAATGAATAAAAGACAATTTGAAAGATAGCGTTAAAAGCAACTAATCCGGCAGTATATTCTCCGTCAGCTTGAGCTAACTCACTCCAGACAATAACCATGGCGATACATCTTGCTAATCCGATCATGATAAGCCCAGTCATATAACTTGGATAGTTATGTAAAAAGATAACAGCTAAAGCAAACATAACTATCGGACCTAAGACCCAGTTTTGAAATAGGGAAATAATAAGTGTCTTCCAATCTTTGAAGACATGTCCCATTTCTTCATATTTAACTTTAGTTAATGGTGGATACATCATTAAAATCAGTCCAATAGCAATTGGAATAGAAGTAGTTCCAATCGACATGCTATTGATCACATTTGCGGTGTTAGGCCAAAAGTAACCAATTGCAACACCAATGACCATAGCTAGAATGATCCACCAAGTCATGTAACGATCGAAAATAGATAGTTTCTGACTAGTTTTTTCCAAAATAAATCCCCCCAAAACGTATAGATAATTATCTATGTAACCATTTTCATAGTAACTCATTTCAATTGTGAAATCAAAAACGATTTATGATAATAAGGAACTAAATTAAATAGAAGATTATGACTTGAATAGGCGGCGTAAATGTGCAATGATACACATCTTTTTCCGCTTAAAGCAATGGCACCAGCAATCCAAAATCGGATTACTGGTGCCATTTGCCTTAATACTCGATATCTGCAAACCTACTTTTCAGGTTTAACTAATGAATTATCATCAGTACCAAACCATTTCTCATTTATCTTCTTTAATTGTCCATTATTAGATAAATTTTGAAAAGCATTATCAATTTTTCTCTTCATAGTTTTATCGCCTTTTCTCATACCAACAGCGAAATCTTCACCATCGAAGCCGCCAGTTGTCATTTGATAAGAATCGGGATCTTTTTCGTGTTTGATGTAATATCCAGCATAAACACTATCGATCAACAAACCTTGAATTCTGTTAGCGTCAAGATCCATTAGTGCGTTGTTGAATGAATCATACATAACAGGTGATTGGTTTTTGATGTAATCTTTCAACATCTTAGGGTGCTCATCTAGTAAACTTGCTCCAGATGAACTGGTTTGTACACCTAAGGTTTTATCTTTCATACCGGCAAAACTATTAATATTTTGCTTCTTTTTAGTAACTAGAATTTGACGGTTAGCCATGTAAGGACGTGAGAATGCGATTTGCTTTTGGCGAGCAGGAGTAATCGTATAACCATTCCAAATTAAATCAATAGTACGATTACGCAATTCGGTTTCCTTCATATTCCAATCAATTGGTTGAAAATCAACTTTAATACCATATTGTTTGAAAACAGCTTTAGCTAAATCAATATCATATCCAACTAAGTCACCATTTTTTTTGCGAAAGCCCATTGGGACAAAAGTATCGTCTAATCCAATGATAACTCGACCACGTTTTTTGATGTGTGACCAAGTATCAACAGTGTTAGCCTGTTTGGCAACTGATTCAGAACTAGTGCTACTTTGACAACCACTCAAAATGGTAACGAAACAAGCCAAGAGGGCAATCAGTGCAAATATTTTCTTTTTCATAATTTAATCCCCCTTGATAGTTATTTATTGATAGGTTTTACTTCGAGTAATTGATCGGCAATTTTTTTAGCAAAATCGGGATCGTGGGTAACGACTATTTGAGTGATGCCAGTCTTTTTAAGACCTAGGATCAATTCGGCAACGGCATCTCTTAAACTAGGGTCAAGTGCTGATGTTGGTTCATCATAACAAAGGATCTTTGGTTGCATAGCCAAAGCACGAGCAATGGCTACACGTTGTTTTTGACCACCTGATAATTCAAATGGAAACTGATCTGCGTGATTAGTTAACTCCAATTGATCAAGTAATTTTTTAGCAGCAGCTTCGGAAGTCTTTTTATCTTGTTTTAGAACCATTTCTGGAGCTAAAGCAACGTTTTGAAGAACGGACAAATGGGGGAAAAGATTGAAATCTTGAAATACTACGCCGACGACACGCTCTTTAGAAGACTCATCGGCAGGATCAAATGGATTTCCATCTAGTGTGAATTTACCTGAATCGGCTTTTTCTAATCCAGCGATACAACGTAGTAAAGTTGTTTTACCGGCACCTGATGGGCCAACAACACTAAGAATAGCGTTGTCTTTAACTTCAAGATTTAAATTATTTAAAATAGTAGTTCCTTCAAAACTTTTTGTAATATTTTCTAGCTTTAGCATAAAAATTCCTCCCAAATCTTAACGATAATAACTGAAGTGTTTCTCTAAAATACGTAAAACCCAAGTGCAGACAAGTGTTAATAATAGGTAAATAACACCTACTAATAATAATGGAACTAAAGTAACATCACGTGAGCTGGCAATGTTTCCGGCTCTTAATAGATCACCTAATCCAATTACATATACTAATGATGAATCCTTAACTAGGTTAATAACTTCGTTACCAATTGAAGGTAAGACGATTTTTAAAACTTGTGGAACGATTATCTTTCGAATCGTTTGCCAATAGTTCAATCCTAGAACTTTAGCGCCTTCAAATTGTCCTTTACTAATGGCTCCAAATCCTCCACGGAATATTTCAGCGAAGTATGCTGTGTAATTTAAGATGAATGCAAAAAGTGCTGCATCATATCTTTCAAATACGATATGGAAGAATGGCATGTTTGGTAATCCATAGAATACAAAAATAAGTTGTAGTAGTAATGGAGTACCACGCATTACCCAAATGTAAAATGAAACCAACCAGCTTAGTGGTTTAAATTTTGAACTCCGTCCCAGTGAAACCAGGACACCTAGTGGTAATGAACAAACCAAAGTCCAAAAGAAAACTTTGAGTGTCATTACTGTTCCGCTTAATAGCGAAGGTAGTATTTCTAAAATATAGTGCATGATCTTTCCCCCTGACTGTACAAAAAAAGTCCTCTAGCAAAATGCTAGAGGACGTCGCGACGTGGTTCCACCTCAGTTCGTTAGTGTTTCACAACACTAACCTCGTGAAGTTATTGTAACAAAAAAGCCCTCTCAGTCTTACGACTAAGAGGGCGATTTAACGCGGTACCACCTCTGGCTTCTTAATACCTTGCGATACTAAGCTCACGAAGTTACAATAACTTCAGCGATAACGGCGCCACCGAAATAACCTACTTGATTCAATTATTTAACTTACAGATGTGTTTCATTACTTACTGTATCGACTCACACCACCGTCGACTCTCTGAACCAGATAAAGTAACTACTCTTCTGTCATCGTTTTTGTACTGTTTAAATGTTGAAACTATAGTACGACCTAAGATATATAATGTCAAGAATATTTTTATATTCAATTGACATTGTTATAAATATATACTATATTGGTAACTAATCAATATTATACGTCGTATAGTATTATAGAAAGAGGAGATAACATGACAATTCAGGCCTCAACTGAGATTTTGGAGGGAAGTGTCTTAGCTCTGCTTACTAGAGAAGACTACTACGGTTATACGATAACCAAGGAAGTTCAAAAGGTATTTCCAATTTCAGAATCAACAATGTATCCGATTTTGCGCCGTCTAAAAAAAGAAGGTTGGTTAGAAACTTACGATCAAGCCTATGAAGGTAGAAATCGTCGATATTATAAGATAACCGAACTAGGTGAAGAACAACTGATTTCTATTAAAGAAGATTGGGCACAACTAAAAGAAGCAACTGATAAAATTTTGGAGGATAAAGATGGAGAATAAAGCTGTAAATGAATATATCGATGAATTAAAAGTTTATTTACATCCACTCGATGAATCAGAACAAAACGATGTTTTGGAATTTTATCGAGAATATTTGATTGATGCAAATTTGACTACTACTGATGCAATAATCAATGAATTGGGATTACCCAAAAAATTAGCTAGAAAAGTCTTGGCAGATTATTCAATTAAAATGTCTGAAGATAATTATCAACATGTGGATAACGGTCGAATTACTGATAATGAAAGATTTAAGAAAAATCTTGGAATGATCGTTTTGATACTATTAGCTCTAATGGCTTCGCCGATTGCTATTCCGATCGCAATTTTATTAGTCGTATGTTTGGCATTATTCTTTGGATTAGGAATATTTTTCATATTACTATTCTTATTCCTACTAGCATTGTCAGTGATTATCGGTATTGGAGCCATTTTCATGGGAGTGTCGGTAATATTTGAATCATTGGCAACGTCAGCCCTTTATATCGGTAGCGGTCTGGTTATTTTGGGACTAAACTTCTTTGTCATTCCAATCGTTATAGCGGCGATACGCTGGGTATTTGACTTAGTTGTTATTTTCTTTAGATGGTTAGGTAAGAAACTTCTTTATGGTAGAAATACACCAATGAAAGGGGAAAATAAATAATGCGTAAGTATTTTGTAACTGGATTTTATTTATTAGTTTTAGGTGCCATTCTCTTTGTTGGTGGATATCTTACCGGCGGTTTGCAAATGATAGTTTGGGACCATGGATTTAAGATCTCTCAAAAAGTTGATGAAACAAACAATTTGAAATCATTTTCTAAAGTAAAAGTTAATGGTAAGAATGTCTCTGTAAGAATTGAAAAAGGTGATAAGTATTCAATCCATATATCAGGTGATAAATTACAAGAGCCTACATATTCTGTAGAAAAAGATACTTTAACGGTAACTGGTCATAAACGAAAAGCAGCTGTTGATTGGGCTGGTAGAGGCGAACGTGTAATCATAACGGTGCCTAAGAAAGAAAGCTTACAAAGAATGCATGTCAATTTATCTGAGGGTAACGTCAGACTTAGAAATTTGACCATTAAGAAATTTACTAAGTCTAATAAGTATTGGGGTAACGATGCAGCAATATACTTAGATAACGTGACGGTAACTGAACAAAAAGGAAGCAAGTTCTTCTTTGATGATGGATACGTTAAGATAAAGAATTCTACGATCAATAATCTTAATTTTGAAGCAGATGATGATTCTATTGTCGATATTGAAAATAGTACTTTGAATAACTACAAATTTAAGATGAGCGATTCTAATTTAAAAGTTGCAAATTCAAAATTAAATGGCGGAACGATTAATATGGATGATGGCCATGTTCGTTTGCAAGTCGTAACGATAAAGGGAACAAATGATTATATTTTAACTGATGAAAGTACCTTTAGATCTGAGTCAGGTAAAATGGACGGGGTAGATTTCAATGCTAATAGTGTTCACTACTTCGGTGAAAATAAAGGTAATAGCTATCAATCAAGTCCAGATTCTGAAAATTTATTAAAAGTAAACGCCACTGACGGATCAATTCGTGTACAGTAAATTAGTTTCATAAGATAAGTTTTGATATAATGGCGTTATTGTGAGGGATATTAATGAATAACGCTAATTATAAAAGAGTTTCACTTATTGAAGTTAGAAAACAAGCGCGACAAACATTTCGTAAAGACATCAAGGGGAATATTGCTTTAAATATTTTTCCTATCATTATGCGTTTTATCGGAATGTACTTTATGGTTCAGATTTATACACAGTGGTTTTCAAACTTGGGTATTAATCTAAATAACACACAAGAAGCCACTGAGAAGTTGACAAAGATCATGCAGACAATGTCGACAAATCAAGAAGCAGCTTCAAAGTATGTTTTGACATTGACTCCAGCTACTAATCTAGCTATATATGCATTTACATTATTCTTTTTTATGATCTGTATTGGAATCTCATATGCTTTGGTTGATTATATGAGAAACCCTGATTCACAGATCAATGCATTAAAGGGAAGCTTACAAGTATTCAGTTCACAGTATTTCTTTCCTGTAATAATGTTGTTAGTTATTTTAGGTGTCTTTGTGGAAGCTGGTTTAGCCATTTATATAATTCCAGGGATTTGGTTTATGTTGATGTTTTCTCAGATTTTCTTAGTTTTTAAAGACAGATTGAATGAGTCTGGGAAATGGTCAATAAGATCAGCATTTGAAAGTTTTAGTGGTAGTTCACGTTTGATGAGAGGGTATAAGTTCTCATTGTTACTGCTAGGAATTGAATTTTTCTTCTGGGAAATTCTTAACCTTATGACTTCTGAATTATTATCCATTTGGTTACATCCTTATGAACAACTTACTTTAGCTGCTTTTTATGAAAAGATAACTGAAGCTAAGTAATTTAAATTTAAGAGAGTGTTACAAAAGACGGTTTGCCACACGTTTAGTCTATAAAAGTTCAGAAACTAGAAAAGAGTTTGGGACAAAACTATTATTTCCTTTAAACATGCAGCATAAACGTGTGCCAACACATAGCTTTTTCCGCTTAAAACAAACAAGTCCATCAATCCAAAATCGGATTGATGGGCTTGTTTGCCTTAATGCTCGAAAGCTGACCATGTGTCGGTATACTCTCTTTTTTTTACAATTTAATAACCTGTGTTCTGGATCGTAATTTCAAGATAGGCCCGTTAAATTTATCAATAGCTTCAGTCAATTCCATTCCAGTTAGCTTGTCTCCAAATTGCATTACGTCGTATAGTTTGTTTGATTCTTTTAACATGAAATTTGACTTTTCAAATTTATGGTCTAAATAAAATTGACGATATTTATTGTCATTGGAAGAGGGTATCATTAGGCAGATATGTTTTTTGTGGAACGTTCTAGTCAATTGTTCTAATGCTTTTCCACCGAATCCTTGGCCTTGAAATTTTGAATCGATTGCTAAATATAAAATAAGAGCAGTATCCTTATTTCTAATAACGTAGGTGAATCCTACCCATTGTGATTCATTGTATATGCTGAACAATCTGACAAAATCTTTTTTTACTCTGGATTTAAAAAGCCATAAAGGTAGTCGCTCGCTTTTTGAAAAGCTATCTTTATAAATCCGTTCAATGCTATTCATATCAGTGTTTGCTTTGTTTTCATCTAAAATTAACATTTTTAGTCTCCAATAAAAGTTTCTGTTACATCTAGTATAACTAACATGTTATATTTTTCACGTTTTTGTTTTATTAATATGAAAGCGGTAACATAAGAACCGAAATTTAAAACTACTCGGAGGCAAAGGGGAATGGCAAAGTATCAAGATCGTTTAGATTCAATTAAGAAGAATTATGGAACATTGACTAAAGCATCTGGTGAAGTCGGAAAAGACTTCTTAGCTATGCATGCCGCTGCTTTGGAAGATGGTGCTATTTCGCATAAGAACAAGGAATTGATGTGTTTATGTGTGGCAATTTCAATTCGTTGTGAAGGCTGTATCTTAGATCATTTGAACAATGCTATTGAAGCAGGTGCAGCAAGAGAAGAAATTGTTGAAGCTGTTAATACTGCAATTCTTATGAGCGGTGGACCAGCTTATGTTTATGGTGGAACAGCCCTTGAAGCTATGGACGAACTTCTTAAGTAAAACTCCAACTAAATAAGCAAAGGGAACGAGGAAGCTCTTGAAACTTATTTAAAAAAGTAATTTTAAAACAAAAACGCATCCATTCACTTGCTATCGTCGGCAGATGAATAGATGCGTTTTTTGTATGTTATTTTCTTTCTTCAACGAAAATGTAGTCTATTGCCTTGGCACCAATAGTTAGCAATGTTCCATTTTCTTTTTCGACGACTAAAGAACCGTCGAATTTTTCATGTTTTACTACTTTGATAATGTCGTCGATCTCTAAATCCAAACTTCCAAAGTATTGTAGGAAATCATAATTATCAGAGATACGAACTATTTGAGCATGTGTTCCATCTTTTACCATACTTAAAAGTTCATCATCGGCATCAGTTTCACCTTGTCCATTTCCAGGAATAATCCCACCATGAGGACAACGTTGAGGATGACCTAAGAAATCATTTAATTGAGTCATTAGATCATCATCAGAAGAATGTTCTAGAGCATCTGCATGATTGTGGACATTATCAACAGGGTATTTTAGACAGTCATGTAAAAATACTTCCCATAGACGGTGAGTTTTTACTAACTTTTCTGATACTCTATTTCCCTTAGGAGTAAGAGTGATTTTATTATAAGGAGAATGTGTCAAATAACCTTCACTTGCTAATGAATTAAGCATCTCTGTAACAGAAGGTGCAGAAACATTCATGATTTCTGAGATACGCTTATTAGTGATCTTAGTAAAGTCATAATTCAATTCGTAAATAGTTTTAAGATAATTTTCTTTGTTAGGTGACAATTTTTTTACCTTTCGTTTGAACTAAATTCTAGATTAGTTAATTAATTATAACGCAGATTGAAATTTTTGGAGGATCAATAATGTTAAAATAATTGATATAGGAAGGGGGAAAATCAATGAATTTACCGAAACGCAGAATAGATTGGTTTGGATTGATTTTTGGAATTTTATCATTGTATGTAGGTTATTTAGTAGTTTGGTATCCACTTAATAGTTTATCAACTATAGCTTACATCTTAGGCTTTGCTGCTATCTTAAGAGGAGTTTATCAGCTCTGGTTTGGATCACAAATGGGACGCTTTTTAGGTTCTAACAATGGATGGACGATACTGGCAGCTATCGCAAATATTATTATTGGAATTATTTTTATTGCCCACATTAACGTTGGGGTAGGAGTAACCATTTATATGTTTGCCATCTGGTTTTTACTTGATGCTTGTTTCCAATTACTTACGTCTAGGTTTTATCATTTCTTTGGGAAAAAGTATTATTGGCTAATTGTAATTGTTGGTATTTTGAACCTTATTTTTGCCATCATATTATTATTTAATCCCATTTTAGCTGGAGGTGTGATCGTCTTTATGTTGGCGTTCTTCTTCTTTGCAACGGGTATAGCTGAAATTATAGAGGCATTTTAGTAAAAAGTATTTTGCAATATTACCTTATCTGATAGAATAGAGGTTGAAAATGCCGTCTTAGCTCAGATAGGTAGAGCATCACCATGGTAAGGTGGGGGTCGTCGGTTCAAATCCGATAGACGGCTCTATAATTTATAGATAGTTGATTAAATAGTAGTCAACTTTCAATCAATAAAGTAAATATGGCAAGTAATCCCAAAATGGATTGCTTGTCATATTTTTTTTGCACGATTTTTGATCAGCCAAGAGTTCCACCGATTAGGTAAGTTATCAACATCGTTAAACTACCGGTAATAACGTTTCTAATAATAAACTTCATAGAATTGTTATGTCCCAATTTAGAACTAATATACCCAGTTCCCATTAAAGCTAAAATCATCGCAAACATTGTACCGACGATCTTGTATGGATCGGGGATCAAAGTTATAGATAGTAGTGGCAATATTGCCCCACAAATAAATGAAAAGAAGGAACAAATTGCTGCATGCCATGGATTAAAGTAGTGGTGCAATTCGATATTATATTTACTTCTTAGAGTTGTTTCCAAACCATGAGACTTCATTAATTCTTTAGAACATTTATTAGCTAGTTCTGGAGAAAGTCCCTCATTAATATATTTTTGGGTTAATTTATCTGTTTCTTCTTCTCGATGTTCTTTCAACGTGGCTTGTTGAAACTTGGTCATTGTTTTTTGAGTGTCACGTTGAGTGCTGACTGACACATATTCGCCACCGGCCATAGAAAATGCTCCGGCAAACATACCTGATAATCCAGCAATCAGTAATGCCAGTTGCCCTTGATTAGCTCCTGCAACACCTAGAACAATACCTGCTACAGAAATAATTCCATCATTAGCACCCAAAACCCCAGCACGAATAACATTTAATTTCTCTGATAAACGATAATTACTCGTTAATTTTTGCATTTTTACTGTGTTCAAGGATATTCCATTTTTCATATGTTAATCTCCCTAACAACTATTAATAGTTCCATTATAATTCGTTTACAAACGTTTTCAAATAGAACTGGAATAATTACTATATAAATAACTTGGCAAAATGGATATTCCTATCATTCATAACTAAGCGATATCTGCCGTAAACCGGTTTGACAGCTAGGTTTTAGAGCGTGATAATTTATTCGTTTATTAATTTTATAAAAGTATTTTTGTCTAGGGGGCAATTTGTATGATTAAAAAAGGAAGTAAATGGGCACTATCATGCGTGGCAACTAGTGCGGCCGTTCTTTCATTTATTGCAGTTTCAAATAATACGTATGCTGATGAAGTAAATGGGAATACTCAACCAACTGCAGATGTAACTACAACTACGACTGATAATACTGACCAAGGTAGTACTGATAATTCACAAGCTGACCAAGATCAAGCAACTACAGCCCAAGCACAACAAACACAGCCACAACAAGTACAACAAAAAACTAATCAAAATACTCAATTGAATAACAGTAATAGAATGTATATTCAATCAATGGCGCAAAAACAAGTAACACCAGTAACACAAGCATCGAGTAGTGCAGCAACACAAGCTCCAGTAACATATGCGGAAAACTCACAAGTTAAAGATGGTGGAAATGTTGAGGATGATTTACCATCAAAAACTAACTTGTTAGACTATGCAGCATACTTTCATATTTTTGCTAATGAAGCAACGTTAAATGCACATACCAATGGTAATATTGCCGTCGGCACTTTAAATGGTAATGTTAACTTTGGTACTAATATTCATGAGGAATTACTAGATAAGGATATTTCATATATTCAAAACCTTAATAAGATTGCTAATAGCTCATTTGTTTCTGCTGGTAATAGTAGAACAAATAAAGTTGTCTTTGGTGATAGTGTTGATGTTAATGTCTCCAATCCAAACAGAACTAATGTAAATGGTGCTGATATTGACCATTTGACATCAGATGAAACTTATGAAGATAAAAATGGCAATGTTTATATAGACTTTGCTAAGATCTTTTCAGAATTAGATGTTAAATCAGAAGCATATTCTTTAATGGATCCAAATGTTGAGATCAAAGCATCCGATTTTCCAGATCAAAATAATAGAGTTATTGATCTACGTGATTATAAACCAAATGATCAAAATCAAATTGTTATCAATCTTTCTAAAGATGTTTTAACTTCTGGTACACCATTAACTATCGCTGGATTGTCTAAAGATCCCGAAGGAACAACTGTTATTATCAATGTTGATACAGAAGGGGAACCTGAATATAACATTACTTCTCAAATCAAAGTCGTTTATAACGATAATGTTGATCGTCCTGATCCTAGTGAAAATTCAGATGATGGTGAGGAACGTCCTAATAAGGAAACAGAGTACTTTGGTGATAACCATTTGCTTTGGAATTTCTATGATAGTACTGCAAGTAATAAAATCTATGATGGAACGATCAATGTTGACCGTCCATTCCAAGGCAGTATCTTAGCTCCAGAAGCCACAATTAATGCTAACCAAAACTTGGATGGTAATATTGTTGCTGATAAAGTTAACGTTAATGCTGAAACTCACAGATGGGATCTTCAAGATAGTTCTGACAAAGAAACCGAATTTGAAATACCAATGACATTGCCAGGAATAGGTGTAGAATTACCCGATGAAAATGAAGATGGAGACAATGAAGGTATTGATCCTGAAGAACCACTAGTTCCAGATGAAAACGGTGGTGATGAGGACGGTGGCAATACCACTGACCCAGAAGAGCCTACAGATCCTGAAAATCCAACTGACCCAGACGAAAATGGTGAAGAGGATAACGAAGATACTACAGATCCAGAAGATCCTAACGAAACCGATGAAAATGGTGACGATGAAGAATCAGAAAATAGTAACGAAGAGGATTCAGAAGGATTACTTCCAGGCGAATCAATTACTAATGGATCTTCCGAAAATAATCAAGGTGGTTTGATTACCGGTTCAACAAATACTATTAAGAATGAAAACAAAGCGGCTGGATCATTCCCACAAACAGGAATGAAAGCAACAGGCCTAATTAGTTTATTAGGTGTTGTTTTGGCAGCAATTGTTGGAGTATTTGGATTTAAGAAACGTAAGCATGTTTAATTAACCTGAGATTAGTTCTAAGTAAAGATTAATTCCTTTACTTAGAACTTTTATGGTCTAAACGTGTAAAAAAAGGCTGCAACTTCCACATAGCCTAGAACCACAAATGATTGATGGTACCAATCATTCGTGGTTCTAGGCTATGCTCCGGTGGCAGATCGCCTTTTTTCACACTCTCTTAAGTTTCTCAACAATTCTTAAGCTCAAGCCGATTGAAGTTTGTCGTGTGATATAATTACTAAGAAAATTTATTGATTGGAAGATATATTATGCGCGTAGGAGAATCTAAAGGTACCGACTTTACTAGATATATAATCTGGATCGTTTTTGCTGTTGGTACATTAGCCTTAAAAAATATTGTTGCTACTGAAAAGGGTCTGAATGATACTTTAGCAGCAGTATTCTTTATTTTAGGTCTATTTTTAACTTTTTTGATGGTAAGAAGATATTTAAGAGAGCGACGCTCATTTTTAGATAATCCACCAAAGTTTAAAGATTCGTTGTCAGCTAATTTTGGTTTTGTTGCATTAATGATTATTTTGGTATGCGCAATGAGATTGGCTGTCAGTTATTTACAAGTGACAGGTAGATTGCCTCAATTTGTAAATGACGATGTGGCTAGTTCAGATCAAAAAGTATTTTTGTTCAATTTGGTAGCCAACATAATTATCATTACTGTTCAACAGCAGATGGTTCAAACAGGATTCTTTTTCAATTATTTCTTTAGAGAAAGTACATCAGCTAATGCAATTTCAGGTATTATTATTAGTGGTCTAATCGCCGGTGCAATAACATTACCAGGTTCATTTATTCAATTCTTTATGAATACAGCACTAGGATGGTGCATGTCTTTGACATATCTATATACAAAAGATGAGAAGATGGCAATGCTGGTAGCTATTATCAGTGCCATTGTTGGAACAATTTTAATTTAGAATCTTACTATACGAAAAATTTACAATCATCTGTTACTCTGTCATCAAAAGCTAATGAGGTGATAGGATGATTATTGAATCAATCAATGAATGTTTTAATACGACATTATTACCTGAGTACCTTGTTGGTATAACAAAACAAAAAAAGCCGCCGTTATCCTTTTGGATAGCGACGGCTTTTCACGTCTAATTAACTGATATTTTTGTTTTATTCAATAATGGTGATAGATCTTTTTCTGCACAAAGTGTCAGACTGTGCATGGCTCTTGTACAAATAGTGTAGAGAGTATCTCGACTTCTTGAATCTGGATAATTTTCACTAGAAATATTGTGTCCAATAACCGCATCAAATTCTAATCCCTTTGCCAAATAAATTGGTAGTACAAGGATGCCTTTAGGAATGGACCTGAAATCAGCTGTGACTAAAGTTACTAGTGATTCGTCACTGAAGTGGGTATAAACTTGTTCAGCTTGAGCTTGATTTCTGGTTAAAATTGCCACAGTTCCATATTTTTGATTTAATTCTCGGGCCTCTTGTTTAAGTCCGTCGTAATAATTATCTTCATCATTAAATACTTTAATGACCGGATCTTCACCTTTTCTGGAGAACGACTTTACTTCGTCTCCATTAGGTAAGAGATTTTTGGCGAAGTTAGTTATTTCAGCCGTTGATCGGTAGCTTTGGTTCAAAGTTATAGTAGTAACTTTCTTTTTCTCAAATAACTCATGTATACCAGTTATTAAATCTTTATTTCTATATGAGCTAGTCAGTATGTCCTGAGCCTTGTCTCCCAACAATGTCAATTTTGCATTAGGGAAAGATTTAGAAATATATTGCAGTTGAGCCATAGTATAATCTTGAATTTCATCAATAAAAATGTGTTGGATATTTCGGTTGATTCCACTTTCAGTTATGAAATTACGCAAGTAAAGAATTGCTACGGCATCACTTAATCCCAATTTATGAGTTTCCACATTATGATCGATTGATTCAATCATAGTATTCCAAATATTGTCAGGAACTAAGTCTTGTTTTAAATTATTTAAAATAAATAGATATTCTTTATATGGATCAAAGAAATAATTATTTATCAAGGCATTGTAGATAGGAGCATAACGATCTCTTAGAAATTCTTCAGCAATTATAGAACGCTGGTTAGTTGATTCCTCGATATTATTATCAGTAATTATTTGTTGGAAATCTTCATCGGAGAGATTGTCTATTTCAGCCTGAACCCAATCTTCATCACGATCATCATGAATTCTTTGCTTTAAACGTTTGATCAATGTATTTTTAGTTTTCAAAAAGCGATCAGGGATGCTATAAGCTTTATTCTTTGAATTATATATATCTGAGATTTCTTCTTTAGTAAAGAATGGCTTGCCTTCAAAAATAATATCTTCAAAGTATAGAATATGATCTTTGTTTTCTTGTTCTATTTCTTCTAATTTATTTAAAAATTCAGAACTTTCTTTAAATAGACGAATTTTTATAGTCGTTTCTGGAAGATTTCGCTCATCTTTTTCGTAACGTTCAAATAGTGTTTCTACTTGAATACCGGTCAATCTTAGTGAAATGAATTCATTCAAAGTAACTTGTCTCATGTTACGTTCGCCAAGACTTGGTAAGACTTCAGAAATATAATTACTGAATAATCTATTAGGTGAAAATAGGATTATTTTATCAGCATCTAAAGTTGAACGACTGTGGTAGAGCAAGTAGGCAACACGTTGTAAAATGGCTGATGTTTTACCACTTCCAGCAACACCTTGTACTAATAAGACATCTGACTTAGTATCTCTGATTATTGTATTTTGTTCGTGCTGGATCGTAGCGACGATATTTTTAAGATATTCGTCATTGTATTCGCTCAAAACAGATTGCAAAATTTCATCACCAACAGTTTCGTTGGTATCAAACATATTTTTGATCTTATTTTTAACGATTTGAAATTGACGCTTTTTCTTAAGATCCACTTTAGCGGTACCTGTTGGTGTAGGGTAGCTAACATTTCCAAGCGTACCGTTGTAGTAAATTCCAGAGACTGGTGCTCGCCAGTCATAAATCAAAAAGTCACCGTCTTCATCTTGTAAAGTGGAAGTCCCAATATAAAGCGTGTCCTCTTCGCCATCTTCAACAATATCGATTCTTCCAAAGTAAGGTGAACCTTGTAGATTTTCTAGTTTTAGTTTATTTGATTCAAGAATATTTTCATTTTCGACTGCTAATGAAACCAACTGTTTCTGCTGTTGAACAGAAGCATTTGTTTCCATCTGGTCATCGACTTCAAAAGTATTGACCTTGGTATTTTCACCATAGTTACGTTCGATTTTACCTGTTTCGGTATGAGCCTTTGCTAAATTTTCAGTAGCTCTCTCAATTTTTTCATCGATTTTATCGGCAATTTGATAAACTCTTTGTTGTTCTTCTTCTCTTGTTTCATTAACTGTCATTAAAGTACCTCACATTGACAATTTGTCGGTTTTTCACTATGCTATAAGCAATTAGAGTATACTAAAGCATAAGCATTTTTAAGTACTATTTCAAGTAAGTTGAATTAGAGAATGACTCCTTGGCTGTGAGAGTTGTCGACCTTGAATTAGGAAATGGAATGGGTGGTCACCTTACAGCCTCAGAGTGGTAGAGATATTTCTACAAAACAGGTGGCACCACGTGAAAGCGTCCTATTGATAAATTTCAATAGAGCGCTTTTTTTATGCTAATTTTAGGAGGAAATTATGAAAACAAATACAATTTTAACTGGTGATCGTCCCACAGGAAAACTTCATATTGGACATTACTTGGGCTCATTAAAAAATCGTGTGAAGCTTCAAAATGAAGGTAAATATAAGATGTTTATCATGATTGCTGATATGCAGGCTTTTACTGATAATGCTAGAAATCCTGAAAAGGTGCGTAATAGTTTGATTCAAGTTGCCCTTGATTATTTATCTGTAGGAATCGATCCTGCTAAAACTAACATTTTAGTTCAATCACAAATTTCAGCTTTAAATGAATTAACAATGTATTACTTGGATCTCGTTTCAGTATCACGTCTGCAAAGAAATCCAACTGTTAAATCTGAAATTCAACAAAAGGGCTTTGGTCAAAGTATTCCTGCAGGATTCTTAACATATCCTGTCAGTCAAGCTGCTGATATTACTGCTTTTAAAGCTGACACTGTTCCTGTTGGTGACGATCAAGAACCAATGCTAGAACAAACTAGAGAAATCGTCCGTACTTTTAACAGTACATACAACAAGGACGTTTTAGTTGAACCAGAAGGTGTATTTCCTCCTAAGGGACAAGGAAGATTACCTGGAATTGATGGCAATGCCAAAATGAGTAAATCACTAGGCAATTGTATCTATTTGTCTGATTCTGCTGATGAAGTTACTAAAAAAGTAATGTCTATGTATACTGACCCTGATCATATTCATGTTGAAGATCCAGGTAAAATCGAAGGTAATACTGTCTTTACATACTTAGATGCATTTGCTACAGATACTGCAAAGGTTTCTGAATTAAAGGAGCAATATCAAGCCGGTGGTCTTGGTGATGTTAAAGTTAAACGTTACTTAAATGATGTCTTACAAGAATTACTAGAGCCAATTCGTCAACGTCGTGCAGAGTATGAAAAGGATATACCAGGAGTTTATGATATTCTTAAAAAGGGTAGTGATAACGCTAATGAAGTGGCTAACCAAACCCTTTCAGAAGTGAGAAGTGCTATCGGAGTCGATTATTTTAAATAAAGATAAATCTTTAAAAAAAACATCCTTATTCAATGAGTAATAAGGGTGTTTTTTAAAAGAAATCTATTTAATTATTGAGGAGAGAAAATGAAGCCCACGATCAATGACGTTGCTTATGAAGCAGGAGTATCAAAAAGTACAGTTTCGCAGTTTTTGAATAAACGCTATCAATATATGAGCACTACCACACGTCAGAAAATAGCTGAGGCAATTGAGAGATTAGAATACCACCCTAATCAAATTGCTAAAAGCTTAAAGCAAAAAAATACTAATGTTGTAGCATTTATTTGCGCCAATCTATCGTCTAGATTTTCGTTGGAGCTACTAGCTTCTATTGAAAATTATTTTCAAAAAGTAGGATATTCAGTTATTATTGCTAAAACTGATGACGATCCAAACAAAGAAAGGGAATTGATAGAGTCCTTTTTGGCACGTCAGATAGATGGAATTATAGTGTTTCCTACGTATGAAAATAAAGAATTTTATGAGAGTTTACGCAAGCAAAAAATTCCCGTTATGTTTGTGGATAGAATGCTAAAAGGAGTGGATATACCTAGTGTCTTGCTTGATAATACTGATGCTGGATATGAAGCTACTGAATTAATGACTGAAAGTGGTCATAAGAAGATTGCTATTTTGACTTTGCCATTCGGAGATGGAATCACCACTCGTGTGGAACGTATGGAAGGCTATGAGCAAGCCTTAGGGGATAAAAAAATAGATTATCGTCCAGAGTATGTTATTAATTGTCAAGTAGAAGACGTTGATGATAGGTTGAAAGAATTGATGAGTCTTGACAACCCGCCAACGTCTTTAATCGTTACCAACGACATGCTACTAGAAACAGTTTTGATGTGGGTCAAAAAAAATAACATATCAATTCCAGATCAACTATCTCTAGTTGGAATTGATAATGTCAGCTTTGCCAGTTTATTTACGCCAGAAATTACAACGCTAGCTCAACCCATAATGGAAATCGGTGAGAAAGCTTCAGAATTATTACTGAAAATTATTAAAGGCAAATATGATTCTGATAAAGAATCAAGTATCATTCGCTATAAGCCAGAATTACATGTCCGCTCTTCTATTAAAGATGTTTAGTAAAACTAGGTGTTTTTGATGGAACGGTTTAAAAAATTAAAAACGTTTTCTAAAAATATGCTGTATTTAACTCTTGATTTTGTCAAGAGTTGGGTATAGCATATTTTTTGTTGCTATTTAAAACTTTATTTTTATTTTAGTGAGGTAAAAGATGGATGATTATAATTTAATTGGTTTTGCGGTTCGATTTATTATGCAAAAGAAGCGTATTATTCGCCAATATCTTAAGGGTACTGACATGAATATGGTTGATAGCATGGTAATGATGATCGTTAATCGACATCCTAATTGCAATCAAGAGACGATTGGAGAAATTACTTTATTCGATGGAGCCATCATTGCTCGTTCTTTGAAGAAATTGGAAAAGATGGATTTCGTTGTACGAGAAGTTGATCCTGATAATCGTCGTAAAAAAATTGTTCAGATTACTTCAGCGGGTGCTGAATTTGTTAAACGACTTCGATCTGACTTTAAAGATGCTAATGATGAGATTTATTCAAACTTAACAGATGAAGAATTAAGTCAATTGGAACATATTTTAACTAAGGTCTATGCAAATATCGATGGGGTTCAAATTCCCAATAAGTAATTAAAATTAATATAAATTGAAAGAAGGAAATGCTTTATGAGTTCAAGTAATGAGCACTTGGATATAAATGGAAAGCCATTTAACCGTAACCTAATGGTTCTGGTTCTATTGGTTGGTACTTTTTGTACTGTTTTAAACGGTACAATTTTAACAACAGCTTTTCCAACTTTGATGAAGGAATTTGATGTTACTACATCAGCCGTTCAATGGTTAACAACCGGATTTTTGATGGTTAACGGTATTATGATTCCTGTCACTGCTTGGTTAAGTAATAACTTTAGTACTAAAAAGCTTTATATTATTGCTATGTCAACATTCTTAATTGGAACAATTATGTGTTTTGTGGCACCAAACTTTGGAACTATTTTGGCTGGACGTTTGATTCAAGCCGTCGGTGTTGGTATTACAATGCCTTTGATGCAAGTTGTTATGCTATCGATTTTCCCAGCTAACCAACGTGGTACAGCCATGGGACTTGGTGGATTAGTTATCGGTCTTGCACCAGCTATTGGTCCTACATTATCAGGTTGGATCATTGATAACTTTTCATGGAGAGATCTTTTTGGAATGATTATTCCTATTGTTGTAATCGTTCTTATTCTAGCTTTTATTTTTATGCGTCCTGTAATTAATACTAAGCGTACAAAATTGGATATATTATCACTTATTTTATCAACCGTAGGATTTGGATCAGTGCTTTATGGATTCAGTTCTGTTGGTGATGATGGTTGGGGTTCACCAATTGTACTTTCAACTATTATAGGTGGAGTTATTGTCATTCTATTATTCGGTTACCGTCAATTGAAAATGGAAACACCATTCTTGGAATTACGTGTTTTCACAGTTAAAAAATTCTCTGTTGCCGCAGCTTTGTCATCTGTAACAAATATGGCTATGGTCGGCGTTGAAATGATCTTGCCATTGTATCTTCAAATTGTTAAAGGTATGAGTGCTTTTCATTCAGGATTAACACTTTTACCAGGTGCTATTTTAATTGGTATCATGAGTCCTATCACTGGACGTGCTTTTGATAGATTTGGTCCAAAGGACTTGGCTCGTATGGGTATGTTCTTGTTAACCGCCGGAACAATTCCATTCTTGTTTTTAACTAAAACAACACCAGTTATTGATATTGTTGTTTTGTATATGGTTCGTATGTTTGGTATCTCAATGGTCTTGATGCCAGTTACAACTGATGGTATGAATTCATTGCCATTTGATTTGATGAGTCATGGTACAGCTGTTAATAACACTGTTCGTCAGGTATTCAGTTCAATGGGTACAGCTATTTTAGTTAGTGTTCTAACTAATGTAACAAACAATACCAAACCAAGTCATTCATTATTAGTTAAGTCACCACTTCAATACAAAGATGATTTCTTTAATGCTACATTGGGTGGTTATCATGCCGCCTTTATGGTCGCTATCTTGTTCTGTTTGATTGCTTTTGGAATTACATTTATGGTTAATAACAGTTCTAAATCCAAAGAAATTAATATGAAAGATTTAAATGAAAGTGCAGGTGATAAGTAATGGTTATTATTTCAATAATTATTTGTGCAGCTCTAGCTTATTATTTTGCCGTTTTCTTACAAAATAAAAAAGTTGGATATTCATTATCATTTACTTTCATCGCACTATTCATATTAAGCATTGTTTTGTTAGTAGCAAATGAGAGTAATCATTTTGGTATGAAAAAAGTTACAGAATCAAAAACTGAACAGATTCAAACAGTTAATAAAGGTTCTAAAGTATTACTTTATAAAAACCTTGGTACTAAGGGCAAAGAAAATATCTATATTTATAGAACGCCTGAAACAGCCAACAATAAGAAACCTCAAACGACAAAAGTTGATCTACATGTCAAAAATAACATTAAAGTAGGGAACTACGATGCAGCAACTATGACACAAAAAACAACTCGTTGGGAATATAAGAACGATTTTTATTCATTCTTGTTTGGTATTTCAGATAATAACAAAGAATTTATTAAGCAAACCAATACTTTTAAGGTTGGAAAAGATTGGCTAGTATTAACAACCAACCAGGCTAAAGAATTGGATAAAAAAACTAAGAGTAAGTCGTTTAAAGCTCAAATGAAATCAGAGGGAGCAGCTTATGTAAAAGCTGCCGTCATGAAAGCTATGCAAGAAGATCCTTCGATGACACCTTCTGAACAAAAGCAAGTGCAAGAAAAAGCTACGAAGGCTTTTAAAGCACAAGCTATGGAAAAATTAGTTGAAGAGATTACTGAAGATAACTAATTTAACTAATATATAATAGTAGAAATTAAAAAAGCAGTTATTCGCCGAGATACGAATAACTGCTTTTTTGTTGATCTAATAAGGAGTTTTTTTACGCGCCTAGAATAGGTTTGTTATGTAGGAGAGTTGATCTAGACGCGCAAATGATTATTGAACATTTAAGGAAACATCGCCTAATCCATTATCGAATTTTGCTTGCCAATTTCCTCTTGTAAGTGATGGTGGTAAAACGAATGTTCCTGATGATACACGTTGGTCTTTCATTAATTGCTTTCCTTGTAAGGCCAACTTATCTACAAGCCATTTGAGAGATTTTAAAGGATTGCCTAATACTTCAGTTGATTTGCCTGACTTAAGTTCTTCATTATCATGGTATAAAGTGCAATTGACATTCTCTAAGGCTTCGACATTTTTAAATAAATTGGTGTCAAATTCTTCACCATAAACGACTAGTCCACCTACGGCAGCATCTGACATAACCATATATTTGGAAAGACTTGGGAACCAATCCTTGAATCTTGAATCGGGAACCTCAAGTGCTGGTGCAACAGTAGTTTTATTTAATAAATCGGTTAGGCTATCGTTTTCACTTAAATCTTCTTTAGCTCTAAAGACTAACTCGACTTCTACAAGTGGTTCCATCAAATCGTTAAGTTTAACTTGTGCCGGAGACTTTAAGAAGTGGTCAGCTAGTTGAGCGCCATAAAGTGGTTCTGTGGAATCGAACATATCTTGTGTTTGTTTGCTAGTAAGAGAAACTTTATATCCTCCAACAGGTGCATTCTTTAATTGCATCAATTTATCTTGAACTCGGTAAGCTGAATGATCATCCGGTACATTATTTGTCCAATCGGATTCAGTTAGTGGATCTTGAGATTTGTAAGCATCAAATAGTGCTTGAGCAAATTGTTCCTCGTTCTTTGATAATAGGTTTTCTTTAACTACAGTATTTTCTTTCATAAGTGGAGCCTCCATAAAATGTTTTTAAATTTCTAATCTGAATTTTAATCTGGGATTTAATCTGACCTTCACTAATATTTGATTCCATAGAGACTCACCTCACTTATTTTTATTGAATAAAAAAATCCCTTGATGAATTAATAATCATCAAAGGACGTTAGAAACGTGTTACCACCTTTATTTGCTACATTATTACTAATGCAGCCTTTATAACAAACTGTAAACAATTTGCTAGCACGATAATGAGTGCAATCAGTACTTTCTAATTTAGAAGTCTATTTCGAAGTACGACTGGCAGGTGATATAGAAAATACAATACTATTGCCTCGCATCAACCGACAACTTTCTGAAGTATTTTGTATTTCAAGTTCCTGTTCAACGTCTTTTTTTATTCTTTTGAATGATATTAACTTAATCTCTTTATTATAAAATGTCAACCTTTAATTAAAATAAAATTAGTTTAATTTAATCTAATTAATGTAAGACTTAATCATTTATTTTTTTAAAGATTTTCATTATAAATCGATATCGTAAAACGGTCATTCTAAAAATCAAAATAATTATTGAATCGAGAACGTAGTTGATAGATAATGAGAGCATTGAAAGGGGAATATTATGGGGATTAGAAGTAAATTTATTTTAGCTGCTAGTTTAGGAACGGTCTTCTTGATGACTCCAGAAATAGTTCATGCTGATGATATTGATGCAAGTCAAACACAATCAGTTTCTACTACTAACGAACCATCTAACGAACCATCAAATAATGAATCAACAAATTCAGCCACTCCTATTAATAACAATGAAATCAAGACTGAGGGGAACGTTAATGATCAAGCACCTTCTGGGGACAATGATCAAAATCAAACAGTTACCTCACAACAGGGACAAATAACTCAGACAAGTCAAAATAATCAATCTGAACCAATAACAAATGATACGAATAATTCTTCAGATGTCACGACTCAACAAAGTCAATATAGTGATGAATCTATTGATGGTATTTTTCACGTTAATGGTTCTACAGCTTATCTATATCAAGGGAATGGCCAACAAGTTGATAATCGTGCTTTAGGTGCTAATACTCCTTGGATGACAGATATTAAGCGTACATGGAATGATGGAACAATTTACTATCGTGTTTCTACTAATGAGTTTGTAAAAGAAACATCAGGCTACTTTGACAATAATGTTAAAGAATACAGTGGTACTGCAAGTGTTACTTATGATAGTGATGTTCAACTATTTCGAGGATATGGTAAGAATGCGGTTTATGCCGGTAGTACTGTTGCACCAAATTCTGCTTGGAAAATAGATAAACGCGTTTCAAACGGTGGAGAATATTGGTATGAAGTTGGTAACAACGTTTGGTTACCTCAATCTTCAGTAGTTGTAAATGATAGTACATATCCAGCAGCAAATTGGGTTGCTGGTGTTCCAATGATCTCACAACGTCCAGAACTACCAAATGGTTGTGAAATCACTGCCGTAACAATGATGCTTCAATATGCAGGTGCTAATGTTAATAAAATGCAATTAGCATATGAGATGCCAAGAAGTTCAAATCCAAATTATGGATATATGGGTCAACCGTGGGATAATACCGGTGTTACTATTTTTCCACCAGCTCTAATGCGTTTGGTAGAAAAATATGCTGGATCAGCTAAGAACTTAACTGGTCAAGGACTTGATGCCATCAAGTATCAAATTAGCATTGGTCATCCAGTAGTAACATGGAATACTTTACATGGTTTTCCATATCATGCCTTAACAGTAACTGGTTATGACAGCAACTATATTTATTACAATGATTGCTGGTTAAATCAACCTATGCAAATGGATATCAACCAATTCCTTGCTAATTGGAATACTCAAGATAGACGTGCAATAAGTTATTAAAAGGGGAAAATAATGAAGAAGAGTCAAGTATTTTTATGGAGCAGTTTTGTTTTATTAATGGCATTAGGTGCAAATCAAGCAACCGTCAAAGCAGATGCTACAAATGATTCAACACCAAATGTACAAGTTGAATCACAAAATAATAATCAGGCTTTGGATCAGGCTAAACAAGATCAACCTCAAGCAGCAAGTAATCAACAAACAGCTGATGTTAATAGTAATGATGCATCTACACAAGCACAACAAGGTGTTCAAGTAGGTGCACAAGACACACAAGGTACACAAGTAAATACTCAAGCTACTGCAACACAATCTGATACAGCAACTGATACACAAAATAATGCTGATAATCAAGGTACCATCACACCAGTTAATGGTGGTGTAGTAACAACTTTTGATAAGATAACTCGTCTATATCGTGAAGATGGAACTATGATCGACAATTTTGGATTGTCAGCCAATTCACCATGGAGAACAGATAAGAAATTATCTCTCAATTCTCAAAATTACTATCGTGTAAGTACAGATGCCTATGCTAATTCAAGCGATGTTACTTTGACATTTGGTGCCGATGCTGATGGTATTGTTAAAGTTAAAGATAATGGTGCCGTTTCATATGGACGTGGCGACCAAGGATTTAGCAAGAATGAAGGTAGTACCAATTTTGCAGCAGGTTCAATGTGGAAATATAATAGAACAGATGATTTAGATGGCTTAACTTATTATCAAATCGGTAACAACGTTTGGGTAAATGGCTATGATGCAGCACCTTATGTTGCTTACCAAAATCCAGAAGGTTGGCTTCAAATAGAAAATGCCCAACTTCAACCAGAAGGACCTGTTGGATACGAGTTATATAACGATGTTGAAGGTGTCAAAGTTTGGCTCGTCAGAAGATACTTTGGTCAGTCAAATAGACACACCATTTATGATTCAACTACTACATATTATGTAAAGAATTTCCAAGCAAATCATGGTCTTCCTGTGACAGGAATTGTTAACTTAGCAACATGGACTGCTATGGGATTCTCAGAAAGTTCATGGTATGGTATTGACTCATATGTTGCACCTCTACAAACTAATA
This sequence comes from Companilactobacillus tucceti DSM 20183, assembly GCF_001434665.1. Taxonomy (GTDB): domain Bacteria; phylum Bacillota; class Bacilli; order Lactobacillales; family Lactobacillaceae; genus Companilactobacillus; species Companilactobacillus tucceti. The sequence continues at coordinate 65,888 of NZ_AZDG01000005.1, read as the reverse complement.
CATTGAGTACACGTTCAGATCATATTGAAGCTATGATAAACCAAGCTTATAAATATGTTGGTCAACCATGGATATCAGGTGCAGCTAGTTCACCAGAATATGGTGTTGATTGTTCAGGATTAGTTGTTCAAGCACTTTATGCTTCAGGGGTTAATCCATCACCTGTAACTGCTATTCAACATGCACAACCTGGTAACGAATGGAATTCACGTTTGCTTTATACAGATAATAGAATTCACCCAGTTAACTTTAATGATCGTCAAAGAGGAGATTTGATTTTCTTCGCTGACCCTTCAACTGGCATTGTATGGCATGTTGGTATTTTGCTAGATGCTAATACAATGATAGATTCATGGGGACCTTATGTAGGTACTTCAGGAATTTATAGTGGTAAAGGTACAATCGTTGGTGTTAAACGAGTATTCGCATAAATTGATTTGAGAGTGGGACAAAACATGTTCAGCTTTCGAGCATTAAAATAAACAAGCTCATCAATCCGATTTTGGATTGATGAGCTTGTTTGATTTAAGCGGAAAAAGTTATGTTTTGTTCCACGTTTATGCTGCATGTTTAAGGGAAAAATAGTTTTGTCGCGGTCTTTTTTTTATCCTAAATGTGTAATAAAAGGCTATAACCTCCACATAATGCAGAATCACAAACGATTGATGGTACCAATCATTTGTGATTCTACGTTATGTTCCGGTGGCAGACCGACTTTTATTACACTCTATTTTTGGGTTGACTTAAATAGTTATCATAATGCAGAATCTTATATGCATGATTTAAGCAATTAAGTAGTTATAATAATTTGAGAGTTCATAATTAGAAAATGTACAAGGGGTGATATGCTTGAAAAATATTCTAGAAATAAAAGACCTTTTTTATAAAGTTAAAGACAAAGAGATTCTTAAAAATATCAATTTAGAAATTGAAGCAGGACAATACATAACATTTATTGGACCTTCTGGTAGTGGTAAAAGTACTTTGATGAGAATTATTGCTTCAATGATAACTGCCACATCTGGGGAAATCATTTTTGATGGTAAGTCGTTAAGTAGTTATGATCCTACGACATATCGTCAAAGAGTATCTTATGCTTTTCAACAACCGACTTTATTTGGGAAAACAGTTAAGGATAACTTGGAATTTCCATTTTTAGTACGCGGTGAAGAATTTGATTCTAAAAAAACCATTTCTGCTTTAGAAATGGTCAATCTTGACGAAAGTTATATTGATAAAAGTGTTAATGATATTTCTGGTGGTGAGAAACAACGAATAGCTCTGTTAAGAAATTTGTTATTTAGACCGGAAATCTTAATTACTGATGAAGTCACAACAGGGCTTGATACCGAAAATAAAGAAATTGTACATAAAATGTTGACTCGTTTTAATGAAGAAGAAAATATGACCGTTTTGCGAGTTACACATGACGAATCAGAAATTGAAAATTCAGCTAAAAAAATTACCATAAAGGATGGTGAAATAGTCTAATGTCTAATAATCTAACAGTTTCAAATACAACTTTAGTTTGGGGATTTGGATTAGTTTTAGTAGCACTTGTGATTGGATATCGAGAGAAGTTGGGAATCAATAAGGATATCTTAATTGGAGTTGCCAGAGCTATTGTTCAATTATCAATTGTTGGGTATATATTAAAATTTGTTATCAAAACTGATGATAACTGGCTCACTATGGCTTGCTTTGTTATTATTGTTATCAATGCTTCTTGGAATGCTGGTAAGCGTGGGAATGGAATCCCAAAAGCTTTCCGAAATTCTCTTTTAGCTATCAGTGTAGGTACAGTTGTCACTTTAGGAACTTTGGTTTGGACAGGTTCTATCAAGTTTGTACCAGAACAAATCGTTCCAGTTACGGGGATGATTGCAAGTAATATTATGGTTGCTATCGGTCTTTGTTATCGTAATATGTTACAGACATTTACTGATCGAGAACAACAAGTTTTAGAGAAATTAGCTCTAGGGGCTGACATTAAATTAGCTTCGATCGATATTTTACGAGATAGCATTAAGAGTGGTATGCAACCAACTATAGATTCAATTAAGACACTTGGCTTGGTTAGTTTACCTGGTATGATGTCAGGCTTGATTTTTGCCGGTGTTGATCCAGTTAAAGCTATCAAGTATCAGATTATGGTTACCTTTATGTTATTAGCGTCAACAGGGCTAGGTTCAATAATTTCTTGTTATCTGGGATACCGCGAATTTTATAATCAGCAAAAGCAATTGAATTCAGAATTATTAAAATAACCGGTTTATTACAGTTGGTTTACAGTTCTGGGCAAATCTAAAGTTTTTCTTAAGGATATGTTATATTTACACTGTTGAAAAGATCAATGGTTGAAAAAGACCAAATTAAATTAGAATTTTTACAAATTTTCGGGGGATTTCCTTATGTTTAAAAAAACACTACTAACAAGTGCCATTGTTTTAGGTACACTTGCATCCGCTGCAGCACCTACTTCTGTGTTAGCTGCTGATGCTTCAAATTCAGATACAAATACTGAACAATCAAGCTCAGATAATTCGAAGAAAACAACAGATACAAACGTTATTGCTGGTTCACCTGTAAAAGAAGCTGACCCAGATATTGCTCACGTTGAAACAGTACAACCTACAGCTGCAAAGACAAAGGCTCAAGGAGCATTAGTTCAAGCAACAGCAGGTGCTACTTCACAACAACAACAAGCATTCTTAGACATGGCCGTTCCAATGGCTCAAAAAGCTGCTGACAAATACGGTGTTTACGCATCTGTTATGTTGGCTCAAGCTATTCTTGAAAGTGGCTGGGGAACATCTCTACTAGCTACTCAAGGTAACAACTTGTTTGGTATCAAAGGTGACTACAATGGTTCATACGTTACTATGAAGACTTCTGAATGGAGTGCCTCACAAGGCTGGTATACAATCTATGCTAACTTCCGTAAGTACCCTAGTTATTATGAATCATTTGCTGATAATGGTGATAAACTTCGTAATGGTGTTTCATGGGATTCTTCATACTACAAGGGTACATGGAAAGAAAATACATCATCTTATAAAGATGCTACTGCATGGTTACAAGGTAGATACGCAACAGCCCCAACTTACGCAAGCAGCTTAAACAATATGATCGAAACATATAACTTAACTCAATATGATAACGATTCATCAACACAAGCACCTGGTGATGTAAATGTTATCAGTGTTAATAATCCAAAGGCTATTTATGTACCAATGGTAACCTTCAATGGTGACACAATGGGCAAAGCAACACGTGGTTTACAAAACAATACTCCATGGCAAACAGACCAAACTAAGACATATAACGGCCACGTTTACTACAGAGTTTCAACTAACGAATGGGTTGAAGATACATACGTAATTTAGAAAATTAAAACTTTGTGAAGAAAAGACCTACTATGTAGGCCTTTTTTTTTATATAATTGTTTCAATGGGATGTGATGCAATGTGAAGTTAGCAGTTATTGAGATAGGATCTAACTCCATTAGAACATCAGTGTATCGTTCATCAAAGCGTAATCGTTTCAAAACGCTGGATCGTTGGCGTGAGCCAGTTAGACTTGGTAAATCTATTGCCCAAAGTCGCCTGTTAACTAATGATCAAATTGAAGAGACAATTGATGTTTTAAAAGAATTTCAAGATAGAATTAGAAGATATAACGTAGATAGAATAAGTTTAATAGCCACAGCAGCTGTAAGGTTGGCCAAAAATCAAAATCAGTTGGTTTTTGCTGTACTCAAAGAAACTGGTCTACAATTAGATATCATTGATGAAAAAGAAGAAGCATTTTATGATTATGTTGCTGTTCGAAATACGATGAGAATTAAAGATGCTTTGATCGTTGATGTTGGTGGTGGCAGTTCTGAAATCAGTTTGGCTAAAAAGGGTCGTTTAAAATACGGACTTAGTATTCCAATCGGAGCTATTTCTATTTCTGATGTTCATTTAAAGAGTAACCCTATCAAGGAAAGTGAATTAGTTTCAGCAAGAAAGGATATCACCAGAAGACTAGAAAGCTTAAAGTGGATGAATACAAAAGCCACTTTTGTGGGCTTAGGTGGTACACTAAGAGCGGTTACAAGTATTTTGAATCGTGAAGGTAAACGTAAGAAGAATCTTCATAATTCGGTTATTACCTGTGAGCAATTAGATGAACTATTTGATAAATTAGCTCATGCAACGGTAGAAGAACGTAGTCATATCAAGGAATTGAGTGATGGACGTTATGAAGTTATTTTAGGTGGGATTTTGATAATCTCTGAGATAATTAAAAAAACCCCCGCAAAGGAAATTCGTTTCTCAAATTTCGGTGTGCGTGAGGGCTATGTATTTAATTATTTCCATAAAATGGATCGTCAAAATTAAGCACGACTAGGAAGAACTATTTCAGCTTGATCAATAATGTGGTTCTCCATTTGATGAAGCAATTCGTTCATCCAAAAACCAGCTGAAAGGTTTAACTCATTATCTAGAGCATAAACCTTTAGTATGTAGTCGTGAGTTTTGTCAGGTGGCACTGGTCCGTTATATCCAATTGAATGCTTGTCAAGCGAATCTAATAGAGGACTAGCGGAACTATTTTTGCCTTGAATGACTGATGTGGGAGCTATTTGACTATAATTTTCAGGAATTGCTTTAGTAAGAGGAATATTAGCTGCTGTCCAGTGGATCCATTCAAAACCACATACTGGAATTGAATCAGGATCAGTGAAAGTGAGAGCTAAACTCTTAGCGTTTTTAGGAATATCCTCTAAATTAATTGGGAAGCTAATTAACGGTTTCCCATTTTTAATAGTTTCAGGTAAAGCATATTTTCCGTACTTATCAGGCAATAAACCATCAACTAAAGTAACATTTATTTTCATATTATATTCTCCTTAACTTGGGATAAAAGAGGTAATTATTGATGGAAAAGATAGAAAGAAAAAGTGTATCCAGTAATATCTTAGAACAAATTGATAGAATTGAACAAACAAGTGGTAAAAAAGTTGTTTTAATTTCTGACTATAAAGACCATGATACTTTGACACTAGATCAGGCTAATCATGAGATCAAAGAAAATGAAATTGACGTTGTAGTTACCAACGAAGTTTACCGTGATTTTGTTTTAGCGCATGAATTGTATCATGTTGAAATTGAATTATCAGATGGTCCTAAGATTTATAATTCTGTTACTAGTGGGCATAATGATGTTGATGGAAGAATCATATCGACTGCAAATTCATTACAAGAAACACTAGAACACGCTTTGATAGTTAAAAAGCAAATTGAAGATGGAACTTATACAGACGATATTAAAGAAAAATACCTTGAAGGCATAGATCAGACATTGGATCCGGGAGTGGAAATCGATCCTGCAAATATGCGCTTCTTTAGAACATTATTGATTTTTGATGCCATGATTTTTGGTGAGCATGCGAAAGATGATTCGCTAAAAGAAGAATATCCAACTTCTTTTAAGTATGCTAAAAAATTATCCGATGTTATTGATGCAAATGATTTAACATCTAATTTTCAATCTCGTCGTGCATTGATTCGTTTATTGGAAGATTACAATGATGTGATTATTTCAAATGGATTTGAAGGAATGCATTACCATGAATTTTTGAATATTACACCAGTAATTTCAGAACGCCAATTGAGATTGAATTTAAATCAAGTTTATCAAATTAAACATTCAGGCTTTACTGATCGTAAGTATAATGAAAAGGCATTTGTTTTATTAGGTATTAATGATGGTCAAAGTGTCGCTTCTTTGGATATTGATCCAAATAAAGTTGATCCTCAATTTTATCAAAGATACTATCAACAAACTGTAAAGGAAACGTTTGAAAATAATAACGTACATTATCTAATTAGATAGGAGAGTTTTTATGTCAGACGAAATTATTGAACTTAAGAATTTGATCGAAAAGTCTAACTTTGTTACTTTTTTGACCGGTGCAGGTGTATCAGTGCCGTCAGGAATTCCAGATTATCGTTCAAAAGGTGGAATTTATCGTACAGGAAGTTTTGAGACGACTCCAGAGTATATGCTGAGCCATGATAATTTAGTTAACCATCCAGATGCTTTTCACGGTTTTACCGTGGAAAATCTCTATTACCCAGATGCTAAACCTAATATTATTCATAAAAAGATGGCTGAAATAAGTAATAAAAAGGGTATGATCGTTACTCAAAATGTAGATATGCTGCATACAAAGGCTGGAGCTAAAAATGTCATAGAATTTCATGGCAATTTATACGATAATATTCACTGCTTAACTTGTGGTAAAGAGTTTGACTATAAATACTATTTAAAAGATGGACGTCATCATGAAGATAATGGTGTTATTCGTCCAGGTACAACTGTTTTATATGGTGAAAGTGTAAATCCTGTTAATTTGATGGGAGCACAAAAGGCTGTTTCTGACGCAGATTTAATTATCGTTGTCGGAACTAGCTTAAAAGTATACCCATTTGCGGGACTACTGCGTTATCGTAAAGAAAATACAAAATTAGTAGTTGTTAACAAAGATGATCTTGATGTTTCAGAGGCAGATCTTACGATTGCTGACGATGCCGTTAACGTTTTTGAACAACTTTAAATAAAAAATTATTAAAGATTCTCTGGAGGATTTAAGATACATGACTGAAAAGAAAACTTTTTATATTACAACTCCGATTTACTATCCATCAGGTAAATTAACAATCGGAAATTCTTATACAACTATCGCCGCTGATACTTTAGCACGTTATAAACGTAATGAAGGATTCGACGTTTTTTTCCTAACAGGAACTGACGAACATGGTCTAAAAATAGAACAAAAAGCCGAAGCCAAAAATATGCAGCCTCAAGAGTATGTCGATATGATGGCTAGTGATATTAAGAAACTTTGGAAATATTTGGAAATTTCAAATGATAAATTTATCAGAACAACAGATGACTATCATGTAAAAGCTGTTCAAAAAATTGTTGAACGTTTGATCAAGCAAGGCGATATTTATTTAGGTGAGTATACAGGTTGGTATTCAGTCGATGATGAGGAATACTTCACAGAATCACAGCTAGCTGAAGTTTATCGCGATAAAGACGGTAAAGTTATTGGAGGACTTGCTCCATCTGGACACGAGGTCCAATTAGTTAAGGAACCTTCATACTTCTTTAAGATGAGTAAATACGCTGATCGTTTGTTGAAATATTATGAAGATAATCCAACATTTATCGAACCAGAAATTCGTAAGAATGAAATGATCAATAACTTTATTAAACCAGGTCTGGAAGACTTGGCTGTTTCAAGAACTACATTCAAGTGGGGAGTTCCAATTCCTAGTGATCCTAAACACGTTGTTTATGTTTGGGTCGATGCTTTGTTGAACTATATCACAGCCCTTGGATATATGAGTGATGATGATTCATTGTTTAAAAAGTACTGGCCAGCTAATGTTCAATTCGTAGGTAAGGAAATCGTTCGTTTCCATACTATTTATTGGCCAATTATTTTGATGGCTTTGGGTATTGATTTGCCAAAACAAGTCTTTGGACATGGTTGGTTATTAATGAAAGACGGAAAGATGTCTAAATCAAAGGGAAATGTTGTATATCCAGAAATGCTTGTTTCTCGTTATGGACTAGATTCACTACGTTATTACTTAATGCGTGCTATGCCATTTGGTAACGATGGTGTCTTCACACCGGAAGATTACGTTGACCGTATCAACTATGATCTTGCTAATGATTTGGGAAATCTTTTGAATAGAACCGTATCTATGATCAATAAATATGATGACGGAAAGATCGTATCAATTGATACATTAACTGACTTTGATAAAGACTTAGAAAAAACTGCTAACGATACTATCAAAGATTATCGTGAACATATGGATAAGTTTGAATTCCCTGAAGCACTTGCTAGTGTTTGGGCATTCATCAGTAGAGCTAATAAATATATTGATGAAACAAAACCTTGGGTCTTGGCTAAAGATGATGCTAAGAAAGTTGAGTTACAATCAGTACTTGGTCATTTAGCTGAGTCATTAAGATTGATTGCCGTATTGATCAGTCCAGTTATGACACAATCACCACATAAGATCTTTGCTCAACTTGGTTTGAATTTTGAAAATGATGCAGCAGTTGAATTTGGTAAAACTGTTATCGGTCGTACAGTTACTGATAAGCCAGAACCAATTTTCCCACGTTTAGATGCAAAAGAAGAAGTTCAATATATCAAAGATAAAATGGCTGAAGAACAAGCCAAAAATGGTGCCGGTAAGATGAGTAAATCAGCCGCAGCTAAGAAGAAAGCTCAAGAAGAAAACGAAGATGACTATCCAAAAGAGATCCAATATGATGACTTTGCCAAAGTAAAAATGGTTGTCTGCGAGATCTTGGATGTTAAACGAGCTGAAAATGCTGATAAGTTATTACAATTTAAATTAGATGATGGATCTGGAATTGATCGTCAAATTCTTTCAAGTATTTATGAATTCTATCCAAACTTCAAAGAATTGATTGGTAAGAAAGTTATTGCTGTTGTTAACTTGAAACCTAGAAAGATTCGTGGTGAATGGAGTAACGGAATGCTTCTTTCAACAGAAAAGGGTGACGACGTACAATTAGCAATTGTTGATAATTCACATAAAAATGGAGCTGTTTTAAGCTAATGCAAATTTTCGATTCGCATACACATTTAAATGATGAGGCTTTTGCTGGTAAAACTCAGGAATATATTGATCGCGCAAAAGAATTTGATGTTGATGAAATGGCGATCATTGGTTCAAATGAAGAGATGAATATTGAAGCTATTCGATTGGCTCAAAATTATAAGCCACTTCATGCAGTGATCGGTTGGCATCCTGAATTTGTAAAAGAATATAATGAGTCTCAACTAATTAATCAAATCAAATTGCCAGAAGTAGTGGCTATTGGAGAAATTGGATTAGATTATCATTGGCCTGAAAACCCTAGTCATGAAGAACAACAAAAGGTTTTGATCAAGCAATTAGACGTTGCACAACAATATGACATGCCAGTTTCGATTCATTGTCGTGATGCTTTTGATGATATGTATAATATTTTGAAGAATCATGATATGTCAAAATCAGGTATCATAATGCATAGCTTTAATGGTGATCTGGATTGGCTTAATAAGTTCTTAGATCTTGGATTAATGATTTCATATAGTGGAGTTGTTTCATTTAAAAACGCTCCAGAAGTTCATGAATCAGCTAAGCATACTCCGCTAGATAGACTCTTGGTTGAAACTGATGCACCTTATTTAGCGCCAACTCCATACCGAGGACATCAAAATGAACCTGGTTATACGAGATTTGTAGTCGATGCCATTGCTAAATATAAAGATATAACTCCCGATGAAGTTGCAAAACATACTTTTGAGAATGCTAAAAGAGTTTATAGAATAAATTAAATATGAAAAAAATAAAAGAAATTATTGTAGTAGAAGGCAAGTCAGATACTAATCGTTTAAAAGACTGTTTAGGTGAAGTTGATACGATTGAGACTCGAGGATCTGCCTTAAATGAGGAAACGATTCAAAGAATAAAAAAAGCTCAATTGGATCGTGGAGTAATAATCTTTACCGATCCTGACTTTAATGGAAATCGGCTAAGAACGATTATTCAAAAAGTTGTTCCTGATGCTAAGCAAGCATTTTTGCCAAGAAATAAGGCTGTCCCAAAAAAGAGTGACGGTAGTCTTGGAATCGAACATGCTCGTGATGAGGATATAAAAAAAGCCTTAGCAGATGTCTACTCTACTAAAGACTTAGAAAATAAATATACTAACGCTGATATGATTGATCTCGGATTGTCGGGGAATGCCAAGTCGTCCAAGCGTCGTGAATTTGTTGGCTTAGAATTAGAAATTGGCTACACTAATGCTAAGCAGTTTTTAAATCGATTGAATATGTTTAATGTATCGCCGGACGATTTAATTGCCGCCGTTAAAAAATTTGATAAAGGGAGTTCATATGACTCAAAGTAGATTAAGTATTGCTGATCCAATCCGTACCAATGATATTATGCGTAAATACAAATTGCGTGCTAAAAAAAGTTTAGGACAAAACTTTTTAACAAATGAAAAGGTTCTAGATGATATTGTTGATGCAAGTGGTCTTCAATCTGATGAAATAGCAATCGAGATCGGACCTGGTATTGGTGCTTTAACTGAGAAACTAGCTCAAGTTGCGCAACAAGTTTATGCTTTTGAGATCGATGATACCTTGATACCAATTTTGAAAGATACATTAAGTTACTATGACAATATTGAAGTCATAAATGAAGATATTTTAAAAGTTGATTTAGATCAGTTTGTAAAAGATCATCATTTAGAAGGTAAGACAATTAAAGTAGTGGCTAATTTACCTTATTACATTACGACTCCGATCATGTTGAATTTGATCAACAGCGACTATCCTTTCCAATCCTTAGTATTGATGATGCAAAAAGAAGTTGCCGAACGAGTAACTGCCAAACCAGGACACCGTGAATATGGGTCATTAACGATTGCAGTTCAAACTAGAATGACGGCAAGAATTGATAGAATCGTTGGAGCTAAATCATTTATTCCTCGTCCTAAAGTTGATTCAGCCGTAGCAGTTTTAGATAGAATACCTGATAGCAAAAATGATATTGAAGATCCTAAATATTTCCATAAATTGATTCGCTCTTCTTTTGCACACAAGCGTAAGAGCTTGATGAATAACTTGCTTAATTGGCAAGGAAGAACCGATGAAAATAGGGATAAGATAAAAGCTGTCTTTGAAAAATGTGGCATTGCAGAGAATGCTAGGGGAGAGCAAGTCTCTATCGAACAGTTCAAACAAATGGCAGTTGAACTAAAAAAGACAATTTAAGTAAACCTGCTATTATAACCAAACCTTGATTTTTTTGCAAATACGTGGTAGAATGGCACTCCTAAGGAGTGATTAAAATATGCCAACGTCATTGAAGACAATTAAAAGCCGTTTAGATGCCCATTTAGGTGAGGGCCTAACGGTCGTAGCACAAGCAGGTCGCAAGAAGGTCGTTCGTCGTAAGGGTACTTTAGCGGAAACATTCCATTCAGTATTTGTTGTCGATCTTGACCAAAATGAAAACTCATTCGAGAGAGTTTCATATAGTTATGCAGACTTACTTACTAAGTCTATTGATATTACTTTTGATAGCGAAGAAACAGAAGAAGCAGAGGCTGATGCCGAATAAATCGCTCCTTATAGAGGATCACAGAAAATGTGATCCTCTTTTTTTTATGCTCATTTTAACTTTTAAATTATTTTTTGAAAAATATTTTTACATAAATTGATTTATAATTTGTTTAAACACCGTGTATAATTCTTTATTGGAAGCGTTAACAACGCAAAGATATGCAACAAACAATAAGTAGAAAGTAGAGATATAGGGACATGAAAAAAAGTATGAGTATGATCGTAACTGGACTTGCAGCAGGAGCACTTTTGACAAGTTCGATGGTAAACATACCGATTATTCAGGCTGCTAATGTTGAAAGTAGCACAAAAGAATCAAATAAAAGCGACGTTGACGAAAATGGAATATCAGAAAGCTTAAAAGCTGCTCTGGTTTCAAAAGGTTATTATGGAAGTAAAGATGAAGTAACACCTGAAGCTCTATCAACATTAAATCCATCTGGAATGGGATTGTCGTTAGTTTTATCAGGGATTACTGATATTTCAGGTTTACAATATGCCACTTCTCTTAAAAGATTGGATTTAGGATTTAATAAAATTACTGATTTATCACCATTGGAAGGCCTAAATTTAGAATGGTTGTCTATAAATAATAATTCAAATTTATCTGACATATCACCAATAGAAAATATGACGAGCTTAACGTATTTACATGCAGAATCTGATAATATCAGCGATATTTCTCCTTTGAAATCATTGGTTAATTTAACTAACTTAAAAATAAGTGATAACCATGTGACAGACTTTAGCGTTCTAAATAATTTTAACTGGGACTCTAAAAGTTTGACCGTTACACCTCAAACGGTTATTGAAGATTCAAAACAACTAAATCAAAATTCATTTGATATTGATTTAAATGATTATCTAAGTTCTGGTGGTAGTATCTCTAATGCAACTGCAAGTTTGAAAAATACAGACGCCGATGTTAGCTTAGATGATTCAACAAATATCGTTTCAGTATCCAACATTAAAGCAAGTGATACACTAACAATTAATTTTGATGAAACAATTAATATAAATGGTAATGATCAAGTTGTAAAAATGACTATTACGCAACCTTATTCAATTGGAAAAGGTAGTATCACCACTAAACCGGTAACTATGAATGTTGGCGACAAGTGGGATAATAGCTTAGGCTTTGTAAGCGCAACTGCCCCATTTAATGAAGAACTAACTATAAATGATTTTGATGTTGATACGGGCAACTTAGACACTGATACTGAAGGAACATATACAGTAACTTATACTTCAAAAGATTATCCAGATATTACTGGAACTTCTGAAGTAACAGTCGAAAAGGGTTCTGATAATTCTGGTGGCAATAACTCTGGAAATAATAACGGATCAAATACTAGCAACGTAACAGAAATAGATGAAATGTTACTAAGCAGTAAGAAAACCGATTCGATTGCCATTTACGATGTTAATGGTAATAAGACCTCAGATAAAACACTTGATGGTGTAACTGATTTTTCAACAACAAAGAAGAATGTCGTTAATGGAATAACTTACTATCAAGTTGGTGATGATGAATGGGTAAAAGCTAGTGATGTTGCAGAATACTTTGAATATTCTGGAATAGTTCAAACTAATTCTGATTCCATCAAAAAACTATCTAATTTAAACGGAGAAACTTCTAATCGTGGTTTGGAAAAGACCACTGATTGGCAAGCTGATCGTTACACATATATCAACGGCGAAAAACACTACCGAGTATCAAGTAACGAATGGGTTAAAGCCAACGATACACTAGAAATAACTCCAGTTAATGGAGTACTAAGAATTAATTCAGAAACAAAACTTTACCATGATAACGGACAAAAATCAGATCGTGGTCTAGCTAAGGATTCAGATTTTGTAACAGATAAAAAAGCAACCATCAATGGAGAAACAATGTACCGTGTTTCAACTAATGAATGGGTACCAGAAAGTGCAGTAACATTAAATTAAAGTATCAAAAAACTGTAAAAATCATTTGATGATTTTTACAGTTTTTTCTTTTATATTGAAAAAAATATTCGAAAGTTCTTGAAAATCTTAATTAATTGATGGAAAATGAGTGAATTAGTGCATTATTTACATTATAATTTTATACAGAACACGTTTTTGAGGAGAAAAAAGATGAAAACACGAAGAAGCGAACGTTTAATCGACATGACACGCTACCTTTTAGAACGCCCACATACGCTTATTTCATTAGCGTTTTTTGCTAAGCGCTTTGAATCAGCTAAGTCATCCATTTCAGAAGATTTGGGTATTTTAAGAAGAACTTTTATGATTCGAGGTATTGGAGTTCTCGAAACTTTGCCTGGAGCTGGTGGTGGAGTTATTTTTACACCAGGTATTTCTAAAAAAGAAGCTACAGAGTTTATTGAAGAAACTTCAAAACGTTTAGTAGAACCTAGCCGTATTTTACCAGGTGGATATTTATATTTGACTGATCTATTGGCCGAACCTAATTTGTTAAGAACAATCGGCCGTATGATCGCTACACAATATTCTCAAAGTTCAATTGATGTTGTCATGACTGTCGCTACTAAGGGGATTCCAATTGCCCAAAGTGTTGCCAGCTTCTTGAATATTCCTTTTGTTATCGTTAGACGTGATTCTAAGATAACTGAGGGTTCAACTATCAGTGTTAACTACGCTTCTGGTTCTTCAGATAGAATTGAGAAGATGGAATTATCTAAGCGTAGCCTTGAGGAAGGCTCAAGAGTTTTAGTTGTGGATGATTTCATGAAAGGCGGCGGTACTATCAATGGTATGCGTAGTCTTATTTCAGAATTTAATGCTATTTTTGTTGGTGCAACTGTTTTCGCCGAGAACATTAAGATGGATCAAGAACTCCGAGATAAAAACGTAACTTCTATTTTTAAAGTGGAAAATATCGATACAAATAATAAAATTATTAGAATTGAGCCCGGTGATTACTTGAGTAAAACCGATTTCAGTTATTTTGAGTAAAACCTAATTGAGCAAAATGTAATAATAATGCTATTATATATAAGGATATTTGAATGACTGAAAAGGAGTTTCCGATGTCAAATCGTTATGTAATAATTCTTGCTGCCGGTAAAGGTACAAGAATGAAGTCTAAGCTTTATAAAGTTTTGCAACCAGTAGCTGGAAAAGCAATGGTCGATCATGTTTTAACTCAAGTGGAAAAACTTAATCCAAGTTTGATTGAAACAGTAATTGGTACAGGTGCTGAAAAAGTTGAAGATCTCTTAAAAGATCGTACTAAGTATGTCTTGCAAGAAGAACAACTTGGTACAGCACACGCTGTATTGCAAACTGAAAAAGATTTAGGTGATAAAAAAGGAATGACGCTTGTTGTTAGTGGTGACACACCATTATTTACAGCTGAAACTTTTGAAAACCTATTTAACTATCACGAAAAAGAAAATGCTGCAGTAACAGTTTTAACTGCTCATACTGACAAGCCTTTCAGTTATGGAAGAATTGTTCGTGAGGCTGACGGTAGTGTTTCTAAGATTGTTGAAGAAAAAGATGCTACAGATTCAGAAAGAGAAATAAAAGAAGTTAATACAGGAATTTATTGTTTTGACAATGAATTATTATTCAAGAGCTTGCATGCTGTTAAAAATAACAACGCGCAAGGTGAATACTATCTACCTGATGTAGCTTCTATCCTTAAGGAACAAGGCAAGAAGGTCGTTGCTTACCAAATGAAAGATTTTAGCGAATCTATTGGTGTTAATGATCGTGTTGCTTTGTCACAAGCTGAAAAGTTGATGCAAAAGAGAATCAATGAAGCTCATATGCGCGATGGAGTAACACTTGTGGATCCTGATAATACCTACATCGATTATGGTGTAGAGATTGGCAATGATACAGTTATTGAGCCAAATGTAAAAATATTTGGTGATACTAAAATCGGTTCCGATTGCTTAATTGGTTCAGGTTCTAGACTTGAAGATGCTACAATTGAAGATAACGTTAAGATTATAAGCTCAACTGTTGAAAGTGCAATTATGCATAAAGGCAGTGACTTGGGTCCTAATTCCCATTTACGTCCAAAAGCAGAAATTGGGCAAGATGTACATGTTGGTAATTTCTGTGAAGTAAAAAATGCTAAGATCGGTGATCGTACTAAAGTCGGTCATTTAACTTACGTTGGGGATGCCACATTAGGAACTGATATTAACGTTGGTTGCGGAGTTGTCTTCGTTAACTATGATGGAGTTAAGAAATGGCATAGTAATATTGGTGACCATTCGTTTATTGGAAGTAATTCTAATATAATTGCTCCTGTCGAAATGGCAGACCATTCATTTATTGCCGCTGGTTCAACCATTACTAATGATATTCCAAAACATGCCATGGCAATCGCAAGACAGCGTCAAACGAACAAAGAAGATTTTTGGAACAGATTACCACTATCAAATAGTGAAGATTGGAAATAAGGGTGGAAGATTAATGTCATATCAAATGAGTGATAGACCGATTAAAATTTTTGCATTGAATTCAAACAAACCTCTAGCAGAAAAGATTGCTGAGGAAGTAGGACTTCCTTTAGGTAAGTCATCAGTTACACGTTTTAGTGACGGTGAAATTCAAATCAATATTGAAGAAAGTATTCGTGGAGCTGAAGTATTCTTAGTTCAATCAACTTCAGCACCAGTTAACGATAACCTAATGGAATTGTTGATCATGATCGATGCGCTAAAACGTGCTTCAGCTCATGTTATTAATGTTGTTATTCCATATTATGGTTATGCAAGACAAGATAGAAAGTCACGTTCTCGTGAACCTATTACTGCTAAGTTAGTTGCTAATATGTTACAACGTGCTGGTGCTACTAGAGTATTAGCACTTGATTTGCATGCTGCACAAATTCAAGGATTCTTTGATATCCCAGTTGACCATCTTATGGGTGCTCCATTGTTGGCTGATTACTTCTTATCAAATCATCTTGAAGAAGATGCCGTAGTTGTTTCACCAGACCACGGTGGTGTAACTCGTGCTAGAAAGCTTGCTGAATTTTTGAAGACACCAATTGCTATTATCGATAAGAGAAGACCTCGTGCTAATGTTGCCGAAGTTATGAATATTATTGGTAATGTTAAAGGAAAACGCGCCATTATTATTGATGATATGATCGATACTGCAGGTACAATTTCACTAGCATCACAAGCATTGATCGATGCCGGTGCTACTGAAGTTTATGCATGTTGTACACATCCAATTCTTTCAGGCCCAGCTATTGAAAGAATTGAAGCATCACCAATTAAGCAATTAGTTGTTACAGATTCAATCAATCTACCAAAAGAAAAGATTATTGATAAGATGGTACAAGTTTCAGTTGGACCATTGATCGGTGACGCAATTCGTCGTATTCATGAAAATGAACCAGTTAGTCCATTATTTGATACACGTTTCAAACGTAATTAAAAAAAGAGTGTGACAAGAGGCGGTCTGCCACCGGAACATAGCCTAGAATCACGAATGATTGGTACTATCAATCATTTGTGGTTCGTAGCTATGTGGAGGTTGCAGCCTTTTGGTACACGTTTAGTCTATAAAAATTTTGAAATGTAGTAAGGGGTTGTGACATATGTCGCAGTCCCCTTTTTGCTAACTAAAAATAAAGGTAGGGTAAAGCATGGTTGAAGTTAATGCATATATTGATGAGTTAAAAAATACTATTGAAAAAAGAGACCCAAATCAAATTGAATTTAAGGAAGCGGCTTTTGAAGTTTTAGATAATCTTAAACCGGTTTTGCAACGTCATCCTGAATATGTTGAACGCAATATACTGGGATCATTGATCGAACCTGAACGAGTATTTCAATTCAGAATCCCTTGGATGGCTGATGATGGATCGTTTAAAGTTAACCGTGGTTTTCGTGTTCAATACAACTCAGCCATTGGACCTTATAAAGGTGGTTTGAGATTACATCCAAGCGTTAATTTAAGTATTGTTAAGTTCTTAGGCTTTGAGCAAATTTTTAAAAATAGTTTGACCGGACTTCCCATTGGTGGTGGCAAAGGTGGTAGTGATTTTGACCCTAAGGGGAAATCGGATGCTGAAATTATGCGCTTTTGCCAAAGCTTTATGACAGAATTACAAAAATATATCGGTCCAGACCTCGACGTTCCCGCTGGTGATATCGGTGTTGGTGGCCGTGAGATTGGTTTTCTTTACGGACAATATAAGCGTCTAAATGGCTCTAAGCCGGGGATACTAACAGGTAAAGGGTTAACATATGGCGGTAGTTTGGCCAGAACTGAAGCCACTGGTTTTGGTTTAATTTATTATCTCCATGCCTTACTTGAAGACCATGGTGATCATTTGTCTGGTAAAAAAATTAAAATCTCAGGATCAGGAAATGTTGCTCTTTATGCATTAAAACGTGCTACCGAATTTGGTGCTAAGGTTATAACTATGTCTGATTCAGATGGATGTATTTATGATCCAAATGGAATCAAATTTGATGTTGTTAAACAAATCAAAGAAGTCGAACGTGGACGTATTAGTGAATATGTAAAACGTGTAGAAACCGCAACTTATTCAATGGATTCAGTTTGGGATCTTGATGTTAATTATGATATTGCTTTGCCATGTGCTACTCAAAATGAGATCAATGAGAAACAGGCCGAGCTAATGAATGTTAATGGTGTTGAATATATTGCTGAAGGTGCTAATATGCCAAGTACTCCAGAAGCTATCAATGCATATAAGAAAGCTGATATTATCTATGCGCCTGGTAAAGCAGCTAATGCCGGTGGAGTTGCTGTATCTGCTCTTGAAATGAGCCAAAATAGTGAACGATTATCTTGGAGTTTTGAAGAAGTAGATAATCAATTAAAAAATATCATGGAAGATATTTATGCTAAGTCATCTAAAGCCGCAAAGGATTACGATCTTGGAGATGATTATCAAGCTGGAGCAAATATAGCTGGATTTGAAAAAGTTGCTTTGGCAATGCACCAACGATAACACCAACAGCAAGGTCAACAACACTACCACGAGAAATGAATTCTTGAAATTCCTTAAACATGTCGCGCAATCTCCTTCTTTGTTGTTACTTTATTGTTGAATTAGTACAACAACAACTTTACTATATTTTGAAGTTTTTGAAAGGGGATGTAATCATAATTTTATCTAAATTTATTTAATCGGTAATTTGAGCGACGTGTTCTTTGTAGGCTTTCTTAACATCTTTTAATTCGGTTAAGTGTAGTTTCTTTTTAACCTCATCAGTCATTGCCTTTTTGGTATCATCATCCCAATGATAGAAATTACACATATATTCAATCACTGGTTCTTGGATTTCTTTTGCATGGTTTATATCAAACAACATTTGACTGCTACGACGTAATAAATAATCAATAGGATGTTCGACCATTTCTGCTTTTAATCCATATTGCAGCATAGCCCAATCTATTCTAGGTAGTCCATCTTTTTTAGCTTCTTTAGGTAGTAATTCATAAATATCTAATACATTTGAACCATATCTTTGTACTAACTTTTCAGCTTCTTCACGTTCTAGATCGTAATTAACAACTCCTTCTTGAGCCATCTTATCGTAGTATGATAACCAACCGTTATCTCCACCTACGTCACCACCAGATAGTGGAAGATCTTTAGTTTGTTCTGCCTTGTATTCGTAATTGCCTTCAGTTGCTAATTGTTTAGCAACTATATCAACGATCTTTTCGGCCATTTTACGATAACCAGTCAATTTACCACCGGCAATTGATAATAGATTTGAGTTTGATTGGAATATTTCGTCTTTACGAGAAATTTCTGAAGGTGATTTTCCTTCTTCTTGAATCAATGGACGTACTCCAGACCAACCTGATTCAACATCTTCAGGAGTCAAAGTCTGTGGTAGGTCAAACATTTGATTAGCGGCAGCTAAAATGTATGTTACGTCTTTTACAGTGATGCTTGGTTCCTTAGGGTCTTCATTCCAAGTTGTATCAGTTGTTCCGATATATGTTTTACCTTCACGTGGAATTGCAAACATCATTCGATTGTCATGGAAAGGTGTGTCAAAATAGATTGAATTTGAAATAGGGAACTTATCATGGTCGATCACTAAATGAACACCCTTAGTTAGATGCAAGTGTTTACCTACATTTGAGCCGTCCATTTCTCTAATTTCATCTACCCAAGGTCCACAAGCGTTGATTATCTTTTTAGCAAATATCTCACCGGTTGTTTCTGAAATCAAATCTTTGAAGGTCACTCCACAAACTTGATTTTGACTATCGTAAAGTAGTCCAGTGACTTTAGTATAATTTGCAATCAATGAACCTTCTTCACTAGCTTTTTTAACAACTTCTAAAGTTAATCTAGCGTCATCAGTACGATATTCAACATATACACCTGAACCCTTTAGATTTTCACCTTTAATAAATGGTTCTCTTTCAAGAGTCTTTTTAGGGTCTAGCATGTATTTGCGTTCAGAAGATTTTACTTGTGCTAGACGATCATAAACATCTAATCCGATTGATGTAGTGAATGGGCCAAAAGTTCCTCCGTAATAGAAGGGGAGCATCATTTTTAGGGGAGTTGTGATTTGTGGGGCATTGTTATAAACAATTGCACGCTCACTTCCAACTTCATGAACCTCATTAATGGCAGCTTGCTTCAAATAACGTAATCCACCATGAACTAACTTAGTTGATCGACTGGATGTACCAGAAGCAAAGTCACGCATTTCTAATAGTCCAGTTTTTAGTCCACGTGTTTGGGCATCTAGCGTTATTCCACTACCAGTTATTCCACCACCAATTACTAATAAATCTAATTCTTGATCTTGCATTGATTTCAAATTATCGATTCTAGTTGTATTTGAGAATTCTTTCATAAAAGTGCTCCTCCTTAAAGATTATAATTACATTCTATTAAAATAAGCCAAAAGTTGAAAGCGTTTGTAACTGAAATAAGAATTAAACGATCATATCGTTGTGAATATGGTCTTTGAATGATTGATAATATTCACTAAAAATATCGTTTGAATGTTCTACGATCATTGATTTAGGGAAGTAGAAACGTTCATCACCACTTATTTTTCCAGTTAGTGCATTTACCAATCTACTGATTGTTGATAATTCGATCAAAGAACCATCATCTTGCATGATCTCAATTTGGGTTTTGCGTTTGTTTTGACGCGGATTATATATATCATATGGTAGGTCAAAACTAGTGTTGATAGCTGTATAGTAATTTTTATCAAAGCCAGCACTTTCGACTAATTCGGATAATTCCGGCAACTTATGTTTTGTTTCATGATTATATTGAGCTGATTTGAATGGTTTTCGACTTAAAAATCTATAAGCTAGATCCTTGAGTGTTTCGTCAGGATAATTTTGCCAAAGAGTAAAATAGGTATTCAAAATTCCATCATCAAGTGATAGATAGTCGTTTATAGTCACATTTTTATTGAAGAATGGTACTAATAGGCTAGGCATTTCAAAGCCATTCATTTGATTATGCTCATATAGATCTTTAGCTCGTTGCAACAGTTTAGTTAAAACGACTTCCATTCCACGTGATACGGGATGGAAATAGATTTGTTGATACATTTGAAAACGACACAAAACATAATCTTCAACGGCATGCATACCGTCATTGTCAAAGGCGATACCTTTTTTGTATGGGCGCATAACACGAAGAATTCTAGTTAAGTCAAACATTCCATACTTGGTACCAGTGAAATAAGCATCTCTGAGCAAATAGTCCATTCGATCAGCATCGATTTGACTGGA
The DNA here is from genome assembly GCF_001434665.1 of Companilactobacillus tucceti DSM 20183. Taxonomy (GTDB): domain Bacteria; phylum Bacillota; class Bacilli; order Lactobacillales; family Lactobacillaceae; genus Companilactobacillus; species Companilactobacillus tucceti. The sequence continues at coordinate 44,920 of NZ_AZDG01000005.1, read as the reverse complement.
GATCATTTGAACTACTTGAGGATTTGGATAAGTGTGGTCAATAACACTGGCTACTTTTTCTGGAAAGTCGTCAGAAACTTGTTTAAGGACTTGGTTTATTTCAGTTTCTGGTGAAGTGATGATTTTTTGTGTCCACATCTCGTGATCAGTATTAAAGATATGTTCAAATGTGTGTGAATATGGACCGTGGCCTAAATCATGTAAGAGTGCAGCACATAAAGCAACGATTCGCTCATCATCATTCCAAAGGCCATCATCAGAATTTTTGCTAGGATAATTTCTTTGAAAGTTATCACAAATTTGTCTGGTTATTTCATATACTCCCATGCAATGTGTAAATCTGGAGTGTTCAGCACCTTGGAAAGTAAAGGATGATGTACCTAATTGTTTGATACGACGTAATCTTTGAAACTCTTTAGTGTTTATCAGATCTAGTATTACTTTATGTTGGACATGTATGTAGTTGTGGATTGGATCGCGAAATACTTTTTCTCTAGGCAACATTTGAACGTTCATTCATTTACCTCCGATAATTTATTATTTTTGTAAATAAGATCTTCCATAGTTTGTTGATAGGCATCAAGATATGGTGCAGAGTTTTTTACTATATTAAATTGACTCCTATCAATATTATATTTTTGCTCAATAGTTTTGAGAATACTCTTTTTGGCATCTTGGATAGTTAATTCTTGATGTATCAATGAATCAAGATTTTCCATACAGTTAATATCTATATTAGGAAAGCCGATTTTTTTGTTGACGGGATAATCGCTTATCTCGTAGAAATCTTTCATTAATTGAGAGCGTTTCTTTTGGTCGCCATTGATACTGATATAGGCCATTATTGCCACTCCATCACCAGATCTTCTTTGTGAGATGCCGGCAATTTTTTTACCATTGATACTTAGGTCATAAGTTCCTGGACAATAAGAGTGTTCGATCGTGCCTGTTTCGATGTCTTTTGAGAACGTCTTTTGCATTATTTGATGCATTTCTTCATATGCTTGGTCAATTGTGATATTGTTTTTATCAGGTAAAAATAACGTAAAGTTTAGGATTCCGTCATCGGTCACTACACCAAGTCCACCAGAATTACGTACATAATAGATGTAATCTTTGTCGGCTAAACTTTTAAGTCCGCCAGAAAGATTACTGAGACGTTGGTCTTGAAGACCTAGGATCACAGTTTTAGGTGTTGTCCAAAAATGTGCAATGGGTATTTTGCTCTCAGAAACAAACCGTAAAATCGCCCCTGTATCCGCAAATGGATTGAGCATTTCTTGATCTTTTTTAATTTGTTGGTCGTATAATAAAATTGTATTGTTCATTGACTGAATCACTTCTTCTAAATATAATTGTTATTTTAATTTTATCATGTAGAGGCGCTATATATTGGAAAATAATAGTTTAGGTGTAAATGTAGAGTTAAATATGGAAGTTTCCCAGGCTGGAGAATTAACTCACACAAGAATTGCTGAACCTGGGATGTTAACTCGAGTTGGTAATTCAACTTATTTAAGATTTAATGAGAAACTAGATAATAATCAGGAAGCTAAGATATTAGTAAAAATAGCTGATAATGGAGAAATTCATTTGAAACGTACAGCGCAGAGCACTCATTTGGCATCTCTTTTGTATTTTACGAATCAAGATCACAATAGCGGACATCTTGAAACTGAGTACGGAGTCATGCAATTAAAGACTTTTACAAGAAATTCTCAGGTGGAAATTAAAAATAGACCGCTTTCAGGAAAAATAAACATTGATTATGACTTGATTTACGATAATAATATAGTAGGAAATTATAAGTTTAGATTGATTTTTAAGGCGTAGCTAGATATGATTATTAGTAAGACGCTGCGAAAGGACGTGTACCGTTTGGAACTTGAAAAATTCAAGAATCAAAACAAAGAGGAACTTTCTCTAATCGAGGTAGCCTACGAAATCCTTGATAATAATAACAAAGAAGCCATGAACTTCTCTAACATTGTTAATAAAATACAAGATTACTTAGGTAAGACTGATGAAGAAATTAAAGAAGGTCTTCCACAATTTTATACAGATTTGAATAATGACGGCAGTTTTCTCTCGCTTGGGGAAAATGTCTGGGGATTGCGTGAGTGGTATCCATTTGATTCTGTTGATGAGGAAGTAAATCATCCAGAAGATAACGGAACTAAAAACACTCATAAGGCTGCTCAAAAAGTTAATGCTTTCTTGAGTGACGATGATGAAGATGATGACGTAATTGACTACGATGATGATAATGACTTGGAAGTAAATGATATGAATGACGATGATGATGACTCTAGCGATTCATCAAATGGTCCTGATTTATCTAAGTTTACTAATTCTGATCTATCTGTTGACGATGATAGTGATGATGAACAAGATACCGGATTAGATGATGGTATCGAAGGTCAATTAACAGAATTTGACAGTGATGACGCTGACGCAGACATCGATCTTGACGAAGAAGACGATGATGACGACGACGATGATGATGATGAAAACGATGACATCTAAATTTATAGATTAAAAGTTTGACGAGTGAGTTATATAACAGTATTATATTGTTTGGGCTCTATTAGATTGTCTAATTACAAGTTCCCTGTTCAGTGTGAATAGGGGACTTTTTTATTTTTATTTAAGAAATCCCTTTCAAAAATAGCAATAGTATGTGGAGGAAAATATGACAAAATATATTTTTATTACAGGTGGAGTTGTTTCATCTCTTGGCAAGGGTATCGTTGCGGCATCTCTTGGTAGATTATTAAAAAATCGCGGACTTAAAGTAACGATGCAAAAATTTGATCCTTATATCAACGTGGACCCTGGAACTATGAGTCCTTACCAACACGGTGAAGTTTATGTAACAAATGATGGTACAGAAACTGATTTGGATCTTGGACATTATGAAAGATTTATCGACAATGATCTTAATAAGTACTCAAATGTTACAACTGGAAAGATTTATTCAGAAGTAATCCGTCGCGAACGTCGTGGTGATTACAATGGTGCAACTGTACAAGTTATTCCACATATTACAGATATGATCAAACAAAAAATTATGCGTGCTGCTACTACTACAGACTCAGATGTTATCATTACTGAAGTTGGTGGTACTGTAGGTGATATCGAATCACTTCCATATCTTGAAGCATTGCGTCAAATGAAGTCAGAAGTTGGTTCAGAGAACGTCGTTTACATCCATACTTCTTTAGTTCCATATTTAAGAGCTGCTGGCGAAATGAAGACAAAGCCAACACAACACAGTGTTAAAGAATTACGTGGTATTGGTATTCAACCTAACATCTTGGTTGTTCGTACAGAACAAGAAATGCCACAAAGCATGAAAGATAAGATCGCATCATTTTGTGATGTTGATTCAGAGGCAGTTATTGAATCACGTGATGCTGAATCACTTTATGACATTCCTCTAAATCTTCAAGCACAAAACTTTGATGATATCGTATGTCGCTACTTGCACTTAAATACTAAAGAAGCTGACATGGCAGATTGGAACAAATTAGTAAATCGTGTGCACAATTTGAAGCACACAACAAAGATTACGTTAGTTGGTAAGTATACAAAGTTACAAGATGCTTATATTTCTGTTACAGAAGCACTTCGTTCTGCTGGATATGTATATAATACTGATATAGAATTAAAGAAGATTTCAGCAGACGAAATTACAGAAGATAATGTCGCTGAACTTCTAAAAGATGCTGATGGTATTCTCGTACCTGGTGGTTTTGGTAGCCGTGGTCTAGAAGGAATGATCACAACTATTAAATATGCCCGTGAAAACGATGTTCCTTATTTTGGAATTTGTTTAGGTATGCAAATGGCAAGTATCGAATTTGCTAGAAATGTTGCTGGTATTTCTGATGCAACAACTGGTGAAGTAGATGACAATGCCAAGAATAAGATTATTGATATTATGGCTGATAAGAAGGATCTTGAAGACCGTGGTGGTACATTACGTTTGGGTGCATATCCATGTAAATTAAAACCAGGTTCAAAGACAGCTGCAGCTTATGATAATCAATCAGTTATCCAAGAAAGACACAGACACAGATATGAATTTAATAATGATTATCGCAAACAATTTGAAGATCTTGGACTAAGTTTTTCTGGTGTTTCACCTGACAACCGTCTTGTAGAAATTATCGAAGTTCCAGAAAACAAGTTCCATATTGCTGTGCAATATCATCCCGAATTCCTATCCAGACCAACAAAACCAGAAGGTTTATTCAAGGCATTTATTGGTGCTGCATCTGGTCTTGATGAAGAAAATATGTAGTTTTAGTTAATAATAGTTAGGGAAAAGCTTATGCAAAAACTTGTAATAAATGGTGGTAAAAAGTTAACAGGTGAAGTTACTATTGGAGGTGCCAAGAACAGTACAGTGGCACTTATTCCTGCAGCAATTTTATCTGATACTCCAGTGGTGTTGGATTCAGTGCCACAAATTAGAGATGTTAAAAACTTACGTTCAATTCTACAGGATATGAACGTTTCTTCTACAATGGAAGATGATGTATTAAAGATTGATCCGACACAGATTCAATTTGCCGAATTACCTAGTGGAAAAGTGAGCAGCTTACGTGCGTCATATTACTTTATGGGTGCGATGCTAGGTCGATTTGGTAAAGCAGTGGTAGGTTTTCCCGGTGGGGATGACATTGGACCTCGTCCCATTGATCAACATATCAAAGGCTTTGAAGCACTTGGAGCACATGTTGAAAATAAACATGGACAAATCATTATTACGACTCCAGACGGTGGTTTGAGAGGAGCTAAGATTTTCTTAGATATGGTTTCTGTAGGTGCTACTATCAATGTTATTCTTGCAGCTGTTAAGGCCAAGGGAACTACTATAATTGAAAATGCAGCAAAGGAACCTGAAATTATTGATTTAGCCACTTTCCTTAACAACATGGGTGCAGTTATCCGTGGAGTTGGAACTGAGACTATTAGAATTGAAGGTGTTGATACTCTTCGTTCTAATAATGCTCATACTATTATTCCCGATCGTATTGAAGCAGGAACTTATTTAAGCTTGGCTGCTGCTAATGGCGGTGGAATTTTAGTTAAAAATATTATTAGCGAACATTTGGATGCATTTATTGCCAAACTTGATGAGATGGGCGTTAATTTAGATATTGGTGAGGATAGCATTTATGTTAATGCATCACCAAACCTTAAGTCAGTTAATATCAAAACAATGCCATATCCTGGCTTTGCTACAGATTTACAACAACCTATAACACCATTGTTGATGCAAGCTCAGGGTGAAGCAATGGTAATTGATACCATTTATCCCAAACGTGTTAAACATATTTCTGAGTTAAACAAGATGGGCGCTAATATCACTAGTGAAGATGACTTGATTTTGGTTAGAGGAGGATCACACTTACAAGGAGCAGAAGTTTCTGCAGAAGAGATCCGCGCAGGCGCATGCTTGATGATCGCAGGACTAATTGCTGAAGGTAAAACAGTGATCGATAATGCTGAAAATATCTTAAGAGGATATGACCAAGTCGTTACTAAGTTACGCGCTTTATCGGCAGATGTATCATTGATGGGTACTGATGATTTGATTTAGTATTGACAAATTATTATTAAGCTGATAAATTAGTTTCTAGAATAAAACAAGAGAGGGAGTGCAGCCGTTGAGAAATTAAGTTGAAATTTTAAATTATACAAAATAAGTGTGTAATTTGACTTCAACTTTATTTCTACAACTGCGCCTTCCTGTAAGTTAAAAGGGAGAACGCTGTTTAATTAGCGTTCTTTTTTGTTGGAATAAAACCGGTCAAATGCACAAAGAGGTGCATTTATAAATGGGAACTATACAAATAGAAAATATGAGTTATAAATATGATCAAATGGTGGATAATCTGTTTGATTCATTGAATTTACAAATTGATGAGAGTTGGAAATTAGGCCTAATTGGACGTAATGGTCGTGGTAAAACAACATTAATGAAAATATTGCTTGGTAAGTTACCTTATCAAGGTAAAATAATTTCCAATCTGAATTTTTATTATTATCCACAAAAAGTAAACGATAAGAATCGTTCTACTATTGAGATCGTAAAAGAATTAACTGATTTAGAAGACTACGATATTTGGAAAATAGAAGTTGAACTTGATAAATTAAAAGCAAAACCAGATATTTTGGAACAAAACTTTTCAACATTAAGTCCAGGCGAGCAAACAAAGGTCCTATTGGCAATTTTATTTATTGACGATTATGGCTTTCAGTTGATCGATGAACCAACTAATCACTTGGATATTGAAGGTAGACAAGTTGTAGCTGATTATTTGAAAAGTAAAAAGGGATTTATTGTTATAAGTCATGATAAGACCTTTTTGAATGAAGTCATCGACCATGTTATTTCAATTAATCGACAAAATGTAGATATATACAAAGGTAACTTTGACGTTTGGGAACAAGAAAAGAAAATGCAAGACCAAGCTGAATTTGATGAAAAAGAGCAGTTAAAAAAAGATATTTCAAGACTTCATGAAACAGCGGTCAAAAGAGAAAATTGGTCAAACCAATCTGAAAAGCAAAAAAATAAAACTGGATTACAAAAGGTCAATTTAGATAAAGGCTTTATTAGTCATAAGGCGTCTAAGATGATGAGAAAAGCAAAGTCAGTTTCTAAACGTGTTGATTCTGAAATCGAGAAGAAACAAGGCTTACTTAAAAATATCGAGATAGAAGAACCTATCAAGCTAAATTACTTAGAGGTTACACATCCTAAGACTCTTGTTACAGTGAACGATCTGCAGCTTGTTCATGGAGATATAAAGACACCAAAAATAAGCTTTAAAGTTCCAATTGATCAGGTTGTTTCTTTAGTAGGTAAAAATGGTATCGGTAAAACAACGATTTTTAGACAAATATTAGGGATCGATCAACCATTTAAACAAAATGGAGATATAATTGTCGCAAACGGAATTAAAGTTTCGTATTTAGCACAAGAGAATGAATTGTCAGGTGATATTAAACAACTTGCTCAGATCAAAAAAATCGATCCAGAGATGATCTTTTCAAATTTACGAAAATTAGGTTTTGAAAGAGATCTTTTTGAACAACCAGTCGAAAGTATGAGTCAAGGTCAAAGAAGAAAAGTTGCGTTAGCGATAAGTTTATCTCAAGAAGCAAACTTGTATTTTTGGGATGAACCATTAAATTATTTAGATGTCATAACGCGTCAGCAAATAATTGATGCCATAAAAAAACAGCACCCAACGATGCTGTTGATCGACCACGATAAAGACCTGATCGATGAAATATCTAGTCAAAAAATAATCTTGGAAAATTAGAATTATATTGAATATTCTTGCTATCCATGATAACATTAAACACCGTTAGTAAATTTAATCTCTATTTCTGCAAAAGATTTAGGGCAAAGGAGCGACATAGAATGAAAACAGGAATTCATCCAGAGTACCATCAAGTTGTCTTCATGGACTCATCAACAGGTAAGAAGTTTTTAGCTGGTTCAACTGTTAACTCAAGTGAAACAACAGATTATGAAGGTACAGAATATCCATTAATTCGTGTTGAAATTTCATCTGACTCACATCCTTTCTACACAGGTAAACAAAAGTTTGCTCAAGCAGATGGACGTATCGACCGTTTCAACAAGAAATATGGTTTGCAAAACAAATAAAAAGCCATCCTTTCTCGGGAAGGCTTTTATTTTTTAGCTTTTTTTGACTTCATGTGTGAAAATACCCAAAAGAAGTTGATTGAAGCGAGGATACTTGTACTTATGAATACAGCTGAATAACTTAGGATACTGGAGATGTAAGAACCTAATAGTGGTCCACATACATTTCCGACAGACTGAAATGACTGGTTGTATCCAAAGACTCGACCTGTATATTTTGCATCCGCATTCTTTGCTAGAATGGTTTGAACTTGTGGGAATAAGCAGGCGTCAGATACACCGACTAGAAACCTTAATATTCCTAGTTGCCAAACATTTGTAACAAATGCTTGTGGGATATAGACAATGACTGCAAATATTAATCCACCGATCAAAATTTTACCTGTACCTATCTTATCGCCTAAAGCACCAAATCTTGGAGCTGCGATGACGTTAGCGATTCCGGGCATGGCAGCAATTACCCCAGATATTAGGGTAACCTTGTCGGAGCCGTTCATTAATTGCTTTACGTACAAACTGATGATTGGGTTAATTGAATTGTTTGATGTTTGGATAATCATAGTTGTAACAAACATGGCTAAAATCAAATTGGGATTTTTGAGTTTATGGAAAATTTCAGATGTGCTTGCTTCTTCATCCTTAGTAATTGGCTTAAAGTCTTCTTTTATGAAAATTACTACGAGGATAAATGCTGTGAATAACAGGCTTCCGGTAACCATAAAAGGAACTCTGAAGCCGAAGTATTGAGCAATGACACCACCAATAAGTGGTCCTAGTAAAGTACCTGAGATAACACCGGTATTTAAAGTACCAAGTGCTTTTCCACTTTCTGATCTCGGTGCGGTGGATGCAATCAAAGTATTGGAATTACTTACAAAACCTGAGAAGACACCTTGTAATAGTCGCAATGCAACTAATTGCCAGGGTGCGGTTACTGTAGCTTGTAAGTAAATGACGATCGACATTCCTAGTGCAGCACGAATTAACATTAATTTTCGTCCTTTGCGATCAGCAATTTTTCCCCAAATTGGAGAAGCAATTGCCATAACTAAAAATGTTGATGAGAATGCTATACCGTTCCAAATCACAAGTTGACTTTTTGTGAAATTGCCTAGCTGATTAATGTATAATGGCATAAAGGGTGTAATCATACTGAAGCCAATTCCGGTCATAAAAGTACTGAACCAAAGAACTTTTAAGTTCCTTTTCCAGTAATTATTACTCTGGGGTTCATCTTTTGTTTGGGAAGTCATAATACATCAAGTCCTTTCTAAGTAATTTAGTATACTCTTTTTATTTGAACAGTATTAAATATTTTGTTAGAATTGGGGAATTTTTTTTCATGAAAATGAAGTTAAAAGAAGTTTATTCTGCTTTAAAATTAGATGTTGACGGTATTGCTGATATTGACGTTACTGGAGTTTGCTTTGATAGCCGTGAAGCTAAAGCAGGCGACTTGTTCTTTCCATTAAAAGGTGAACGAGATGGACATGACTTTATCAACAATGCTATTGAGAATGGTGTGCACGCTACAATATGGCAAAGTGATCATGATATTCCAAATGACGACATTCCTTATGTTGTGGTCGATGATGTATCAAAAGCCTTTGATACATTAGCTAAATACTATCTCGCTAAAGTTAACCCTAAGGTTGTAGCAGTAACTGGTAGCAATGGTAAGACAACTACTAAAGATATGATTGCTAGTGTTTTAGAGACAAGCAATAATGTTGCCAGAACCCAAAAAAGTTTTAACAATGAAATAGGCGTTCCATATACTATTCTTAATATGCCGATCAATACGGAAGTATTAGTAGTAGAAATGGGTATGGATCGCACTGGTCAAATTGAACATCTAAGTAGTCTTGCTAACCCTGACATTTCTGTCATCACTATGATTGGGGAAGCTCATATTGAATTCTTTGGTACTAGAGATAAAATTGCTGATGCAAAGATGGAAATAGTTTCTCATTTACAAGAAGACGGCAGATTTATTTATGATGGGGATGAACCTTTGCTTAGAGACAGAGCTAAAAATGTTGAGCAAAGAAAGTATACTTTTGGTCGTAAAGACGATGATACTCTTTATGCAACTGAAATTAATCCTGGTAAAACTTCTACTACCTTTAAAACAAATCTTTGGCCAGAGATTGAATTTACAATACCAATGATGGGTGATTATAACGTTAACAACGCACTTGCAGCATTATTGGTTGGACTAGAATCACATATTAAACCAGAAGCAATGCAAAAGGCTCTTAAGAACCTTTATGTAACAGAAAATAGAACTGAGTGGTTGAAAGCAAGTAATGGCGCTGACATTTTGAGTGACGTTTATAATTCTAATCCAACCGCTGTGATCGAAGTTTTGAGCAACCTCAAGAATATTCCAACAAAGGGAAGAAGAATCCTTGTGTTGGGTGATATTTTAGAGCTAGGCGATGCTTCTATAGCACTACATGAATCATTGGCAAAGTATATTAATCCAGACGATTTTGCCAAAATATATTTAGTTGGCGAATATATGAAATATTTAGCTGGCAAACTGACTGCAAAATACAGTTCAGGTGATATGAAATGGTATCAAAAAGATCAGTTAGATAAACTAACTGATGATATAAAGAAAGAATTAAACTCAAGTGACACATTATTATTGAAAGCAAGTCATGGAATCCATTTAGAAAACGTTTTACATGCGTTAATTTAAGTTTGCCATTTGAGAATGATAGAGAAACGTGATAAAGTAAACGTCTGTGATTTTATCGTGTTTTAACTTGGAGGATTTTTGTGAAATTTAACGAATTAAATTTAGATTCAAAACTATTAAGTGCTGTTGATGAAGCCGGGTTCGAAGAGACAACCCCCATCCAAGCACAAACTATTCCACTAGTATTAGCTGGTGATGACGTAATTGGACAAGCCCAAACAGGTACAGGTAAGACAGCTGCCTTTGGACTTCCTATCTTAGATGCAGTAGACATGGCTTCAAATGACATTCAAGCCTTAATTATTTCACCTACAAGAGAATTGGCCATTCAAACTCAAGAAGAGTTATATAAATTAGGCCGTAAGAAAAAAGTTAGAGTTCAATCAGTTTATGGTGGTTCTGATATTAGAAGACAGATCCGTTCTTTAAAGAACCATCCTAATGTTCTTGTTGGAACCCCTGGTCGTTTACTTGACCACATTAACCGTCATACGGTTAAGTTAGCAAATGTAAAAACAGTTGTGCTTGATGAAGCTGATGAAATGTTGGACATGGGATTCGTTGAAGATATTGAAAGTATCTTATCTAATGTTCCTCATGAACATCAAACATTGTTATTCTCAGCTACAATGCCTAAACCAATCATGAAGATTGCTGATAAGTTTATGACTGATCCTAAGATCGTTAAGATCAAGTCAAAAGAATTAACTGCTGATAATATTGATCAATATTTTGTTAAGTCACGTGACTTTGAAAAATTTGATTTGATGACACGTATTTTTGATGTTCAAGCACCAGAACTTGCTTTGATCTTTGGTCGTACAAAGCGTCGTGTTGACGAATTGACAAGGGGTCTACAAGCTCGTGGATACAATGCTGAAGGTATTCATGGTGACTTATCTCAAGATAAAAGAACTAGCGTTTTACGTAAGTTCAAAGCTGGAAAACTTGATTATTTAGTAGCAACTGACGTTGCCGCACGTGGATTGGATATTTCAGGTGTATCACACGTTTATAACTATGATATTCCTCAAGACCCAGATAGTTATGTTCACCGTATTGGACGTACTGGTCGTGCCGGACATTCAGGTGTTTCAGTAACTTTTGTTACACCAAATGAAATGAGCTACTTACGTACGATTGAAAATCTTACTAAGAAGCGTATGACACCACTTGCTCCACCTTCAGATAACGAAGTTCTTAAGGGACAAATGGAATCTGTTAAAGAAGAAATCAAAGATACTTTAGCAAACAACAACTTAGATCGGTTTGATGATATCGTTAAGGAATTGCTTGGCGAATATTCACCAGAAGATCTTGTTAAAGTGTTATTGAATGATATGATCAAGGACGCTGAAAGTGTTCCTGTTAAGATTGCACCTGAAAGACCACTTCCATCAAGAAAAGTTAGTCGTAACAAGTCAGGTCACGGCAGACGTTATCGTGGAAATGGTGGTAATTATCGTGGTGGACGCAATGATCATCGTTCAAGAAGACATGACGATCATCGTGGAGGCCATTCTAACCATTCAAACAGTGACAAGCGTCGCAGTAATAATGGTGGAAACAAGAAAAAACAAGGTCAATCTAAGAAATCATTTAAGATCAGAACAACAATCTAAGCTTGATGATTTAGAATTGTCATAAAATGTTTTATAATAAGTAACATGAGGGGACAAGGTAATTAATATTACTTTGTCTTTTTTTGAGAAAAAATGATGGAGAATGATAGATGATAAAGGGATTAGGAGTAGACATTGCCGAAATTGAGCGAGTAAGAAATATTTACAAGCGTTTGCCACGATTTGCGGATAAAATTCTTACATCTGAAGAACTGGAAGTATTTAATGCCAAAAAAACTGAAAAGGCCAAAATGACTTATTTAACTGGTAGATTTTCTGCTAAAGAAGCTTTCACTAAAGCTATGGGCACAGGTTTGGGTAAGATTGGATTTCATGATTTGAGTATATTAAATTACGAATCAGGCCAGCCTTACATCAAAACAGATATTTTTTATGGTAAAATATTCATTTCCATTTCAGATACGGATGAATTAGTGATCACGGAAGTAATTCTAGAGGAGGATAATTAATGTTACCATCAACACATAGACCTGCCTACGTAGAAGTGAGCCTAGATAATTTAAAACACAATTTACAAAGTGAGATCAATAGCGTTCCTAAAGGGACGGCTGTATTTGCCGTTGTTAAGGCTAACGCCTATGGCCATGGACTAGTTAGGGTCGCAAGAGCAGAAGTTGAATATGGAGCCTCTGGACTCTGTGTGACTACATTAGATGAAGCTCTAGAGATTCGTAATGCAGGAGTTAAAGCACCGATTTTGGTTTTAAGTATCACTCCAGTGCAACATGCAATTCTGGCAGCCAATAACGATATTTCTTTGACTATTGGATCCTTAGATTGGTTAGAACAAGCAGCCAGAGAAAATGTTTCTAATTTGAAAATCCATATTGGTATCGATAGTGGTATGGGTAGAATTGGTTTTCGTAACAAACAAGACTTGATCGAAGCATGCAACTATATTAAGGATAATCCTGATAAATTTATTCCAGAAGGTTTGTTTACTCATTTTTCAACTGCTGATAATCCTGATAAGACTTATTTCTTAAAACAAGTAGAGCGATTCAAAGAAATGAAGTCTGATTTACCAATTGATTTTAAATATGTTCATTGCGCCAATACAGCTACTGCTTTGTGGCATCAAGATTTGGCCGTTAATATGGTTCGATTCGGAATAGGGCTGTATGGATTAAATCCATCAGGTACTGATATTCCTGAAGTACCATTTGAATTGAAACCTGCGCTTAGTTTACATTCTGAGTTGGTTTTTGTTAAAGAAATTGAAAAAGGTGAAAAAGTCGGTTATGGTGCCACTTACACTAGTGAAAAGCCAGAATGGATCGGTACAGTTCCAATTGGTTATGCAGATGGATGGCTAAGAAGAATGCAAGGGTACGATGTTTTGATCAATGGTCAAAGATGTCAAATCGTAGGTCGAATCTGTATGGATCAATTTATGGTTCGCCTGCCAGGTAAGTTGCCAGTTGGTACTAAGGTTACATTGATCGGAAAAGATGGCGATGAACAAATCACTGCCACTGATGCAGCCCAATATGCTGGAACTATAAACTACGAAATTCTTTGTTGTTTGACAGATCGGCTACCCCGTATTTACAAACAAGAATGAAA
>NZ_AZDG01000005.1:0-31222 GCF_001434665.1 Companilactobacillus tucceti DSM 20183 | reverse complement strand
GGAGGTTGCAGCCTTTTGTTACACGTTTAGGCTATAAAAAAGTTCGGAAATGTAAAAAGGGGCTGTGACATATGTCACAGCCCCTTTTTTTGGTATAGGAATATTCCTATAAGGTTTTTTATTTGAATTGTTAACAATTCAATTTATATTCTCTGGCGGGAATGTGTGGGAATCGAACCCACCTAAGAAGCTACTAACCCCTCATACTAGTTTTGAAGACTAGAAGGAACACCAGAACCTATCCACTCCCAGAAATAATGATAGCATAAAAAAATCAATATTCAATGTAGCATTAGAAAAAAGTGTCAAGGAATAAAAAATATTCCAATAGTATATAAAAATATAACATTGTGATGTATTGTGTTAACAATTGTAGTCGGACATTATACTACAAAGAATGCAATTATGGTAGTGTGTCAAGTGTTTTTATTTTTTAAATAAATATGTAAATTGCTATTAAAATTATGAATATTTTGTGATACTATGAACTTGCGAATGAAAACGTCAACATTTCGCTATCATATTTGGAGGGAGGTGAAATGATGGAAAAAGTCACATATTTACTAAAGCAACACGTTGGTGCACCAGACAAACCAATTGTCGAAGTTGGCCAACATGTTCTTAGAGGGGAACTTATTGCAGAACCAAATGGCTTAGGTGCTAATATTCACAGTAGTTTAACAGGTACAGTTACAGCAATTGAGGATGACAGAATTATTTTAGATCCTGATGAGGATCAAGACATGGAAGACTATGTCAAACTTCCTGAAACTGATAACTATCTAGAAGCAATCGAAAATGCAGGTGTTGTAGGTGCTGGTGGTGCTGGATTCCCAACAGCAGTTAAACTTTCAAATAAGATTCCTGGAGGTTATTTAATCGTTAATGCCGCTGAATGCGAACCTTTATTTTGTCATAATACCGAGGTTGAAGAACGCTACCCAGAACAAATTGTTCGAGGTATCAAATACTTACTAGAGATTACAGGTGCTAAAGTTGGTTACATTGCAATTAAGAAAATGCACCATGCTGCAGTCCTTGCACTTGGTAAAGCATGCAAGAATGAACCTAACATTCAAGTTAAATTCTTAACAAATATGTATCCAGCTGGTGACGAAAGAGTTATTGTTAGACAACTACTCGATATAGTTCTTAAACCGGGTGAACTACCTATTAAAGCTAATGCAATTATTCAAAATGTTGAGACAGTTAAGAGAATTGTCGAAGCTATCGAATTGAGAAAACCTGTTATTGATAAAGATATTACTGTTGATGGACGAGTTAAGGAACATTCAACTGTATACGAGAATATTCCAATCGGATTGTCAGCTAAACACTTTATCGATGCATCTGGCGGTTACATTAATCCACATGGTGATATTACTGTTGGTGGTCCATTTACTGGACATACTGGTACAGAAGAAACACCTGTTACAAAGACAACTAGTGGATTCCTAGTAGCAATGCCATACCCTGATACTCATGGCAAGAAGTTTGGAATTCTTGAATGTGAGTGTGGTGGACAGGAACCTCGTCTTCGTGAAATAGTTGATAAGATGGGTGGAAAAGTAGTTTCGTTCCGTCGTTGCAAGAGAATGGTTTTAGTAAATGGAAGATATCGTTGTAGTCTTCCAGGAATTTGTCCTGGACAGGCTGATGCAGTCCTTGGAATGAAGAAAGAAGGAGCTGAGTCAATTTTGACTGGTACATGTCAAGATTGAACAAACACCGTAACCGGTGTAGCTCCTCGTGTAGGAGTTTCAGTTTATCATTCTACAGATCACGTTTTAAGAGCAGCAGGTCATAGACTATATCGTAAACTTCCAGATGATTTTCAATCTAAGTAATTTTCAAGGGAGGTAGACAGGATATGTCTATAACTAAAGAAACAGCCATGGATCATATTAATGATCCAGCTGTCCTATGCTGTAGAGCAGAGGGCGGAATTACTATTGAAGCACCAAATTTGGAAGATCCATCATTATTTGATGATTACGTAGATTCCGGACTTCTCGAAATACCAGATGATGTTTTAAAAATCGGACAAGTACTAGGCGCAACATTGAGCAAAACAACAGATGCACTTATTCCATTAACACCTGCAAATGTTGATAATATTCAATCAATGGATGACGATTCTAGTGATGACGATGCATCATCTGATGATAGTGCAGATGCAGAAGTTGCACCTGCAGCTACTGAAAACGTTGAAACTGCAAATACAACAGTTGCACCAGCTTCAGTGACAAGCACATCTAATGGTACGATCAAGATCGATATTGCCGAAGGTAAAGGAATTCATCTAGAAGTTCCTATGGCATCAGCAGTATCAGCTGCACCAGCAGCTCAAAGTGAAGCTAAATTAGCTGCCGACAGTAATGCTGCAGCTACACCAGCTTCAGACGACTCAAGCGATGACCCATCAGATGATGAAGTTGAAGCTAAAGTTGTTAGAGAGTTGGAACGTGATCACGTTAAAATCGACAAAGTAGTATTTGGCGACAAGACAGAGATCAATGGTACAACATTGACTATTAGAACACCTAAGGAATTGTGCGAAGAAGCTGTTGAAACTCAAGATATCGTTAAAGATATGACTTTAGACATCATTACACCTGACGATTATGACAAATATAGTGAAACAATCATGGATGTTCAACCTATTGCTACAAAGACTGAAGGAGAAATCGGTACAGGTGTTACACGTGTTATCGATGGAGCAGTCTTTGTATTAACAGGTACAGATGAAAACGGTGTTCAAATTGGTGAATTCGGTTCATCTGAAGGTGAAATGAGCAAGAATATTATGTGGGGTCGTCCTGGTTCACCAGATAAAGGCGATATCCTAATTAAAGCTCAAGTAACAATTGAAGCAGGACGTAACATGGAACGTGTAGGTCCTCTAGCTTCCCATAAAGCCGCTGATGTTATTACTCAAGAAATCAGAGAAGCCCTTAAAAAGGCTGATGCTAGTCTAATTACAGACAAAGAAGAACTAAAACAAGTACGCCATCCAAAACAAAAACGTGTTGTTATTGTTAAGGAAATCATGGGTCAAGGTGCTATGCATGATAACTTAATTATGCCTATTGAACCTGTTGGTACATTAGGTGCTAAACCTAACGTTGACCTTGGTAACTTGCCAATTATGTTATCACCACTTGAAGTATTAGATGGTGGTATCCATGCTTTGACATGTATTGGACCTGCTTCTAAGGAAATGTCTCGTCACTACTGGCGTGAACCTATGGTTAAAGCAGCCATGGAAGATGAAGATATTGACTTAGTTGGTGTATTGTTCGTTGGTTCACCACAAGCAAATACTGAGAAATTCTATGTTTCTAAGAGACTTGGAATGACAGTTGAAGCAATGGACCTTGATGGTGCTATTGTTACAACTGAAGGATTTGGTAATAACCATATTGACTTCGCATCACATATTGAACAAATTGGTCAAAGAGGCGTTCCTGTTGTAGGTATGTCATACTGTGCCGTTCAAGGTGCTCTTGTTGTTGGTAACAAGTACATGGATGCAATGGTTGATAATAACAAATCAGCTCAAGGTATTGAAAATGAAATTCTTGAGAATAACACATTATGTCAAGAAGATGCAATCAGAGCTCTAGCTATGTTGGAAACAAAGATGGCTGGCGGTAAGATTGAAAAAGCTGAACGTAAGTGGAATCCAAATGTTAAGGAAAATAACCTTAAGGTTATTGAAAAACATGACGATATCAAGATCGACAGAGCTCCAAATGAGCAATCATTGCCAAAGAGCAAGAAGAGACTTGAAATCTACGAAAAAGAATAATGAATGAAGGGTAATCGGTATGGATAATTACGATTTATTAAATTACGCATCTACAGAAAAACTTTTTGAAGGTATTATTTCAGAAGTTACAGATGCAGGTGTCATGATTGAATTGAAGGGAAGATTGGGTACTCTTAAAATACCTAAGAGAATGTTGATTTCTGAACATGAACCACAAGTTGGACATGAAGTAGGATTCTTAATGTCCTATCCCGAAGTCCTATCCGAAACCCCGAATGCAGATTACGTGAAAGCTATTGATGATTATAAAAAGCATCAAGCTGAGATAAAACAGCGTACTAAGGAAAGGAAGGAAGAATAATGTCCTTAAAGAAGTATGATGGCTTACAGTCAGAGATTTATGTTCCTATCACACCTCAGCCTGTTTGGGCACCTGTTAAAAAAGAGCTGAAAGATATGAAGATCGGAATTGCTACGGCTGCCGGTGTTCATCTAAAGAGTGATAAAAGATTTAATCTAGCCGGTGATACAACTTACCGTGAGATCCCTTGGGATACAAAAGCGGAAGATTTGATGGTATCACATGGTGGATACGATAACAGTGATGTTAATAAAGATATTAATTGTATGTTCCCAATCGATAGATTGCGTGAACTTGCAAAAGCTGGCTTTATCAAAGGCCTAGCACCCGTTGAATATGGATTCATGGGTGGTGGTGGTGACATCGAAGCCTTTACAGATAAAACTGGTCCAGAAATTGCTAAAAAATTAAAGGCCGAAGATGTTGACGCCGTAATTATGACTGCCGGTTGAGGAACTTGTCATAGATCTGCCGTGATCGTGCAGAGAGCAATCGAATCCGTTGGGATTCCTACAATTTTAATTGCCGCATTACCTCCAGTTGTACGTCAAAATGGTACTCCTAGAGCAACTGCTCCTCGTGTACCAATGGGTGCTAATGCAGGTGAACCTCACAATGTTGAAATGCAAACAGGCATTGTTAAGGATACTTTGAAGCAATTAGAAATTCTTGATTCACCAGGAAAAATTGTGCCTTTACCATATGAATATATAGCTAAGGTCTAGTTTGACCATAAAAGGAGGGTATATATATTCCCTCCTTTTATTGTTAGTAAGGGGATTTTAAGATGAATAAAAATACTCTAACTATAAATGCATTTTCAATGCAAGATGTCACAATTGGACCAAAGTATCATCTAACAAATAACAGTTTGGAAATACCAGATCATCCTTTGTTTAGTATTGATGACCGATTAAAGTCAGTCACAGTTAAATTGGTTGATCCCAAAAATTGTCATTTTAAGATAAATACGATTATGGATGTTATCCCAATTTCCACAAAAGTATTGGGTAACATTGGCTATGGCATGTCGAATACATTGACTGGAGTCAGTGTCATTCTTACTGGTGCCGATGAAACTGGTGTACAGTTACATGAATTTGGTTCTTCTAATGGTTATCTTGACGAGAAAATTAAGTTTGACACAGATGGAACTCCAAGCTCTGATGATGTGGTTATTCTAATCGATGTTATCTTAAAATCAGACTTTGAGTTCAATCGGGAAACCTGTGAAATGGTGTTTAATACTGCGGATCAATTCTTACAGCCAATACGTGAAAGTTTAAAAATTTTAAACGGACGTGAAGCGGCTGAAAGTTTTGACTATGAAGATATTAAGCATCCTGGCAAACCTAAGGTTGCTATCGTTAAAGAAGTAGCCGGACAAGGCGCCATGTATGACAATATGGTTTTTGCAAAAGAGCCAGGCGGTATTGAAAAAGGTATCTCCATTATTGACATGGATAATATGCCCATTCTACTTTCTGCGAATGAGTACCGCGATGGCGCTATTCATGCCTTAGTTTAGGAGGTAATGAAATGGGTATTGGACCTTCAACAAAAGAAACAACCATGCATCATTTTCATGATCCACTAGTCAGAGTCGTTTCTAGTGACCCTGATGTAGATTTTCAAGGAGTTATTCTTGTAGGTACTCCTCAAGATAATTACTTGAAGAACTTAGTAGGTAGAAGGACTGCTTTTTGGCTTGAAGCTATGCGTACTAATGGTGCCATTATTTCAGCCGATGGTTGGGGAAATTCCGATGTGGATTTCATGAATACCATGACGGAAATTGGTAACAAAGGTATTAGTATAGTCGGGCTGAAGTTTATTGGTAAACAAGCGGGATTTGTGGTTGAAAACGAGCACACAAAATTTGTGCTTGATATTAATAAATCTAAGAGTGGAACCGAAACTGAAGTTGTTGGTGAAAATAATCTTAATGAAAAAGACGCTCATAAAGCGTTGGGACTCTTAAAATTAAAAATGAGAAAAGATGGACAAGTTACAAAATAGGAGGGAATTATAATGCAATTTAGTAGAAGCATGACTGCAATTGACTCACATACAGCTGGAGAAGCAGCTAGAATTGTTACTGGTGGTATTCCAAAGCTAGTAGGAAATACAATTGCTGAAAAGAAACAATATTTAATTGATCATTATGATGATATTAGAACATCACTCATGTTAGAACCACGTGGTCATCATGAAATGTTCGGTGCTTTCTTACTTGAACCATGCAATCCAGAAGCAGACTTTGGTATTGTCTTCATGGATACTGGTGGTTATTTAAACATGTGTGGTCACAACACAATTGCTGCTGTTACAGCTATCGTTGAAACAGGAATGGTTGATGTTGAACCAGGCGCAACTGAAAAGAAGGTTGTCTTAGATACACCTGCTGGTTTAGTTCACGCTGTTGCACATCTTAAAGAAGGACTACAAGTAGAAAGCGTTTCATTCCAAAACGTACCATCATTCCTATACAAGAAAGACGTTAAAGTAAATGTTCCTGATGTTGGGGAAGTTACTTTGGACATCTCATTTGGTGGAAGTTTCTTCGCAATTTTGCCAGTTTCAGAAATTAACGAAAAAATTGAACCACAAAATTCACAAAAATTAGCAGATGTAGGTATGAAGATCTTGCATGCTGTTAATGACCAAGTTGAAATTCAACATCCAACTTTGGACCACATTAAGACTGTTGATTTAGTTGAAATGTATGGTGAACCAAAGGATGACGAATCAACACTTCAAAATGTTGTTGTCTTTGGTGATGGTCAAGTTGATCGCTCACCTTGTGGTACTGGTACAAGTGCTAAGATGGCTACATTACATGCTAGAGGCAAACTTGATATTGACGAAAAATTCGTTTATGAAAGTATTCTAGAAACTAAATTCTACGGCCGTGTTGTTAAGGAAGTAGAAGAGGGCGGATTACCAGCAGTTATTCCAGAAGTTACTGGTTCAGCCTGGATCACAGGATTTAATAATTTCATGTTCGACCCAACAGACCCATTATCAAAAGGTTTCGAACTGAAGTAGTAGAGGAGGAAACGCCGTGGTTTTAGTTGTTCAAATTATTTTAGCAGTAGTTTTAATTTACTTCGCTATTATCTTTTTCGCCGATTATTACAAACACAGACATGAAAACGACGGAAACATTGTTGTAGCCGGGGTTATTGGATTTATTACTAACTTTTTAGATACATTGGGTATCGGAAGTTACGCACCAACTACTTTGCTATTAAAAGTTACCAAATATTTGAAATCAGATAAATTGATCCCAGGTACACTTACAGTTGCCTGTACCATTCCAGTTATCACAGAGGCATTTCTATTTATTGATGCCATTAAAATGGAAGGTGCAACATTGTTATCAATGGTTGCCGCAGCTGCTATTGGATCATTTACTGGTTCAAAGATTATGACAAAATTTAATGAAAAAATTATTAGAATTATCATGGGTATTGCATTATTCTTAACAGCTGTTTTAATGCTTCTATCACAATTAGGCGTTATTAGTGCTTTAGGTGCTGGTAATACAGCCCTAGGTCTTCATGGCGGTAAATTAGTTATTGCCGTTGTTGTTAACTTTATCTTGGGTGCACTTATGACAGCTGGTGTTGGATTGTATGCACCATGTATGGCCTTGGTTTATATGTTAGGTATGAATCCAGCCGTAGCATTCCCTATTATGATGGCTTCATGTGCTGTTCTTATGCCAGTCGCAAGTAGAGAATTCGTTAAATCAGGAGACTACAACAGACGTGGTAGTATGGGTATCACAATTGGCGGTATTATCGGTGTTGTTATTGCCGTAACATTCGTTAAGAGTCTTGACCTTACTGTTCTAACATGGCTAATTATTGTTGTTGTTACATATACTGGCCTATCAATGCTTTATCAAGGTATCAAACAAAAGAACGCAGCTTAGTTTTTAATTGAGGTTTTTTAAAAATTATATGGGGGGATATTATTATGGATACAGCTGATAGATTGATTGTCTGTGGTGGATGTAATGCGAAACTTGGTCCTGGAAAATTAGAGAATATTTTGAAGGATCTTCATCAAGATAAGAAACCAAATGTAATGGTTGATTTTGAAACAACAGATGATGCTGCTATTTTGAAAATAAATGATGACACTGCAATTATTCAAACAATTGATTTCTTCCCTTCAATGGTAAGTGATCCGTATTTATTCGGCCAAATTGCAGCCACAAATGCTCTTAGTGATGTTTGGGCAATGGGTGGTTCTGTAATTTCGGCATTGAATATAGTCGGTTTCCCTGAGGAAATGAATCAGTCTATTTTACACAAAATTTTAAAAGGTGGACTTGAAAAAGTAACTGAAGCAGGTGGCTTTTTAGCCGGTGGTCACTCCATCCAAGATCATCGTCCAAAGTATGGCCTTTCAGTTAACGGAATTGTTTCACCTAAGAAAATTTTGAGAAATGACACATGTAAATTAGGTGATGATTTGATTTTAACCAAGCCTTTAGGTGTTGGTATTATCACGACTGCATATGGAGCTGAACAAATTGGCGAAGAGGAGTTTAATGAAGCCATTAAGAGTATGACTACATTAAATAAATATGCTGCAGAAATAATTAGAGATTATCCTGTTACAGCATGTACAGACATAACAGGGTTTGGCCTATTAGGTCACTTAAATGAATTTTTACATGACGAATATACAGCTGAGCTAGACTCAACTAATATTCCGATTATCCCTTCCGCATATGATTGTGCCGAAGAGTTATTAGTAACTGGCGGTGGACAACGTAACCGTAACTTCTTAGAAGGCAAGATCGATTTCACCTTCGATGATCCAGCACTAGAAGAGATCCTGTATGATCCCCAGACATCAGGCGGGCTCATGTTTAGTGTTGATCCTAAATATACCGATGAGATATTGGACAAATTAAGCCAGTTGGAGCTTCCCAGTGCAAAAATTGGTAAGATTGTACCGAAGGGTGATTCAGAAATCATAGTTAAATAAGGAGAGTGTAATTTTGGAAAAAATTAATGCGTTAGATAAGGTTTGTCCAGCACCAATTATTATGGCTAAGAAGGCTTTAAAAAAGACTGATGAAGTTGAAATATTAGTAAACGATGACATGGCACCACAAAACCTTAAGAAGTTGGCGGACCAAAAGAGCTACGACTATGACGTAAAAAATGGTGAGAATAATCAGTTCACTGTCACATTAAAGAAAACTGAAAAATCACATGACCAAGCCGAAAGTTCTTCCCTCAATGACCAAGGCAATGCGTATATTGTTGTGATCAATACAGACATAATGGGACATGGAGACGATACCCTCGGTAGGAATCTCCTACATGGATTCGTATCCTCATTAACTGAACAAGATGTTCTACCAGATAAGATCCTTTGCTATAACGGTGGTGTAAAACTACTTGTTGAAGGATCAGATTATTTAACTGACTTGAAAGCACTTGAAGAAGCCGGCGTAAAAGTAATGGGTTGTGGAGCATGTCTCGATTACTTCAATTTGAAAGATAAACTAGCTGTTGGTACCATAACCAATATGTTCAGTATTGTTGAAATGATGAGACAACAGAATCGTATTGTAAGACCAGATTAGAGGCTAAGATAAAATGGAACAAAAATTTGGATTACTAACATTCTCAACAACGCATCAAGCTATATCTACCAACGAACTTTTAAAGAGTAAACAAGAGTTTGAAACCAGCATAATTTCGACACCTGGAAAGATTTCAGCTGGATGTGGTATGAGTGTTAGATTTAATTATTCAGATAAAGATGCTATTTTGAAACTTTTGGCCGATGAAAATCTGCAGTTTCAAAACATCTATGTGGGAACACGTGTAGGTGTGAGAATCACTTATGAATTAGACGATTAAAAGGAGTTATCATGGAAACAATAGGTCAAGATCAAATAATTATAGCGACTGCAGGACATGTTGATCACGGTAAAACTACTTTAATCAAAGCTTTGACAGGAATCGATACTGATTCCACAGAAGCAGAAAAAAAGCGAGGCCTAACCATTAATTTGGGCTTCGCTTTTTTCGATTTACCGAATCATGAACAAGTAGGTATTGTTGATGTTCCTGGTCATGAAAGATTTTTAAAAAATATGATTGCAGGACTTAGTGGAATAGACTTAGTCCTCTTAGTTGTTGATGCTGCTGAAGGAATCATGCCGCAAACTATTGAGCACGTTGATATTATGTCATTACTTGGAATCGACAATTATATCGTTGTTTTGAGTAAGATCGATACTGTTGATGATGAGATGAAAGAGCTTGTTACAGAAGATGTAAAAGATTTCTTAGATAAGCATAATATTGATGCTCCAATTCTTGGAGTGGATGCAATTAGTGGAACCGGTATGAAAGAGCTAATAAAGGTAATGGACGAAAAGGTTGAGAATATTAAGAAACCGAAAACAAACGGTATTCCAAGAATCAATGTTGACCGTTCATTTTCCATTAAGGGATTCGGTACTATTGTTACCGGGACACTACTTGAAGGTGAACTTAATGGGGATATGACTTTAGAGGCTTTTCCAAGTGGCAAGCAAACTAAAATAAGAAATATCCAAGTTCACGATAAGAACGTTAAAAAAGCTGAACCTGGAACTAGAACAGCTATCAATTTGGCTAATATTAAAACTTCTGATATTAGACGTGGGGATGTTTTAACACTTCCTGATAACATTAAGAAAACGTGGATGCTTGATGTTGACTATAAGATGTTACCAGACAAAGATCCTGCACTATTAGGATTGTGGACTCGTGTGAGAGTTTACTTAGGTGCTCGTGAAATTATTGCCCGTGTGGTTCCGTTAGGAATTGATCAAATCGATGCTGACAAAGATAACTATCTTCAACTTCGATTGGAAGAACCAGTTGCTGTTAAAAAAGGTGACCGTTATATTTTACGTACATATTCACCAATGGTTTTGATTGGTGGAGGTAGTGTGCTTGACCCTAATCCAGCTAAGCATCGTCGCTTTAATGAAAAAATATTGAAGCAGTTATCAGTTAAGGCGTCTGGAAATCAAGAACAAATAGTTTTGGATTTTCTGGATAATCAAAGTGCCTTAGGATCAAAAATCCCTGGTTTGGCTGATTATTTGAACTTATCAAATGATGATGTTCAAAAAATGGTCAGTCAATTAGTAGAGGAAAAAGAAGTTATTAAAATTTCCAATCTGATTGTTAAAAAATCTAAGTTAGAAGAGTTTGATAAAGAAATTCTTGATACTCTTTGGAATTATCATAAAAAGAATCGATTACTAAAAGGTATGCCTAAAGAAGAATTGATCACTAAGTTTAAGGGTACAGTCGATAATAGTAAGATTATGGAAAAAATCTTAAATAAGATGGCTGAACGTAAAGAAATCAATTTATTAGGATCATTAGTTTCTGCAGGTGACTTTGAAGTTAAATATAATAAGTATCAAAAGAAAGCTCATGAAGATATTATTCAAGAACTTAATAAATCTCCATTGATGCCACCTAACTTTGAAGATCTAATAGGATCTGACGACACTAAAGCCGAGGTTCTTAAATCTATTGAAGGAGAAGAAGTCATTCGTTTAGGTGAAAGAAACGTAATGTTAAAATCCGCCTTTGACGATGTTTCAAAACAAGTTATCGATTACTTGAAGAAAAATGAAACAATGACTTTAGCCGAATTCAGAGATTTGACTGGTGCAAGTCGTAAGTATGGAATGATGATTCTTGAATACATGGATAAACTTGGATTTACTCGTAGAAAAGAAAATATGAGAATTTTAGCAAAGAAGGGATTGTAATGATCTATTTTGATAATGCTGCAACAACTGCAATTAAGCCTAAAGAAGTTGGAGAAAGTGTTTCTAAAGTTTTAGTAAGTGGACTTTATGGTAATCCTGGACGTGATTCATCTGAATTTAGTGTCAATAGTGGGGTTATCGTTAATCAGACAAGAGACAAGCTTGTAAAGCTATTTAATGTCCCTTCTAATGATTTAGTAACATTTACAACTAATGTTACTGAGAGCCTTAATACCGTTCTAAAAGGTATCCTTAAAGAAGGAGACCATATCATAACAACTGATTATGAGCACAATTCTGTTTTGAGACCGTTGGCTCAATTAAAGAAGAATCGTAATGTTGACGTTGATTATGTAACTTTTGATAAAGAGAGCGGTTTATTATGTGTTGAAGATTTTGAAAAATATTTAAAACCAAATACTAAAGCTGTTGTTTGTAACAATGCATCTAATGTTACGGGATATGTTTTACCTATAAAGAAGATCAGTGAATTTTGTCAAAAGCATAACTTATTGCTGATCGTTGATGCAGCACAAACAGCTGGAGTTGAGGATATTGATATTCAAAGAGATAAAATCGATGTCCTTTGCTTCACAGGCCATAAGTCATTATATGGTCCACAAGGCATTGGTGGAATTTGTTTCAGAAAACCAATTCCAGTTGAACCGCTAAAAAGTGGTGGTACAGGAATTGATTCATTTAACACAAGTATGCCTGAGTTTTTCCCAACTCGTCTTGAAGCAGGAACGATGAATGTACCTGGAATAGTTGGATTATCTGCCGGAATCGATTATCTTAATAAAAAGGGTATTAGTAACATTAAGAATTATATTAATGGCTTAGTTTCAAGAATTATGAAAACTTTGCAACAATATCCAGAAATTAGAATTTATACACCGTTGAATGCAGAGATCACTGGTACAGTTGGTTTTAACATTGGCGATATTGATTCCGCTGAAGTCAGTCAATGGCTTTGGGATAATTATCAAATTGCTACAAGACCAGGTGCACATTGTGCACCAAGAGTTCATGAAAGATATGGTACGGTAGAACAAGGTATTGTCAGAATTTCGTTGTCGAGTTTTAATACCGATGAAGAAGTGGATACTTTCTTAAAGGCAATCAAAGAATTTATGGATATCTATAGAAGGGGATTGTAATGGATCAAAAAAAGTTATTCAGAAGCTTACCATCAGTTAACGATTTGTTGAATTCAGATAAGATCACAAATCTGGAAGATACAGTCGGTTCTAATGAATTGAAAAATTTGGTCCAGGAAGTAATTGAAGATGCTCGAAAATCTATTTTGAGTGGCGATATTACAGATCCTGGAGAAGTTTCAATTGAGTGCATGTATCAAGATTTACTAAGTAAACTTGACGATGATAGAGTATTAGAATTGCAGCCAGTTATTAATGCTACAGGAGTTATTTTGCATACCAATCTAGGTCGTGCAAAATTAGCTGAATCAGCACGTAAGGCGATTGATTCAATTGCAAGTAATGCTACTAATTTGGAATACGATATTACCATAGGTGAACGTGGTGATCGTTATAAAGCAATTGGTAAATTAGTTAGTGAATTAACTGGTGCAGACGATGCGATTGTAGTAAATAATAATGCTGCGGCTGTAATGTTAGTTTTGAGTACTTTCTTTAGTAATAAAGAAATCATTACATCTCGTGGCCAATTGGTTGAAATTGGCGGCTCATTTAGAGTTCCTGACATAATTACTTCAACAGGTGGGATCTTGCGTGAAGTAGGTACGACTAATAAGACTCACTTACGTGATTATGAAAATGCAATCAATGAAAATACAGGTGGATTCTTAATTGTTCATACAAGTAATTATAAGGTGATCGGATTCACTGAGACTCCTGATTCTAGAGATCTAAAGAAACTAGCCGATAAATATAATTTACCACTAATGAATGATTTAGGAAGCGGATTGATGCTTGATTTGTCTGAATATGGATTAGGTAAAGAACCAACTATTAGACAAGAATTGCAAAATTGTGATTTAGTAATGTTTTCAGGAGATAAACTGCTTGGAGGACCTCAAGCAGGTGTAATTGCTGGTAAACAAGAGTACATCGACAAATTGAAACATAATCAGCTTTTGCGGGCTTTACGTGTTGATAAGATGACTTTAGCAGCTTTAACAGCAACTCTTAAAATTTATCGAGATCCTAAAAAAGCTATGACAGAAATACCTGTTTTGAATGCTTTAACAGTTACTGAAGATAAGCTCAAAGAACGCGCTGAAAATTTGTTATCATTGATCAAAGATAAAACAAAATTCAACGCTGAAATAGTAGCTGGACATACAGTTGTTGGTGGTGGATCATTCCCAGATGTTCAACTACCAACATACTTGATCAGTCTTGAATCAGATATTCCGGTAGTTAAGTTAGATAAATTATTGAAATATGCTAAATATCCACTTATTTCTAGAGTTCATGATGAGAGTATTCTATTTGATATTCGTACAATTGATGATCCAGAATTTGATAAAATTATTACAGATTTAAATGGTATAAAAGCGTAAAAAAAATAAGCCGACCAGGTTGTGGTTGGCTTATTTTTTTATAGCGTATGTTTATCTAAAATTTTTCCGGAATTTAAATCATCTATTTCTGAAACTATAAAGCTCTTTTTCTCTAAGCGCGTGATGATATTTTTCAAATCTTCAATCGTTGTTTCAGCAGGTAAGGTGAATAAATTTCTTCTTACTACTTCATTAGTTTTAGCATCCAATGTGATACAGCCTGAAATAGAAACATATTTGGCAATGATCTTTAACATTTTAGCTAGATCACCACGTTCACCAGTAGAACTGACTGTTAGGACATAACTACTTACCTCAAGATTCCAAGCGTCTGATAACATGCTTAAAAGACTAGCATGGGTCAAGATTCCGTAGAACATGTTTGATTCATCTAAAACAGCAATGTAAGGCAAATCTTTAATATTGAAAAATACCTTGAAGAATGGTGAATCAACATTGATCGTCTTTGTTGCATTCTTCATCAAAGTTGTTACGGGAAGACTCATGTCTCCCCCACGTGATTTATGACGATAGATGTGCATCTTGTAAATATTTCCCCTGAATATTTGACCACTCTCATCTAAAATAGGAACACATCTGAAACCTGAATCTTCAAGAACCTTTAAAGCCTCTTCAAGTGTTACAGTTTCTTTTACTGTGACTAACTTGTCTTTTTTAAGTACTAATGACTTAACTAACATATATTTCACATCCTATCTAACTATATGAAATCAATCATACCGTATAATTTCACAAAAAAAAAGAATGCCTAAGCATTCTTTTATCAATATTAAAGATTATTGACGACCTTTGATACCTGTAGCTTCAAAACCATCTTTAAGAATCTTTGTAAGTTCTGCAGCTGATTTCTTCATTTGTTCTGATTCTTCAGCATTCAATGGAACTTCGATGATTTGTTTTAGACCTTTACGGTTGATGATAGCAGGTGAACCGATATAAATATCAGAAACGCCATATTCACCATTCATCATGTTTGATAATGGAAGAACTGTGTTTTCATCACTTAGCAAGGCTTTTGAAATTCTTGCAAGAGCAGTACCGATACCGTAGAATGTAGCACCCTTAGTATTGATAATGTCGTAAGCTGCGTTAACAACTTTCTTGTAGATAGCGTCAAGAGTATCTTGTGTAACTTCTGGATGTTTTTCCATCCATTCAGCCATTGTTACGCCACCGATTGATAGATGTGACCATGCAGCGAATTCTGAATCACCGTGTTCACCCATGATGTATCCGTTAACTGAACGAGGATCGATTCCAAGTTCTTCACCAACGAATTTTTGTAATCTAGCAGTATCTAGTGATGTACCTGAACCAATTACACGTTCCTTAGGGAAGCCTGAAAGTTTCCAAGTAGCGTATGTCAAGATATCAACTGGGTTTGCGGCAACCAAGAAGATACCATTGAATCCTGATTCAACGATTGGATCAACAATTGTCTTCAAGATGTTAAGGTTTTTGTTAACAAGGTCTAGTCTTGTTTCACCTGGTTTTTGTGGAGCACCAGCAGTGATAACAACAAGATCAGCGTCTTTAGCATCTGAGTATTCACCAGCGTGAATGTTCTTAGGATATGAGAATGGAAGTGCATCAGCAAGATCCATTGCGTCACCCTTGATCTTATCTTTAGCGATATCGCAGATAACTAGTTCTTGTGCAATACCTTGTAGTGTCATAGCGTAAGCAAATGTTGAACCTACAGCACCGTCACCGACTAGAAGTACTTTTTGATGATTCTTTTCGTTTGTTGGAGTCGTCATATTAAATATCATCCCTTCAAAATAAATATGTTCCGAATATAATTATACAAATAAAGCATGAAAATAAACAGGGGCATTGCAAAAAAAGTAAAAATTAGCTAGTTTGAAAATGATATAATTGAAGTTCGAAATGAGGTATTTAATATGAAATTAGTCGTTGGTTTAGGAAATCCCGGTAAAAAATATGATCGCACAAAACACAACATGGGTTTTATGACGATTGACAAATTAATGGAAGAATATGCTCAGACACAAACTAAAAAAGATTTTGAAGCTGAGTATTGTAAATTTAAAGTGGATGGCGAGACGGTATTTTTAGTTAAACCTTTAACATTTATGAATGAATCTGGAAGAGCTGTCAGATTCTTGATGGGCTATTATCAAATTCAACCAGAGGAAATTATGGTTATTCAAGATGACCTTGATATGCCTATAGGTAAAGTAAGATTACGAGCCAAGGGTTCAGCAGGTGGTCATAATGGAA
This sequence comes from Companilactobacillus tucceti DSM 20183, assembly GCF_001434665.1. Taxonomy (GTDB): domain Bacteria; phylum Bacillota; class Bacilli; order Lactobacillales; family Lactobacillaceae; genus Companilactobacillus; species Companilactobacillus tucceti. The sequence goes on along the minus strand of NZ_AZDG01000005.1, from coordinate 14,460 downwards.
TTAAGAGTATAATCTCATCTGTTGGGACAAAAGATTTCAAACGGATCAAAATAGGTATCCAACATCCTCAAAAGCAAACAGTTGTAAATTGGGTTTTAACACCATTTACAAAAGATAACGAGCCAGTAGCGTTGGCAGGGATAGATAAAGCTGCCGATGCAGTCAAAGATTGGATTGCTGGAGATAGTTTTGATCAATTAATGAATAAATATAACTAGGGCGTAGCTTGGATACGACAAATATTTAAGGTAATAAGGTTATCCAAACTAGAGCCCGTTTAAAAACAAAAAGCTGCTGTGTGAAGAATTTATTTCATAAAAGCAGCTCACAATAAAGGGGCCAAAATTGAACTTAATAGATTTTATTGCTAAAAAGTTAGATTTAGGGAAATTTATCAGCCAAGTCAAGCCAGCAACTAAAAACATGCTGACTGGTCTAACTGGCTCAACGATTTCCCTTTTTGTGCTGGAATCATTAAAACAAACGAATAAGAAAATAATATTGGTGGAAAATACTAATTTTCATGCTAATAAAACATATGATGACTTAAACCTTCTTGATAGTGAAAATGTACATATTTTCCCAGTTGAAGAAGCTATATCGACTGAAATAGCAACAAGTTCTCCAGATGAATTAAGCCAACGCCTAGATTCGTTGAATTTTTTGATCAGCGATAAACCAGGGATAGTCGTTACTTCTGTGGCAGGATTGGAATACGCTTTATCAGATAAAGAGCTTTTCAAAGCAGCACAGCTGAACATCATCAAGGATGAAGAGTATGACTTAGAAAACCTAAATAGTACTTTTGTACAAATGGGTTACAACAAAGACAAATTGGTTGCTAAGCCTGGAGATTTTGCTATACGTGGTGATATTGTCGATATTTATCCTTTAGATGTTGATGATCCTATCAGAATAGATTTCTTCGGAAATCAAGTTGAGAAGATTAAATCTTTTGATTCAGAAACACAACGTAGCTTAAAAGAGATGGATCAAATAAATATATCTCCAGCCAATGATCGAGTGATTACTGATGAACAAATTGCTGCCGGTCTAAAAAAACTAACTAAGAGTCACGATAAGCAGTTAAAGGCCGCTGATAAAGACACAAAAGATAACTTAGAAATTGCCTTTGGACAAATTATTGAAGAGCTATCTGAAAAGATGCGACCAGATAATATCGGAAGCATTATTAATTATTTGATTGCTGAACCTAGCAGCCTGATCGATTATTTAGGTGATGGTGATTTGATCATCTTTAATGAATACAATCGTTTGGTCGAACAGTCAAAAGATAATTTGGCAGATAATCAATCTTGGTTAGCAAGTCAATTGGAGTATGGGAAAAGTTTACCTGAACAGACGATTCGTCAAGAATTTGTTGATGTTTTAAAAGATAATAAGAACCCACAAATTTATTTATCAGCCTTTCAACAAGGAATGGGTCATATTCGATTAAATCAATTGGAAAATGTTCCTGTTAGAAGTATGCAGCAGTTTTTCAGTCAGATGCCACTACTCAAATCCGAAGTCGAGCGTTGGCAAAAACAGAAGTATACAGTTCTCTTATTAATAAATAATGAAAAGAGAATTTCAGCGATAAATAATACTTTGGTAGATTTTGGTATTAAAGCTACTTTGACTGATGACAAGGTTATTGAGCATCAGACCCAAATTATGAATGCCAGTTTGGGATTAGGCTTTGAGATGCCTGAAGAAAAAGTTGCTATTATTACTGAAAAGGAATTGTTTAATAAACAACCTAAAAGAAGACGTCATCAAACTTTAGCCAATGCTGAACGTTTAAAGAGCTATAACGAGTTGAAACCAGGGGACTATGTTGTCCATGTAAACCATGGTATTGGTAAGTTTATTGGTATGCAGACAATGGAAGTCGATGGCAAACATCAAGATTATATTACGATCGAATATCGAGACGATGGACGATTATTTATTCCTGTATCTCAACTTGATATGGTTCAAAAGTACGTCTCAGCCGAAGGTAAATCTCCACGAGTTAATAAACTTGGTGGGAATGAATGGCAAAAGACGAAACGAAAAGTTCAATCTAGTATTGAAGATATTGCTGATGATTTGATTGATCTGTATGCTCAAAGAGAAGCTGCTAAAGGATACGCCTTTCCTAAAGATGACGAATTGCAACATGAATTTGACGATGCCTTTCCTTATCCAGAAACACCTGATCAATTACGTTCAACTGATGAAATAAAGCGCGACATGGAAAAAAATCATCCGATGGATAGATTATTAGTTGGGGATGTTGGCTTTGGTAAAACTGAAGTTGCATTAAGAGCTGCCTTTAAAGCAGCAGAGGCCGGCAAGCAAGTAGTATTTTTAGTCCCAACCACTTTGTTAGCTCAACAACATTACGAAACTATGAAAGAACGTTTTGAAGGTTTTCCAATTGAAATTGGGATGTTATCTAGATTCCAGACTCGTAAACAGAGTAAAGAAATCGTTGAACAGTTGGAATCAGGTGATATTGATATTGTCGTAGGGACACATAGATTGCTTTCAAAAGATGTTAAATTTCATGATATTGGTCTTTTGATCATTGATGAGGAACAACGTTTTGGAGTTAAACACAAAGAAAAAATCAAGCAATTGAAGTCAAATGTTGATGTATTGACATTAACGGCAACACCAATTCCAAGAACATTAAATATGTCTATGCTAGGTGTACGTGATTTATCTTTGATCGAAACGGCTCCAAGTAATCGATATCCCGTTCAAACTTATGTAATGGAACAAAACTATCAAGTTATTGCAAGTGCGATAAAGCGTGAGATGGAACGTGGTGGACAAGTGTTTTATCTTCATAATCGAGTGGAAGATATGGAGCAAGTTGCTAATCAACTGCAAGCCTTAGTTCCAGAAGCAAGAATTGCAACAGCTCACGGTCGTATGACTGAGACACAAATGGAAGGCGTAATATCCGACTATTTAAATGGTGATTATGATGTATTAGTGACAACGACAATTATTGAAACGGGTGTTGATATGCCTAATACCAATACCTTGATCGTTGAAAATGCTGATAGATATGGATTATCACAACTTTATCAAATCAGAGGTCGTGTAGGACGTTCTAGTAGAGTTGCCTATGCATACTTGATGTATAAACCTAATAAGGTATTGACCGAAGTAGGTGAACAACGTTTGGAAGCTATTAAAAACTTTACCGAATTAGGTTCTGGTTTCAAAATAGCTATGCGTGACCTGTCGATTCGTGGTGCAGGTAATTTATTAGGTAAGCAACAACATGGATTTATTGATTCAGTTGGATTTGATCTATACACACAGATGCTTAATGATGCAGTTGCTAAAAAGAGAGGCCATACTAAAGCTGAGAAAACTAATTCTGAAGTTAATTTGGAATTGGAAGCTTATATTCCTAAAACTTATATTAGTGATGAACGTCAAAAAGTTGAATTGTATAAACGTATTCGCCAAATAGATTCAAAAGAAAACTACCAAGAAGTTCGTTCAGAGTTGTTAGATCGTTTTGGTAAGTATCCTGATGAAGTTCAAAACTTATTAGATATTAGCTTGTTGAAAACATCGTTGGATGAATCACTTATTAACAGTGTTGTTATGAGAAACGGAATGATCAATGTTAAATTCTCTAAAAAAGCAAATGACTATTTAACAGGAGATCTAGTATTCAAATTCTTAGGTAATACAAGCATGAAGGCCACTGTTCATAACAATAACGATGAATTCAAAATAACTTTGGATTCAGGAAGTGTTAAAAAGAATGAGTGGTTTGGACAATTTGAAACATTTGCTCAAAAGATGGAAAAAGAGTTCGATAAATTAAAGAAAGTTAAAACAAAAGAATGAGAAAAGAAACCTCAAGAGCCATACAGGGGACTTGGATTCTGACGATTGCCTCATTGTTTTCGGAATTATTGAGCGCAATATATCGAATACCTTTACAAAATATTGTTGGGGATAGGGGCTATTTTATTTATCAACAGGTTTATCCAATTTATGGGATATTTTCTGTTTTAGCATTATCAGGATTGCCAGTAGTTATCTCCAAAGTTTTTGCGCAACAATCTGGAATTAATGCCAAAAGTGAGTTAATGAAAAGAACATTTATAAGCTTAATGATTATTAGTGTTTTGATTACAGCATCTTTATGGATAGCAGCTCACAAGTTAGCGTTCTTTATGGGAGACCCCAATCTTTATCATGAAGTTAGGGCAGTCTCGTTAACCTTTTTACTAATACCTTTTGAAGCTAGTATCCGAGGGTATTTCCAGAGTGAATTAATTATGGAACCAAGTGCCATATCACAAATTTCAGAGCAGTTAGTACGAATAATTGTAATTATTGGTGCAGCAATGATGTTTGGTAGAGGGTTACTTAGTGAGTATCAAATGGGAACAATTGCAAACGGTGGTGCTTTTGTTGGTGGATTGTTTGCCGTAATTATTTTGATGATCTCACTTTTTATAAAACGTCCCTTTGTAAAAGATGACAGTAATATAGGACTAAAATTTGAAAAGGGCTTATCGTTAGAGATAGTTTTGATAATTATCTTTACTGGGATAACAATTTTTTATCAGTTTATTGATTCATTTTCGATGTTGAGATTATTGATGAAATCAGGTAAATCACTTCCTGAAGCTGAGATACTAAAAGGTATTTTCGATCGAGCCCAACCATTGATCCAATTAGGGATAGTTATCTCATTGTCATTTGTTTCAGCGATTATGCCGCAGTTGAAATCTAATAAATTTGACAATAATAAACAACTTATTGGAAAAATGATGCGAGTATGTTTATGGTTGGCGACCGCTGAAACGGCTGGATTGATTTCTTTGATGCCGATTGTGAACACGATGCTATTTACTAATGCAGATGGTTCGTTTGCGTTAGGAGTATACATGTTGTCGATAGTTATTGTTTCAGGAATAAACTTGTTGATTGCCGTAACAAGTAGTGACAATGAAAAAAATATTATTAAATTGTTAATATTTTTAGTATCATTGGTAGCTAAAGCGGTCTTGAATGTTGTTCTTATACCACATTTCCATATTGTTGGGGCAGCTCTTGCAACTGTCTTGAGTGAGTTGGTTATATTGGTCGGGTTGTTGATCATCTATACAGGTGATCGAAAAAATCTACTGATAAGTGGAGAGTTCACTTTCAAAGTCCTTTCTTTAGGACTATTCATGGCATTATGTATTAGAGCACTAGAAAAATTTATGACACATTATTTACCTTTAACACGTGGTAGTAGTGTGTTGATAAATTTGATTTTAATTCCAATCGGGGTATTGATCTATTTATTGATGTCTAAAGCATGGAAAGTTTTAGAAAAATCAGAATGGGAAATTTTACCGATGGGAAAACTAATTATAAAGATTATGAGGATTAAGTAGAATGAGACTAGATAAATTTTTGAAAGTAAGTCGTATTATTAAGAGAAGAACCGTCGCTAAGGAATTTGCCGATAACGGTCGAGCAAATGTTAATGACCGTGTGGCTAAGTCTTCAACTGATGTTTCTGTTGGGGATGTTTTGGAAATGCACTTTGGTGAAAGAACTATGAAAGTTAGAATCTTGAATATTAAAGAAACAACTAAAAAGAGTGATTCAACAGAGATGTACGAAGAAATCGATTAAATGTTGTGTTTAGATTAAAAAGCATAGAAAACGGTTCAAATCACTATGAAAACTTGGTATACTCAATGTATTAATTCCTAGGGGTGTAGCAACATGGAAGTACATAAATTAGCTAATTCAAATGTTTCTGTAATTAAACCGAAACATACAAATACTTCTAAAAATACTGGTCGAATCGATTACGTTAAAAAGATTCATAAACGTAGATTGACGGCTATTGGGGTTATTTTTGCTTTGGTGATTTGTGTGCTGGGATTTCAAATAATCAATGCTCATCAAGCTTATTCTAGAACGGTTGATAATATTGCCGTTAGTCAGAAAAAACTAGAGAAGCAAAGAGCAACAAAGAGCAGTTTGAAAGTTGAAAAAGCACAACTTAGTGACAAGAGCTATCTAGAGAAATATATTCGTGAAAAGTATATGTACTCTAAACCAGGTGAACAAGTTTATAACTTGCCTGATTCAGCCAATACTTTTCAAAAATAGGGAAAGGGATTTTTTTATTTAGATGACAGTTGAAGTAGGATCTAAAACAGAAGGTAAAGTTACTGGAATTACAAATTTTGGAGCATTCGTTGATTTAGGCGAAGGACAAAGCGGAATGGTGCACATCAGTGAAATTGCTGATGGCTACGTCAAAGATATTCACGATGTCTTAACTGTCGGTGATACTGTAAAAGTTTTAGTTCTTAACGAAAAGGATCATAAGATTGCATTATCGATCAAACAAGCAAGTGATAGACCAAAACCTAAGCGTCATTTTGAGAAAAAGCCACAACATAAACCAGTGGAAAATTTTGATGATATGATGTCTGATTTCATGAAACAAAGTGAAGAAAGATTGACTACTATCCGTAAAAATACTGAAGGTAAACGCGGTGGTCGCGGCGGTCGCAGAAGTTAATTAAATTAAAAGCGTTTCGTTTACATTGTAGGCGGAGCGCCTTTTTTTTCTAAATAGTAATAAATTAAGAAGGACAGTATGAGAATAGAGAATGAATTAATTGGAACTGTGAAAAAAGTCTTACAAAGATATCGAGCCAAGAGAATTTTGATTGCTGTATCTGGCGGTGTTGATTCAATGGTCTTATTAACCATAATTAGTAAATTAATACCAAAAAACGAGTTTGGGGTTGTTAATGTTGACCATGACCTACGTCCAGAAAGTGCTAGTGAAGTAAGATTTTTGAGAGATTTTTGCAAAGAAAAAGGCTTTAAATTTTATACGACTAAATGGACTAAACATTCACCTGATATGGGTATGGAAGCAGCAGGAAGGCAATTTAGATATGATTTCTTTGCTAAAATCATGGATCAAGATAACTATGATACGTTGTTAACTGCACATCACGGGAATGATTTGGCTGAAAACATTCTTATGAAGATGATACGTTCTGGTAATGTTTTTGAAGTTACAAGTTTAAAACAACAACGTAATTTCAAAGTAGGTCAATTAGTTCGACCGTTATTGAAATTTAGTAAATCTGATTTGAGAAAGTATGCTAAGAAACGAGAAATAAAATTCGTTCAAGACGAAACCAATTTTGAAGATATTACAATGCGTAATAGATTAAGAAATAATATTTTTCCAGAACTAGAGAAAGAAAATGGTCAGGTATTATCGCACTTTAGATTATTTGATCAACAAATGAATGCACTTATATCTTTAGCCATGGAGAAATTTTCCAAGATAGAAAATGATATGAAACTACATGATTTGTCAGGAGAATTATCTCCGGTTGAAGAATTAGATCATAATCAGCAAACGCTATTTTGGGGTAGCTTTTTTACACGAAATTTAGATATCTCTGTTAGCAACAAGCAGATCGATCAGATTATCGATGTTATTGAAAATAATCGTCCTAATGCTCTTGTTGATTTGGAGGATAATTGGGTTTTCCAAAGATCGTATGAGCGATTTGAAATCAAGAAAATGGATTCTAAAATTAATTTAAAAAAATTGATTGAAGTCAACCAACCGATTAAAATTAACGGGTATAATCTAGTTGTAAAAAAAGTACCTGTTTCAGAAGCTGACATAGTAGTGGAAAAAATGCCTGAGCAAATTATGCTTAGAACTAGACAGGCTGGTGATAAATTAGCAATAGGTAATAATCTTCATCAAAAATTGAGTAAAAGGTTTATCAACAAAAAAGTACCAGAATATCAAAGAGATCGATCAATTATTTTGTTATTCGATAATCAAATAGTATGGGTTGAAAAAATCTATAAGATAAGCGATTATTTTAAGCAAGGTAATTATGGTTTCAAAATAGACTTTAGATGAGGTAAAAAAATGAATTCAGATATCGAAAAGGTTCTAGTATCACAAGAAAAAATCGAAGAGACAAATATTCGACTAGGTAACGAGCTAACCAAAGACTATGCCGACAAGAATCCCTTGTTTGTTTGTATCTTACGTGGTGCAGCTATGTTCATGATGGATTTAGTTAAAAACATTGATATACCAATGGAGTATGACTTCATGGATGTTTCCAGTTATGGTGGTGAGAATACATCAACTACTGGAGAAGTTAGAATCATTAAGGATTTGGATACACCCTTGAGTGGTCGTGATGTAGTTATTGTCGAAGATATTATTGATACAGGATATACTTTGGATCGTTTGATCGAGTTATTTAAAACACGTAACGCCAAATCGATCAGAATCGTTTCATTCTTAGATAAACCAGCTAGAAGAATCAAGCATGTACATGTTGATTATGTTGGTGTTCAAATACCAGATGCCTTTGTTGTTGGGTACGGAATGGACTTTGATGAACATTATCGTAACTTGCCATATGTTGGTGTTTTAAAGCCAGAGGTTTATACAACAAAATAATCAGGATAGCGGTATAATTATTATTGCGTTAATATCCACCAATGTTACAATATGTAGCGTCTAATTAATTAGGAGGAAATGTATGAAAAACAATCGAAATAGGTTAATTAATAATAGCCTGTTTTACATCTTGCTCTTTGTTGTTTTAGTGCTTGCAGCAAGTTGGTTTGCTGGCGGTCAATCCTCAGATCAATCTAAAACACTAAGTCAAGATCAATTTATTACTCAACTTAATAAAGGGAAAGTTAAGAGTTTTAAAATCGAGCCTATCGGAGGAGCTTATCAAGTAACTGGTGAATACAAGAAAGCTCAAAAGACTACGGCTACTCAGTCAGTTTCACTATTTAGCCGTAGACAATCGACTAGATCATCGAAAGTAACACAATTTACTTCAACTGTGTTGCCTAATAACGATACTTTAAAACGAATCAATAACGCAGCTGAATCTAAAAACGTAAAGACTACAGCTGCTCCTAAATCACAATCCTCACAATGGATTTCATTGATTCTAACCTTAGTATTGCCATTCCTTCTCTTCTTCTTCATTATCTTTGCAATGATGGGAAGAGGTGGACAAGGTGGAGGATCAAATCGAGTTATGAACTTTGGTAAATCTAAAGTTAAACCCGAAGATCCTAAAAAGAATAAAGTTAGATTCTCTGACGTCGCTGGTGCTGAAGAGGAAAAGCAAGAACTTGTTGAGGTTGTTGAGTTCTTAAAAGATCCAAGAAAATTCGTATCACTTGGTGCCAGAATTCCATCAGGTGTTTTACTAGAAGGTCCTCCTGGTACTGGTAAAACTTTACTTGCTAAGGCCGTAGCTGGTGAAGCAAAGGTTCCTTTCTATTCAATTTCTGGTTCAGACTTTGTTGAGATGTTTGTTGGTGTTGGTGCATCTCGTGTTCGTGATTTATTCGAAAATGCCAAAAAAGATGCTCCTTCTATCATCTTTATCGATGAAATCGATGCCGTTGGTCGTCAACGTGGTTCAGGTACTGGTGGCGGTAACGACGAACGTGAACAAACACTTAACCAATTATTGATTGAAATGGATGGATTTACAGGTAATGAAGGTGTCATCGTTATGGCTGCTACTAACCGTTCCGATGTCCTTGATCCAGCCCTATTACGTCCAGGCCGTTTTGACCGTAAGATTTTAGTTGGTCGTCCAGATGTTAAGGGACGTGAAGCTATTCTTAAAGTTCATGCTACAAATAAACCATTTACAGATGATGTTGATTTAAAGGTTATTGCTCAACAAACTCCAGGTTTTGTTGGTGCTGACCTTGAAAACTTACTAAACGAAGCTGCCTTAGTTGCCGCTAGACGTGGTAAGCAAAAGATCGATCCATCAGATATTGATGAAGCTGAAGATCGTGTTATTGCAGGACCAGCTAAGAAGAATCGTGTGATTTCTGATAAGGAACGTCACATGGTTGCATATCATGAGGCTGGACACGCTTTGATCGGATTAGTCTTAAGTGATTCACGAGTAGTTAGAAAAGTTACGATCGTACCTCGTGGTAAGGCTGGTGGTTATGCCATCATGCTTCCTAAAGATGATCAAAACTTGATTACTAAGAAGGAATTAACAGAGCAAATTGCTGGTTTACTTGGTGGTCGTACAGCTGAAGAAATTATCTTTGGTCAACAATCATCAGGTGCTTCAAATGACTTTGAACAAGCCACACAAATTGCTCGTACAATGGTTACTGAATATGGTATGACTGATCGACTAGGTCAAGTTCAACTTGAAAAGAATGGTCAACCATTTGGTGGTGGAAGCTACCGTGCTGAACCTTCATATTCAGAAGAAACTGCTAACGCAATTGATCAAGAAGTTAAACGCTTCTTGGATGAAGGACACGAACAAGCTCGTGAAATTATCGAGAGCCACCGTGAACAACATAAATTGATTGCTGAAGCATTGCTCAAGTATGAAACTCTTGATGAGAAGGAAATCTTAAGTCTATTCAATACAGGTAAGATGCCTGCTGATGATTTGAAAGAAGAATTCCCAAGTGAGAGTGCTGCTACTTTTGAACAATCTAAACGTGCTGTTGAAGCTAAAGATGCTGCTAAACAAAAATCTGAAGATACAAAGAATGATGACGATGATACTAACAAGACAGAATTCCCTTCAGAAAAAGATAGTAACACTAGTGACGATAAGCCAAATGCTGATGATTCAGACGATCAAAATAATCATGACGATAATCAGGATAAATAAAAAAAGCGACTCGTTTGAGTCGCTTTTTTGAACGGAAAAATGGGAGATTACAATGACAGATACGTTAACTAAATCAGTTTCAACTGATGGAAAATTTAGAACTTATGTTATCAATGCTACAGATACTATTGCAGAAGCACAAAAGAGACATGATACTTGGTCTAACTCTACAGCTGCACTTGGTCGTACAATGATAGGATCAATTCTTGTTGCTACATCTACTCTCAAAGAAGATGAAGTTTTAACTACAAGAGTGGTCGCTGATGGACCTGCTGGAGCTATTGTTGTAGATGCTAATGCCTCTGGTACAGTAAAAGGATATATTCAAAACCCACATGTAAGTTTACCTTTGAATAAAGATCACCATATAGATGTTAAAGGTGCCGTCGGAACTAATGGTACTTTGAGTATCACTAAAGATCTACATATGAAAGATCCATTTACAGGACAAGTACCAATTGTCTCTGGAGAAATTGGAGCTGATTTTACATACTATATGGCTAAATCAGAACAGATTCCTTCAGCCGTCGGAGTGTCAGTTTTTGTTCAACCGAATGAAACAGTCGGAGCTGCCGGAGGATTTTTGATTCAAACATTGCCTGGAGCAAATGATGATGATATTACAAAAATAGAAAATAATTTAAAAATCATTCCAAACTTATCTACTCTTCTTAACGAAGGATTAACAAACGAGCAGGTTTTAGGTAAATTAATGAATGGTATTGAAATGAAAGTACTTGATACAATGCCAATTGCATTCAAATGTGATTGCTCTAAAGAAAAATTCGCTAAGTCGTTAGCAACTATCTCTGAAGATGAACTTCAATCTATGATCGATGAAAATCATGGAGCTGAGGCTGTCTGCAAATTCTGCAATAATAAATATCAATTTTCAGAAGAAGACCTAAAAGAAATTATTGCGGAAAAGAAGTAATCACGTTTGCCATAAACGCTAAAAATTTGTTATTATTGCAAGTTGTAATTAAAGAATATTTTCTAAGCAGAAATTCTGTTTAAAAATAGAGGTAAGCAATATGGAATGGAATATAGGAAATGTAACAATTCCTAATCAACTTGTTGTTGCACCGATGGCCGGAATAACTAATGCATCGTTTAGATTAACTGCTAAGGAGTTTGGCGCTGGGTTAGTTGTCTGTGAAATGGTTAGTGACCAAGGTATCAAATATCATAATAATAAAACTTTAGATATGTTGACGGTCGATCCTAAAGAACATCCAGTTAGTATTCAATTATTTGGAGGGAGCAAAGAATCGTTAGTTAACGCTGCAAAATTTGTTTCCGAAAATACCGCTGCTGATATTATTGACATCAACATGGGTTGCCCAGTTAAAAAGGTCGTCAAGATTGACGCTGGTTCAAGATGGCTATTAGATCCTGATAAAATCTATGAAGTAGTTAAGGCTGTCAGTTCAGCCATTGATAAACCATTAACCGTTAAGATGAGAACTGGTTGGGATGATGATCATCTTTTTGCAGTTGAAAATGCTTTGGCTGCTCAAGAAGGTGGTGCGGCTGCGATTGCTATGCATGGGAGAACTCGTGCACAGTTTTATCAAGGACATGCCAATTGGGATATACTGCATGAAGTAGCTCAAAACTTGACGATTCCTTTTATGGGAAATGGTGATATAAGAACTCCACAAGATGCTAAAGCGATGATTGAACAAGTTGGTGCTGATGCAGCCATGGTGGGCCGTGCAGTACTAGGTAACTTTTGGAAACTGCGTGCAATGCAAGAATATATTGGTACAGGAGAAATTATTCCTGATCCATCTATTAGAGAAAAAATTAATATAGCTAAACTTCAGCTGGAACGTTTGGTAGACTTAAAGGGTGAGCATGTTGGCGTACCAGAATTTCGTCAACAAGCAGCATACTATCTAAAGGGTATTCCACATGCCGTAAGAACCCGTGCTAAGGTCGTGCAAGTTGATACCATGAAAGAAGTATTTGATATATTAGATGATTTTGTTGAAAGTTATGAAAAACGAGAAGCAAGATCAGCAAGGATTTCATAGAAACGGGGGAGAACAGTTTGGGAAACCAAAAGAATAAGCAAGGAAAAGAAATGAACGATCAGCTACGTGTTCGACGTGAGAAGCTAGCTGAATTATATGATGAAGGTGTAGATCCATATGGTTCACGCTTTGTTAGAACTGATTTAACAGAGGAACTTCACAGTAAATATAACGAAGAGGACAAAGAAGTCCTTGAAGAACAAAATACTCCAGTTATTATTGCTGGTCGTATGATGACTAAACGTGGTAAAGGTAAAGTTGGATTTGCTGATATCAAAGATAGAAGCGGAAAAATCCAAATTTATGTACGTAAAGATGAGGTAGGAGAAGAAAACTATCATATCTTTAAGCGCGCTGATATTGGTGATCATTTAGGTATTGAAGGCCACGTTATGAAAACTGATATGGGTGAATTGACTGTTAAGGCTACAAAGGTAACAATGTTAGCTAAGTCATTACGTCCATTGCCAGATAAATTCCATGGTTTAACAAATGTTGAACAAAAATATCGTCAAAGATATCTTGACCTTATTGCTAATGATGATAGTTTTGATCGCTTTAAGAAACGTTCAAAGATTATCTCAGCAGTTCGTGAATACTTAGATGGTGAGGATTTCTTAGAGGTTGAAACACCAACATTGAATGCTCAAGCCGGTGGTGCCAACGCTAAACCATTTATTGCTCATTACAATGCTTTGGATGAGGATATGTATCTAAGAATTGCTTTGGAGCTACCTTTGAAGAGATTGGTTGTCGGTGGTTTTGAACGTGTTTATGAAATTGGCCGTGTTTTCCGTAATGAAGGTTTGGATACACAACACAGTCCAGAGTTCACTTCATTGGAAACATACGCTGCATACTTTGATTTCAATGATGTTATGGATGAAACTGAAGGAATTTTCAGACATGCTGCCAAAAAGGCTCTTGGAACAACTCAAATTACTTATCAAGGTGAAGATGTTGATTTAGGTAAGCCTTTCAAACGCATTTCGATGGTTGCTGCTATCCAAGAAAAAACTGGAATTGACTTTACTAAAGAAATGACAATTGATGAAGCACGTAAATTAGCTGATGAAAATAATGTTCACTATGAACAATATTGGAAAGTTGGCCACATTATTAATGAGTTCTTTGAAACATTTGTTGAAGATAACATTAAAGAACCAACATTTATTTATGGTTATCCAATTGAAGTTTCACCTTTAGCTAAGAAGAATAAGAAAGATCCTAGATTTGTAGATCGCTTTGAAGTTTATATTCTAGGTCATGAATACGGTAATGCCTTTACTGAATTAAATGATCCAATCGACCAACGTGAAAGATTTGAAGCTCAAGTTGCTGAAAGAAATGAAGGTAATGACGAAGCCGAAGGAATCGATAATGATTATGTTGAAGCTTTGGAATACGGTATGCCTCCAACAGGTGGACTAGGTATTGGTATCGATCGTTTGGTTATGTTGCTAACAGACGCACCTACAATTCGTGATGTCGTATTGTTCCCAACTATGAAACCAGAAGATAATAGTAATAATCCAGAATAAATAAATAAAAAAATTAAAAAAAGTCGACGATTTTCGTTGACTTTTTTTGTTGTTTTTAGGTATACTAATATAGTTGTTGAAACGCATAACGGCATGGAGGATTAGCTCAGCTGGGAGAGCATCTGCCTTACAAGCAGGAGGTCACAGGTT
>NZ_AZDG01000049.1 GCF_001434665.1 Companilactobacillus tucceti DSM 20183 | reverse complement strand
GAATCAGTTTTCGGTCACCTTAAGTCTTATTTGAAGTTCACTAAATTTACGGTTCGAGGTAATGAGAACATTAAGAAACAAATGGGATTCGTATTAATGGCAATGAATATAGGAAAATTGGCTAAATAGCCAATCTTCCTTTTTAATATTTTCAAAATAAAAAAGATCAGTTCGGGAAATCTTACGATTTCCACGTTCTGATCTTTTTT
>NZ_AZDG01000048.1 GCF_001434665.1 Companilactobacillus tucceti DSM 20183 | reverse complement strand
ACCATTTGTGATCTTCTTGATAGCTTCAACAGCATCTTCTTTAGATGAGTCAACAATGTCAGTTGCACCCATTTCCTTAGCTAATTCAAGACGTGAAGGAACGATGTCAACGGCGATAACATGTGTACATCCAGAGATCTTACCAGCCATCATTGCGGCAAGACCAACGGCACCAGTACCAAAGACAGCAATAGTGTCACCAGGTTTTGGTTGAAGGGTATTGAAG
>NZ_AZDG01000047.1 GCF_001434665.1 Companilactobacillus tucceti DSM 20183 | reverse complement strand
AAATCGAATGGGAAGACACCCATTTGATAGAACTCGATCAAACGAGGAATATCAACTTGTGGAATTGAATCTCCCATGTTTACTCCGACGATCTTCTTGTCGTCAACACATAGGTCATTCCATGTACTGATATCGATATTGTTTGGTGTAACAGCGATAGTAGCTGTTGTACCACCTTGTGTCAAAGCAGCGATAGAATCTGTCATAACTTTAGTTACACCAGTAGTATCAACAGCCCAGTCAACACCTAGACCATTTGTGATCTTCTTGATAGCTTCAACAGCATCTTCTTTAGATGAGTCAACAAT
>NZ_AZDG01000046.1 GCF_001434665.1 Companilactobacillus tucceti DSM 20183 | reverse complement strand
GGTACTGCAACTATTTTTTGAGACAATAAAATAAAAGCACTTCTATTATTGGGTTATCAGGTTCCGGTATTCTACCGGTGACTGATAACCCAATTTTTCTAATATTCTTTCTTCGTTCCAAAATTTGATGTATTCTTCCACCATTTCAATTACAATAGTATTTGAACTTATAGGTTCATCTAACGTGTAGAACGTTTCAGACTTTAGGGAAGAGTGAAACGATTCTATCAAGGCATTATCAGAAGGCGTCCCTTTACGGGACATACTTCTGGTAATGCCTTTTTCTCTACATAGATCACAGAAATTGATTGATGTATA
>NZ_AZDG01000045.1 GCF_001434665.1 Companilactobacillus tucceti DSM 20183 | reverse complement strand
CTTTAATATAGCTCTTGTATCATACTCCTTAGGTCGTCCAGTCAAATAGACATCATCATGATCCATAGATTCAACAAGTTGGTTTATATAATAGGCTTCATGATTTTTATCTGGTATAAATTCGGTGGTTAAGCTCAAGCTAGTTTGAGATATGTTATAATAACTTTGCATATTTAGAACATCCTTCCAGGGGTGTTTTAGCAGAGTATTGGTGGTTCGGACCGATGCTCTTTTTTTATTAATTTTATTATACAAGAAGAGCTCCAGTACAGAAACCGAACGTTTCTATACTGGAGCTCTTTTAATGTGGAGTTATGTCACA
>NZ_AZDG01000044.1 GCF_001434665.1 Companilactobacillus tucceti DSM 20183 | reverse complement strand
GGTTCTTTGTCAAATCGTATTGATGAATGATTTTGGACCTGAGGCACCTCTTAATTGAGGTGCCTTTTTTCATGCGCAGATAAGTGTTGCTCTTTTAAGCAGATGACTAAGATTTCTAAAGCCATAACAATTGTGTTTTAATTTCTTTATCTTACCAATGGTTCCCTCCAGGGGACCATTGGAGTAGGGCATTGTACAACTATTACATACATACCTCATATTTTTTCTTAACGTATTTATTGATATATCCATAGCAGTATTGTTCTTCTTATAATCTAAGATTATTTCTCTAAGTAATTTACTATTGTGGCTTTTAATAGCTAA
>NZ_AZDG01000043.1 GCF_001434665.1 Companilactobacillus tucceti DSM 20183 | reverse complement strand
GTTGAAAAAGTTGGTAAGAATGTTGAGAACTTTAAAGTCGGTGACCACATTATCATGTCATTTTATTCATGTGGTGAATGTGACAACTGTCTAAAAGGTAAACCTACACAATGTCGTAAGTATGCCGCTTCTAACCTTTCTGGTACTCGTCCAGATGGTAGTGACCATTTCACAGAAGATGGTCATCATGTTTCTGACATGTTCAACCAATCTTCATTTACAACACACACAGTTATTAATAAGAGAAATGCTGTTAAAGTTCCTAAGGATCTTGACCTTAGAAAGCTTGGACCTTTGGGCTGTGGATATGTAACTGGTAGTGGTACTGTCTTCAATACCCTTCAACCAAAACCTGGTGACACTATTGCTGTCTTTGGTACTGGTGC
>NZ_AZDG01000042.1 GCF_001434665.1 Companilactobacillus tucceti DSM 20183 | reverse complement strand
TCTGATATTTCATATGCAATTATTTCGTTGTTAAAGCTGTCTAATATTGATGACAAATAAAGCATCTCTGTGCCAAATGGTAGATACGTGATGTCGGTGGTCAGTTTAGTCATTGGCTTTGGAGTCGACCAGTCTCCATTAACTATATTTTCAAAGGTCTTATAAGGATTTCCAGGTCGATTTAATCGTTTAGGCTTTACTACGCAGCCCCAGCCGTGATTGTGCATGATTCTCCTAACTTGATTTATTGAACAATGTATTTCATTTTTGATCCGATGATAAATTTTTCGATAACCGTATCTGAATTTTGTTTTTATACATTCATATTTTATTAGTGATTCTAAATCTGACAATTCAAGTAAATCGATGCTATTTAAATGACGATAATACGTTGATCTAGAGATTCCTAATATTTTACATATTCTCGAGATAGAAATGTGATCGCTTAATTCAGTTATCATTGATATTGTAGTTTTATTTACCACAACCTTTCCTTGATTAAATATTTTTTTACAACTTCAAGTTCTTGCTTTATTTCGTCAATTTCTCTGGCGTGACGTTCTGCCTCCGGCAGTTCCGCCACGCCTTTATTGTATTTATATTGTTTTCCTTGAGGCTGAGAAAGACGGTAATAGTCTCCATTGCGAAGATGTTTCCTCCAAGTATAAATAAGACCATCACTTTTCAAACCGAGCCGTTTAACGATTTGTCTTCCAGAAACACCGGCGTTCAAAAGTCTAATAGCTTCCAATTTAGTTTCATACGAGTATTTATTATTAGTCAAAGCAAAAGCACCTCCAAGAATTATTTTCCCAGAAGTGCTCTTATTTATCTGTATCAAATTATATACTCAGTACC
>NZ_AZDG01000041.1 GCF_001434665.1 Companilactobacillus tucceti DSM 20183 | reverse complement strand
TAAAATCAATACCAGTTTTTTTGTATCTTTTTTGGACAAAACAAAAGAACATCGCTGTTCTCATGTTAGGATTTAAGCGACCAAACTCTTTCCAAAGGAGAAAACAACAATGTCCCAAGACAATTCTATACTTTGCGCTTTAAACATTAAAGACAATAATATTAAAAATGTTTCTGTTTGTGATTCTAAAATTAATAATAAAGGTGTAATTAAGCATATCAAGGTTGTTAAAGCTGAACTGTCATACAGATTAACTCGATGTCCTCAATGCGGCGAGAATACGTTGGTTAAAAATGGAAAAAGAATGACTAATCAACGTCTAGCCAGTTTCAACGGCATGGAGTATCACTTAATGCTTAAAAAACAGAGGTTTTTATGTAGGAACTGTGGAAGCACCTGCGGTGCCCACAGTGACCTACTTATTAAAAATCACACCATGACTAAACAAATAAAGGCCAGAATATTCGACATGTCGCGTGAATCATTTACCCTCTCGTCTATGTCGAAATTATTAGGTATCTCAATTAGCACGGTAAGTAGAATACTTTACGAAAATACAAAACTTCCGAAAAGATCCTCATATCTTCCCGAAAATTTGTGTTTTGATGAATTTCGCTCTGTAAAAAAAATATATACTTTTATTTCTATTGATGCTAAAACCCATCATCTTATTGATTTAGTTCACGATAGGCTATTGAAGACAATTACTGAACATTTCATTAATAAATACAGCCTCAAAGAACGCCAAAATGTTAAAACTGTATCAATAGATTTAAACGCTAACTATCAATCTATTGTTCACAAAATATTCCCTAAAGCCAAGATAATCGTTGATAGATTTCATACCGTTCAATTGTTCAGTAGGGCTTTTGATAAAGTACGTATTCAAACGTTAAATAAGATCAGTGATAAAAAGTCTCGCCAATATAAAGTTTTGAAAAAGGATTGGCGTCTGTTCCACCTGCCAAAGGCAGATGTGGACGACACCCACATTAAGTATATAGTGGGGTTGAACGAGTA
>NZ_AZDG01000040.1 GCF_001434665.1 Companilactobacillus tucceti DSM 20183 | reverse complement strand
TACGTCGAGCGTAAATATTAGCTCCTATATCACTGTAAAGTCTTTCTTTTTCTTTAGCTTTAAAATATTCCCATTCGGGGTTTATTTTTATGTACCTAACATTACCGCCAGCGGTAATGGCAGGCTTTATAATATTCTGGTTTTCATCTTTGTATTCAGCTTTATAATTCTTAAACTTTTTAACAAAACCATACTTATCTGTTTGTTTAGTATATTTGTAAAAGTTGAACCGAACACCTTTAAGGTCGATGTAATAGTCATCAATCTCGTTGTATTTCCAATTCATAACTTTGCGTTCATCTGATTGCCATTTTTTCGTATTTTCTTTCAGCATCGTACCATATGGAATTAATGGTATCTGATCTGGTAATTCATCTTCAATATATTTGTAATTGGCTTCTGAGCCGTACCCGGCATCAGCCACAATATACTTATTTGATTTCAAAATTTTATGGCATGTCATACTTTTCAAAAATGGAGTCAATGTTCGAATATCCGTTGGGTTCCAATATAAATCATAGTCGAGTACAAATTGATTATTAGTTGCAATCTGTAAATTGTATCCAGGTTTTAACTGGCCATTATTCATAGGATCTTCTTTAACACGCATAAAGGTAGCATCGTTATCAGTTCTTGAAAAACTATTTCTCTCATCAAGTACTTTTATATCTTTAGCATATTTATCATGTTTTTCTTTGATATGCCGAGTCTTATGCAATTTTGATTTTATAGACCTGCGAACCTGCTTAGCAGGGTTCGGAGACAACATTTTGGTTGATTCCACTTCTTGATCTAGTTGATCTAATCTTTCTTCCAACTTAGCTATAATTAAATCTAATTTTTCATAGTCCATGGGTAGTGACTGTGCCCATGAACTGGATTCTGCTTCTTTTATTTCCTTAAGAACCACATTTATCTTTTCACGATTCATATCATCAAAGCGCATAATGTTCTTCTTCCAAACAAAAGTATATTTATTGGCATTGGCTAAGATTTTAGTTCCGTCAATAAATATAGCATCATCAATCAAATTATTATCTACAAGAAATTTATACATTAGCTTGAAACTAGAACGGATCATTCGCTCGGCATCGTCGGAGACGATGAAGCGAGCAATGGTCCTATATGATGGGACTTTTTCCTGGGTTAGCCATCGTGCA